>NZ_JAEDOU010000019.1:2500-6175 GCF_017872515.1 Ruegeria sp. HKCCE3926 | reverse complement strand
TGGTTGCGGGAGTAGGATTTGAACCTACGACCTTCAGGTTATGAGCCTGACGAGCTACCGGGCTGCTCCATCCCGCGACAGTTTTTGTGACCTAGCGCTTACGCTAGTTGAGGTCTTTGGTTGGCCTATCGCTTGCGCTATTTGAGGCCGGGTATTGTGTCATCGTGTTAGAGAGATATGGGCTTTTTCTAGGTTTGGCGGTGACCTACTCTCCCGGGGCTTAAGCCCAAGTACCATTGGCGCGGCAGTGCTTAACTTCCGGGTTCGGGATGGGACCGGGTGTTTCACTTGCGCTATGACCACCAAACCGAGGAAAAGCCCATGTCGACTTTTTTGCGGAGCAAGAAAGCGACGGTTGGCAGGCAGCGTATTCGCTTGCGAATGCGCGGTGCCACTCGGTTATATAATCAACCAACATCGCGGCTTGGCGCTGCGACGCTGTCCATAATCAAGGTCAGTGTATGCTTTTGGTGATTTGTCTTTCCATTACTGGATCAAATCAAGCCTATCGGGCGATTAGTACCGGTCAACTGAACGCATTGCTGCGCTTACATCTCCGGCCTATTGACGTGGTGGTCTTCCACGGCCCTCAGGGAGACCTTGTTTTGAGGGGGGCTTCCCGCTTAGATGCCTTCAGCGGTTATCCTGTCCGATCATAGCTACCCAGCACTGCCGTTGGCACGACAACTGGTCCACCAGTGGATCGTTCACCCCGGTCCTCTCGTACTAGGGGCAACTCCTCTCAAGTCTCCTACACCCACGGCAGATAGGGACCGAACTGTCTCACGACGTTCTAAACCCAGCTCACGTACCTCTTTAAACGGCGAACAGCCGTACCCTTGGGACCTGCTCCAGCCCCAGGATGAGATGAGCCGACATCGAGGTGCCAAACACTGCCGTCGATATGGACTCTTGGGCAGTATCAGCCTGTTATCCCCGGCGTACCTTTTATCCGTTGAGCGATGGCCCTTCCACTCGGGACCACCGGATCACTATGGCCGTCTTTCGACTCTGCTCGACTTGTCAGTCTTGCAGTCAGGCTGGCTTCTGCCATTGCACTCAACGAGCGATTTCCGACCGCTCTGAGCCAACCTTCGCGCGCCTCCGTTACGCTTTAGGAGGCGACCGCCCCAGTCAAACTACCCGCCACGCAGGGTCCCGGATCCGGATAACGGACCGCGGTTAGACATCAAGAGTGCGAAGGGTGGTATCTCAAGGGAGGCTCCACAGGTACTTGCGTTCCTGCTTCAAAGCCTACCACCTATCCTGCACATCACAATCCTGATGCCAGTGCGAAGCTGTAGTAAAGGTGCACGGGGTCTTTCCGTCTAACCGCGGGAAGCCTGCATCTTGACAGGCAATTCAATTTCGCTGAGTCGATGTTGGAGACAGCGGGGAAGTCGTTACGCCATTCGTGCAGGTCGGAACTTACCCGACAAGGAATTTCGCTACCTTAGGACCGTTATAGTTACGGCCGCCGTTTACCTGGGCTTCAATTCAAGGCTCTCACCTCTCCTTTTAACCTTCAGGCACCGGGCAGGCGTCAGACCCTATACGTCGTCTTGCGACTTCGCAGAGCCCTGTGTTTTTAATAAACAGTCGCCACCCCCTGGTTTGTGCCCCCAGCCCCTAGTTGCCTAGGAACCGGGCCTCCTTCTCGCGAACTTACGGAGGTATTTTGCCGAGTTCCTTCAACATCGTTCTCTCAAGCGCCTTGGTATGCTCTACCAGTCCACCTGTGTCGGTTTAGGGTACGGTCTGATGGAGGGCTATTTCCAGGAACCACTCAGCAGCCCAATCAATCCGATAAGATTGAACTACACCTGTGATCCGTCACATCCTCCTGGCCTAGGAATATTAACCTAGTTCCCATCGCCTACGCCTTTCGGCCTCGGCTTAGGGGCCGGCTTACCCTGCTCAGATTAGCTTTAAGCAGGAACCCTTGGACTTTCGGCGAGAGTGTCTCTCACACTCTTTGTCGCTACTCATGTCATCATTCTCACTAGTGATCTCTCCACCGGATCCCTCACAGGCCGGCTTCATCGAAAGAACTCTATCCTGCGCTACCGCCTATTCGGCTACTTGAGCGCGATTACTCGCGCCACATAACCGGCGGCAATACAGGATGAGTTCTATGTCACACTACGCTCTGCTACCATGCCTTACGGCATCCTAAGCTTCGGCTCATGGCTTGAGCCCCGTTACATCTTCGCCGCAGGACAACTTGTTTAGACCAGTGAGCTGTTACGCTATCTTTAAAGGATGGCTGCTTCTAAGCCAACCTCCTGGTTGTTTTGGTCGTCCCACCTGCTTTCCCACTTAGCCATGAATTGGGGGCCTTAGCTGTAGGTCAGGGTTGTTTCCCTCTCCACTACGGACGTTAGCATCCGCAGTGTGTCTGCCATCTAGTACTCCCGGGTATTCGGAGTTTGGTTAGGATCAGTAAGCCTGTGGGGCCCCATTACCCATCCAGTGCTCTACCCCCCGGGGTATTCGGATGACGCTCTACCTAAATAGATTTCGCAGAGAACCAGCTATCTCCGAGTTTGATTGGCCTTTCACCCCTAGGCACAGCTCATCCCGATCCTTTTCAACGGATGTGGGTTCGGTCCTCCAGTAAGTGTTACCTTACCTTCAACCTGGCCATGCCTAGATCACTCGGTTTCGGGTCTGATCCCACGAACTCATTCGCCCTATTAAGACTCGCTTTCGCTACGCCTACACCTAACGGCTTAAGCTTGCTCGTGAGACCAAGTCGATGACCCATTATACAAAAGGTACGCCGTCAGCTCGCAAGGAGCCTCCGACTGATTGTAGGCGTTCGGTTTCAGGTACTGTTTCACTCCCCTCGTCGGGGTGCTTTTCACCTTTCCCTCACGGTACTGGTTCGCTATCGGTCAGCAAGGAGTACTTAGCCTTCGAAGGTGGTCCTCCGATCTTCAGACAGAATTTCACGTGTTCCGCCCTACTTAATACGTCCGTCAAAGCTTCCTATACGGGGCTGTCACCCGCTATGGCCACGCTTCCCAACGTGTTCTAGTCACTTATCCGGCTCGGCTGGTCCCCGTTCGCTCGCCGCTACTAGGGGAGTATCAATTGATTTCCTTTCCTCCGGGTACTTAGATGTTTCAGTTCCCCGGGTTTGCTCTTAAAACCCTATGTATTCAGGTCTTAAGTACCTGTTCATGCTCATTATTGATTAGCACAGCTAACAATAACAAACATTCAGGTGGGTTGCCCCATTCAGAGATCCATGGATCAAAGCTTATTCTCAGCTCCCCATGGCTTATCGCAGAGTATCACGTCTTTCATCGCCTCTTGCTGCCAAGGCATTCACCAAACGCCCTTCTCGCGCTTGATTTGATCCAGAAAAAGAAAGACTTGATATTGGCACTACCGCCTATTCGGCTACTTGAGTGCGTTTGACCGCACACAACCAAAGCTGCGCTAGTAATCAAATCGATCGAGACCGCCCAGCTGGTAACTAAAGGCAGTCATTCTTCTGAACCAAAAACATACATTTCCCGCCCCCGCCACTTGGACGAGGACAATTGAGCAACCCCATATGGTCTCCCAGCCGTGCAGCTGATCAACGCAGGTCGCTCGGGTTAGTATATTTGACTTGGACAACTCTGTTCTTTTCAGTCGCGATACACGAGACAGGGCCGGCTAGAC
>NZ_JAEDOU010000018.1:0-9359 GCF_017872515.1 Ruegeria sp. HKCCE3926 | reverse complement strand
AACCCAACACCAACGACCGGACATTGGAACATCTTGGACATATACTCGCCGGACAGGGATGTTTCGCACGTTGCCACCTAAAGCAATTTGGAGTGTGCGATCCGCCTGTGCATACGGCTTTTGCCTGTAACTGTTTAACAGAAGGGCAATTGCCGCTATGCGATGGCTTGAGCTTGATGGAAAACCTTTGAGTCGCAAATGGCAAGACTCGTGCCTCGTGCTATTCTAGGGAAATTTAAAATCAAAGGCTTAGATGTCGATGAATGGCAAAACTATGTGTCGCCCGACATTCCTTGTGGGACGACACATAGTTTTGCCATTTGGCAGCCATAGTCGTTCCATTGGTGATAGACGCTTCGTTTTTTGTTGGTTCGCTATGTGCCAGTCGGTGATGGCTGATGCCGGAATCGGATTGGGCAGAGGTGGTTGGGCCTAGTCGCATTTTTCATGACCTTGGGTATGCTCACTTGAGGTGCGTGCGCGTAACGACGATTTGCCGAGTTTTCTTTGGCTGAACTGGTTAGTTTGAATTTTGCCAAAACTAACGAATATCCTCGGTCACTGCTGGACAGCTGTTCACCACACTTGCCTCATGACCCAACCACCTGAAATCAGGCCACTGAGGTGTTAGTAATCCGTCCAAGCAAAGGATGGACTATGAAACGCAGATTTTCGGACGAACAGATCATTGGAATGATCAAGGAATACGAGGCTGGAGTTAAAGCACAGGAGTTGTGCCGAAAGTACGGGATCAGCGATGCAACGTTCTACAAATACAAGGCCAAGTTCGGCGGGATGAACGTTTCGGATGCCAAGAAGCTGCGTGCACTGGAGGATGAGAACAACCGCCTGAAGCGCATGCTGGCAGATGCGATGCTCGACAATGCGGCATTGAAGGATCTCGCGACAAAAAACTACTGACGCCCGATGTCAAAAGACGGGCCGTGTCAGACGTGATGGATCGACACGATTTGTCTGAGCGTCGGGCGTGTGAACTGGCCGACCTGCACAGGTCTGTTTTCCAGTATCAGAAACAGGACGAGGATGACGCGGCCCTGCGCAAGCGCTTGCGCGAACTGGCGAACGAACGTCGTCGGTTCGGCTACCGGCGTTTGGGCATCCTATTGGCCAGAGAGGGCTTTGAAGTGAACCACAAGAAGCTGTTTCGTCTCTACCGTGAGGAAGGATTGGCTGTGCGCCGTCGTCGGTCGCGCAAACGAGCTTTGGGCACGCGAAGGCCTATTCTTGTGCCGGATCGGGCCAACCAGCGGTGGTCGTTGGAATTTGTGTCCGACGCCTTTGAGGATGGTCGGCGGTTCCGTGTGTTGTGCATCATGGATGACTGCACCCGAGAGGCACTGGCAACTGTCGTGGATCGTTCGTTGTCAGGCGCGCGGATGACCCGTGAACTGGATGATCTGATCCGCAGGCGTGGCCAGCCGGACATGATTGTCAGCGATAATGGAACGGAAATGACATCTCATGCCGTTCTTCGATGGTGCCAAGACGCTGGCGTTGGCTGGCACTACATCGCACCAGGCAAGCCCATGCAGAACGCATTCGTGGAGAGCTTCAATGGTCGACTGCGTGACGAATGCCTGAACGAACATATCTTCGGCAATCTCGCAGAAGCCCGAAAGATCATTGAAACCTGGAGGATCGACTACAACACTCAGAGACCACACACATCGCTTGGCGGACTGGCACCGGCCGTTTACGCCAATCTCAACCGTGCCGCCCGGTCTGCTTCGCTTGAGCTACGCAAAGGCTCCGCTCAGCAGGCCTTGACCGCAACCTAGTCACGAGAAAAAAACAGGAACGGATTCTACATCCAAACGGCCCGGATCAAGGGGCTGGGTCAAAGATCAAATGGCATGGGCAGCTGTGGTGACAAAGAAAGAAGATCGCCACGATCTCATTGACGAGGGTAATAACTTGCTGCGGTACATCGTTAAGGAATTTGCCAAGGCTTGAAATGCCATTGTCGAAGGTACGTGAGAACAGGTCGGGCACTCAACCAGAGATCGCTTCACAATAAACCACTACTGCGATGTTTGCGGTTTGTTATGGCGCTGCAACTCGTGCGGTGGTTGCGAAAATTGGTCAAACTGGGAACTCTGCTGGTTTCAGCGCCAAGTTTTGTCGCAACTAACTTCATTGAGTCGCCTGGCGCTCTTTCTCCGGCCAAAACTCATCTACCACAACATATGCGATGATTACAAAAAAAGCGGCGCTGGCAACTTGCAATACGCGAGTGATGCTCTTGACGTCAGCTTCGTCTGAAAATGGTGCAACCGAACCGCCATATACTATCAGAGCTGTCGTAATAGCGGAACCGGCGGCGGCGGCGAGCGGGACTTTTGACTTTCCAAGTGCTCCGAGTGTTAGGCAAAAGAAAAAACACAGCAAAACGGGGGTGAGAATAACCGGAGCTATTACGTTTATTTCATAACAAATGATGGATACTGCGGCCCCAAGTAGATTTGCCGTCAGCATAGCTTTTGCAACTGTTTTGCCTGCAGCAGGCATTGCCGCAAGTTGCTGGCTCAGCAGGGCGACAAAAAACAGGACCAACAAAGCAGAAGCGCCGGAAATAAAGAACGCCATAGCAAAGGGCACTGTGACCAGAGACATCCTGACTATTCGGCGATGTGAGTCGAAGTCCGGCGATGTTGCAGCTTTCTTTTGAGGTGCCGTTTGAGGTGCAGCGGGTATCAACACGAACATCAGCGTCGATACAAAGCCTGCAAACAGCAGATTCAGTGGTATCCAATACACGAGCACCAAGGCCAGATCCTGTGATTGCAAAACCAAGTTCGGGATCATCAACGCTCCCATGAGGGCGATGACACCGGGCAATACTCCGGCACCGGAAACGGACCATATGAAAGACAGGATTATTCCAATCGCCACTAGGATCAGGAACACAACAGGATATGGTGAGAAGATTGAGGAAAGCAGGAATGAAGTGAACATCAATCCAATCGAGAAGACAAACAGCTTGCCAAACGCCGCCAAAGGCAATGCGGCAGGCGCTTGAAGAAAAAGGGCAGTGAAAACCGCTCCAATGATGGCGAGTGGCCACCCGAGAAACAGGCCCAATGCAAATACACCGGTAACACCCAGCGCAAGCCGGGTGACAGAGCGTTGGTTCTCAGTATGCATAGGAGAAGATTGAAACCACGCGGATGTAGGCGCGGCCTACGAGGTTCAGCAACGAGTTGTCGCTTAGATACATGATTACATCGGCCTGCCCGTTCAGTTGAAAGCGAAGATCGTCTTCGGCACTTCCAGCTTCATAGCCGGGTAAAACAATCCTGACCGGAAACCTTTCGGGCTCCCGCAAAAATCCCTTGGTGCTTGGCGGGCTCGCCAATTGCCCTGGCTCATCACTGCCACTCAAAGAAACAGCAGCACTAAAGCTCTCAATGACGCCCGGAACAATCTTGCCTGGATGCATATCCAACACCACATCAACCGGAGACCCTATTGAAGCTCTTCCCAGATTGTTCTCGGTAAAATACGCCTCGATCCAGACGTCGGTTGCATCCAGAAACGTCAAAAGATCCTGGCCGGATCGCGCATACGTTCCGGGGGCAATCAGCAGATTAGAAATGACACCTGTCGCAGGAGCACGCAGTTCGGTCCATTCAAGGTTCAGTTCCGCATCCGCCAAGGCCGCCAGTGCGCGCTGGATTTTCGGGTTTTCAATCCCATCGTCACCAAGCCTTTGCTTTGCTTTTTCCAGATCAGCTTTTGCGTTCTCAAAGTTTGCCTCGGATTCTGCCAGTTGTCCTCGTGCATCATCGGCTTTTGAGACGGCAATCAACCCTTTCTTTTCGAGCGCAAATACACGTTCCGTCTGAATGCGCATCGTATCCAGATCGCTCTGCGCCCTTGCGAGTTTGGCTTGTGCCGCACTTACCTCTGCCGAAGACGCACCCACCTCTTGGGTTGCCGCTTCAAGATCAGCTTCCGCCTTTGAACGCTCGATTTCGTAGGGTCTGGAATCTATTCGAACCAGAACATCACCTGCCGAAACGATTTGGCCGTTTTCTACCAAGACTTCCGTTACCGTTCCGGTCACCTGAGGCACGATTTGGGTGGCTACAGCTTTTACTCTGGCGTTCCCAGTAAATGGTGTTTTTCGATCAGCGACCAGATACCAGACAAGGAAAATCAGAATGACAGCCAGGGTTGTCCATATCGTTTTCCTCATTTCGTCGCACCTTCGACAGTGCCCTCGGCTTCAGGTGAGGTATCAATCCAAACCTTGAACAGCTCATAGAAGACAGCAAAGAGTACCGGCCCCATAAAAACGCCGATCAACCCGTACGCCATCATACCTCCGAGAACACCGATGAGGATGACCAGCATGGGAGTCTCAAGGCCTTTTGAGATGAACACGGGTCTTAGGAAACTGTCCATTATCATGACGGGAACGGCCAATATGGTGAAGATCAAAGCAGTTCCACCGGACATAGAACTCCACGCGTAGATAATAACTGGTATCAGAACCAGTCCGGGCCCGATTTGGATAATTGAGAGTATGAGGCAGATAAATGCCAGCGTGGCGGCCGAAGAAATCCCAAACAATGCCAACAGTATCCAAACGAAAACTGCCTGAATGGCTGCTACGCCAATCACGCCTTTTGTAACGTTTCGGATCGTTGCGCCTGCCAGTGTCACGAATTCACCGCCGCGCGGCGCAAAGACACGGTTGGCAAAGCGCTGAAGACCCTGGACCAAATTTGGCCCGGGGCTGAACAATGCCCCCATAATCAACACGGACAGAGCTAAGCCAAGAAGCCCGATACCAATGCCCAACACCTTTCCGAAGAGCGATTTGGTGATTTCAAGGATTTGCGCGCCGTATTTTGCAAGCGCACCGTCCAGATTCCGTTCAAACATACTCCAGACATCGGCAATCTTGCTTCCGATCAGTGGTAGTTCCTTGATCCCCTCAGGGGCAGGGGGGATTTTCAACTCACCCTTGTCTGCTTGTTCCGCAAACTCGGACCCTAGTTCAGCAGCCCCGGACACCGCAGTTGCGACTGGCCCGAGGGTCAGAACAAGGCCCAACAAAACCAAGATCGTTGTGGCAAGTTTTTTCCGCCCTCCCAGCTTGGACTGGAGCCAATCAAATGCCGGGTAAAGCGCCACACAGAGGATCGTTGCCCAGATAACCACGCTCGCAAGCGGGGCCACCATAACCAGGGCGCTGTAGAGGAATAGTCCAAGAAATAGCAATCGTATCGCTAGATCGACAATCTTCGCGTCCTGAGTCTTTTCCATTCCATCCCTCCGTGAACTTTTTTTGAATGTTACACTCAAAAAACCTAATATGTATATTTTTTTAGAATTTAGTGGTCATCTATCAGCTTGAAGACACAAATTAATCCGGGCCACGGCTTGAGATGCCCAGTCAAATCAATGCCTGGGCATGAGTTCGGGTTGGCCAAATTGGGATAATCTACTTGTCCGCTTTTTTGTCGTCTTGGGACAAGATTGTATCCGCCACTGTGGTTGCTGCAGTCACGAAGACACCGAGACCTACAATGATGTATACCATCGTAAAGATCTTCCCTGCCGCGGTTTCGGGTGAGAAGTCACCAAACCCTACGGTCGAAATGGTCACGACAGAAAAGTAGATTGAGTCGAGCCAACTCCAACCTTCGACAAAGTGGTAGAAGGCCGAGGCCCATAAAATCATTCCGACTGTAAAGGCAAGAAGGCCTTTCACTCTACCATCCTTGAAAGCAACACCAATCCCACGTGTGATTCTAGTTAGCGAATTCATTGTGTCCCCATCGTTTGAATAATTCACATATAACAGTAATTAGATGGATGAGGGAATTGAAGTATTTTAGCCGCCACTAGTTTGGTTGGGCGTCGGGTCGCAGTAATCAAAGCTAATGCAATGTGCCCGTTTACGAATCGTTAAACGCGTTTCAAGCCAGCTATTTTGAAACTGGGTCAGCAGCACATCCTAAATTTAGTCCTTTAACCGTTTCTTAGCCGCCCGACCAATTCCGCAAGAGCAGTCGGCTAAATGGTCAAGGTCATTTAGGGTTCAGCAAAATGAGAAGCCACATATTCCATTAACATGATGCTTTAATGGTCTAGTCTGCCCAAAAAAGGAATCAGAACCTTAGGAGAAAAGCGTGCGGTTCATCACAAAAGGTGTCATGGTTTGTTGCGCTGTCGCGTTCGTCGCGGTTGTTGTGGCATGGCTTTTCCTGTCCTCTGCGTTGTTTTCTTCTGTCAGAGCCACTTTTGTTGAAAACCTGATCTCGAAGAAACTTGGTCAGGACGTGTTAATCGATGATGAAGTGCGTCTAGGCCTTGGTCGGCAACTGCATGTATCAGCAGCGGGATTGGTACTACCCGGCGCGATCAGAGCCGAAGCGAATCTGGCAGCAATCGACAAACTTGAGTTCAAAATTTCTGCCCGCGACCTTTGGAACAGAAAATTGTCGCTGAGTGAGCTTTCTCTCTCGGGTGTTCACCTCAACTTGATCACGGACAAAGACGGTGTCGGAAACTGGCAGTCCGCTTCCCAAACGGGCGCTAGAGCCGTGGATCCGGCCAAACCTGCAAACCTGTCTGTGGCTGGAATTCTAACGGACCACAAAATTGACCTGACCGATGTCACCGTTCTTTACCAGAACGATCTAAACGGGCTTGATCTGGATCTGCAGCTTCCTGAACTGAATTTAAAGCGTGATACGGAAACCGACGTTGTGACCGCGGTTGGGGCTGGTGCACTAAACGGAGAGAAGTTTACTCTGAACGCGAGCATTCCTGCGGACGACTCGTTTCAGGTCGCGGTGAACTTCGATCAGATTGCGATTGCCGCCGAGGAAGTCCCTCAAGAGAACGGGCTACAAGTGAATACGACCATAGAGGTTGCCGAACTTGGTCAGCTTCTTGATATCCTGAAACTCAATCGCGTTCTGGAGGGTTCAGGGAGTATTGGTGCAGCATTCAAATCAGTCGACGGCGTAGCCCGGATTGATGACCTGGCTGTATTGACTGAATTGGATGGTGGGCAAAGCCTTTCGCTGACGGGACAAATCGGAGAGTTGGGAAACCCAGAAGACGTATCCCTAACAACCCGAATTAGGTTGTACCCAGAAGATGCGGAACCAGCCCCAGCCGCCTCGCGGTATGATCTTAAACTTATCGCAGTCGACATGGTTATCGACAGCGTGCCTGGGCAGGTGCCGCAGCGACAAATGGTCATTAAGACCAACGGTTTCACGTTGGACACGTCCGGCGAAGGCCCGCCCCCGATTAAGTTCTCCGAGCTTTCCAGAACACCAGAAGGCGCTTTAACAGTCGGAAACATCAACCTTAGAATTGGGAACCCAGCCGATCCGTTTATCATTTTGAACGGTTCGGTCGATGACGCGCTTCAGTTGCAAGGCATATCAGCAGAAGGCCTAGTGGATATACCGGCAAGCAGTTTGATCTCGCCAGAATTGTTGGGACCAGACGACCAGCTTGGCAGGTTTTCCGGTGACTTCCATTTGAACGGCGACATCAATCAGCTTTCGCTGACGAATTTGGATGGGAAGACACGCGATACAGACGTATGGAACCTTGAGGTGCATGGCACTGTCGAGAATGTACTCAAATTCGAGGACCTGGATTTGGCAATTGATGTCGCTGTTCCATCCGGAGCGGATCTTTTGCAGGCACTATCGCTTGAACGTGTGGAAACCGGGCAGGCTCGCCTTGAAATCAATCTTGTTAGCGAAGGCACTGATTGGAACGCGAGTGCCAATGTTGAGGTCGCCGACTCTATCTTGCAGATTATGGCCGATCTTGATGATGCAACAAGCGACCCGGTGCTGCAGGGTTCCATTGAGAGTGACCTGATAATGATAGATCAGATCCGAACTATCATTCAGGCTGCCGCACAGTTGCGGAAATTAGGCGGCCCAAATCCGGAAGAGAAAGAACCTAAGAAAGAAGACGAGGGCAACCAAGGCGCGTTAAGAGATGTAACGCTTAAACCTATCGGGCGCTCAATTCTCTTGTCCGGCATGGATATGGATGTCGACGTTGACCTTCGGCACATCGAAGGTGCCAAGGGCATCAGCAGTCTGCAGAGCGAAGTGACGCTCAACAAAAACGCGCTTAAGGCAGGACCACTGAAGTTTGAATACGGAGGCGCTCATTTCGACGTCAGTGGGCAAATAGATCTATCGAACGACACACATCTGCTCACGTTGACCGGCAAGGCAGGTGGCTGGCAACTGGATGAAATTCTTCACAGCTTGAACTTCAAAAAGGGCGCAAGCGGTACAATCTATGCAGATTTTTCGGTGACCGGCGGAACCGATTCAGTCAAGCATTTTGCCAATAGCATGAGCGGCAATGCCACAGTTTCTATGCGTGACGGCTCGATCGAGACCCAGCTTTTAGATCTGGCAGGATTGGGGGTGCTACCTTGGGTGTTTACCAAAAAGAAACAGAAGGTTGCTCCAATTGTATGTTTGCGCGCGCCGATTAGTATTTCAAATGGAAGTATTTCGACGAAACAAACCACATTGGAGACAGATCATGTCCAAGTCGTCGTCTTTGGCGGTGTTAATGTGGAGGGCAAGGTTTTGGACCTAAATCTGCAGCCCCGCAAGATTGGCGAACCTCTTTCGAAGAGCCCTTGGCCCGTGACCTTGAAGGGTCCACTAGCAAAGCCGAAGATCAAGGTCAAAGACGGTCCGAAGCGGCTGAAACGATCGGATGGTGCGGACAAAATGCCGGCAAGAAGACAGCTTTGCGTTCCGGACATTTTACAACTGCAGTAGTGGCGGAGGCAGTCGATAAAAGACCATTCTTAAAGTTCAAAAAGAATGGCATCGCTTTCTGAAAGCGACTTTTGCTTTGGGTTTTCTCTCGATATATTCCGCACGTTAGGCGAATAGAGACTCTCGTGGAGTTCAGCGGACATGATGGAAGACCTTTGAGACGCAAATGGAAAAACGTGTGCTCTGTTGAAATGGTAGCTAAAGCGAAATCAATAGCTTAGTGAAGCGTGAGTGGCAGAACTATGTGTCGCCCGACACTTTGAATCCATTGGAAAAATTGGCGGTTTTTACCAGCTACCCGCCAACATACCCACCTACCGATTTGAATGGCTGCACGAAGATTGTGTTTCCAACCATCGCGATTTCTCTCCGCAGCCTTCGATGAATCCGATCAAATAGCGCCCGTGATATGCCCTTGAGTTTCCACGCGATCTTATGGACACAAATCAAGGTTTGGATAAGTACCTGGGTTGATTAAGACTGGCCATTAGGGTCAGAATTCATAGCCAAAAAGATGACGGTAGCCGCCTGTGCGATGGCTGA
>NZ_JAEDOU010000017.1:0-10484 GCF_017872515.1 Ruegeria sp. HKCCE3926 | reverse complement strand
CCAGATCATTCAGCCTGAACAACTTGGCAATACCCCTTGAGCACTTGAAGAAGGGTCTCGCGGGTTTCGTGAAGTCCCGCCCCCTATCTTCAACTCACCTCTCGCGGCCGCGCAACCGCCCTTCCTCGCTCAGGCGAAGCTAATCTGACAATACCAGCCTTAATTTCCCCGTGACGGATTTAGGATAGTAAATTGGCGATTTGCAGCTCGATGTTTGCCGGACTTCGGATTGTCGCTTTTGGACGATAGTTTTTACCTTACGGTGCCCGCCAGAGGACCTGCTGTGAAACGAATCTACTCAAACCTCTTCTCGACTTTTCGAGTCTCTCGCGTCGCAAAAAATGCATTCGATCTCTGCAACTCTACTGCGAACCATTTCAAAATAACACAGTCAGCGCGACACCTCAAAAAAACGAGCGCTTCCGCTCGTGTAACACTTGATGAAAGTACGCATCGTCAATGTGGTGAGAGTGAGCGGGCCGGGCCCAAACTTTTGAGGTTGTTCAGCGTTGCTTGCGCTTTATTTTGTCCCGCTTCTGTTCTTGCTCAGAGCGGCGTCGAAGCTGCGCCAGCGCGGTTAGGTGCCGGTTTTGGCGGACCCAGCGCACCTGAGGTCTACTTGGATGAAATCCAAAATCGTCGAGCTGACACGGGTCCCTCTTATATCTTACCCGGTTTTGACAAAGCGCTAGATCCTTGGTTCAAATTCAAGGAACGCATCGAGCAAAACGCCAACTTTCGTATGGGCGGCCACTACCAGATCAATTATCAAAAGGCAGATCGCGTTCTAAACGAGCCAGACTATGGCTTAGGGGGATTGTTCCGGTTCACGGGAGTATGGAAGTCAAGGGGTCTCGAGAACCGCGACGCGGGGCGGATAGAATTCACATTCGATTACAGACATGCAATTGGGAATGGCGTTGCGCCCAGTGCTTTGGCGCAGCAATTCGGATATGTCGGCACAACCAACGCAATTCTTGGAGACACCAAGTTTGATCTCTACTCGCTTTACTATGCCAAACCGTTCCGTAGCGGAACATCAGGCTTTGCCATAGGGCGGATTGACCCGAACAACTTTTTCTACACCCACGGGTTTTCAAATCCTTGGACCGGTTTCATGAACAACGAAGTCGTCAACCCGGTCAGCGTGCTGCAGCCACAATCGAGTTGGGGCATTTTGGGCGGTTACTATTTTAACGATAATATCTACGGCGTGGCTGGCACCTTCGACGCCAATGGATTTACATCTGACGACCTCGAATTTTTTGAGGGTGGTGCGGAATTCTGGACTGGCGTAGAACTCGGCTACGTGCCCTCGCAAGCGGAACGGTTGGACAAGAAAATCAGCCTCACGCTATGGCACCTGGACGAACGTGAAGACGCCGGAACGGAAGAAAGCTACGGCGCAGCACTCACAGCGAGCTGGACATTCGGCGATTGGAACCCGTTTACTCGCATAGGATTCTCGGAGGGGGACGCGCCCCCTTACAACACATCGTTTCTGGCAGGCTTTCGCAAAAAGATGCGAAACGGGGCTGACATCCTTGGTCTTGCCCACTCCCGCGGAGAATCTTCTGCCGGTTTCGGCTGGCAAAACGCAACCGAGCTTTTTTATAACTACTACCTCGCCAAAAACCTGGCCGTCACGTTCGACATCCAGAGGATCGGAAACCCACTTCTGAATCCAGTCGATGACGAAGTCTGGCTGTTCGGTATTCGGACAAGGATCACATTTTGAAAATCTCGACCTCCGAAGAAATACGGACACAAATCAAACGCAATCAAGAATAGGAGCGACCACATGAACAGAATGGATGGAAAAGTTGCGATTATTACAGGCGGCGCTAGCGGTGTCGGCCTCGCGGCATCGGAGCTGTTTTTGAAAGAAGGTGCCAAAGTGGTCATCTTCGACCTGAATGAGGATAGCTGCAAGGCAGCGGTTGAACAGCTTGCCTCCGACGATGTGATTTATGTTGCTGGCGATGTGACCAACCGAGACGACAGCTTCAGAATGGCCGCCACAGCCGAAGAAAAGTTCGGTGGTATCGACGCGCTGGTCGCCAACGCCGGTGTTGAAGGCAAACCGTTGGCAATCATGGATGTCACCGAACCGGATTTCGATTTCCCTTTTGCCGTCAATGTCAAAGGTCCGCTCTTTAACATGCAGGCCTGCGTACCATCGATGATCAAGCGTGGCGGCGGCAGCGTCGTTATCACGTCATCGGTCGGTGCGACCATGGGGGGGCAGACCACGGCCTACAATGTGTCCAAACACGCAGTGACCGGGCTTGTCCGCTGCGGAGCAAAGCAACTGGCACAACACAAAATCCGGGTGAACTCGGTCAATCCCGGCCCCATCGCGACACCGATGTTCCTGCGCGTCGAGGAAGAACTGGGCGAGGATTTTTCAAAGGCTTACAAGGCGAAAATCCCACTGGGACGTTGGGCGGATCCTATGGAGATCGCCGAAGCGCTTCTTTACATGAGCAGTGATGCATCCACATGGATCAACGGCACCGTGCACATGGCGGACGGTGGCCAGAAGGCGATCTGACCCACGTGGAAACAACCCTGTTCGCGACGCGAACGCGGACAGGGCGACCAAAGCAACGCGCCTAGCGGCGCTCGACGGCCGACTGCATTGCCAACGAAAATCGAAGGAATGAAACCATGAGCACCAAGAACACATATGGCTGGTTTGTCGTTGGCACGACACTCGCAAACCAAAGTATTGCGATGGGCGTTCTGCTTTCGGGCTACGCGCTATTTGTCTTGCCCTGGGCCGAGGAATTCCAGGTACCACAAAGTCAGGTGTTGCTTGGCTCTACCATCGTGCTGGTCGTCAACAGTCTGGCCAGCCCCTTTGCAGGCAAGCTGATGGACAAGTTGAGCCTGAGAACGTTGATCCTGATTGGGGTTGCCTGTCTTGCGGCTGGTCTACTGCTCATATCGTTTGCATCAGCGTTCTGGATGATTCTGGCTGCCTACGCGACGCTTCTTCCCGCAGCTATCATCTTTTGTGGCTCACTGAGCTCTCAAACACTTGTTAGCAAATGGTTTACGGAGGGCCGCGGCGTGGCTCTGGGCGTTTCGTCTCTGGGAAGCTCGGTTGGTGGGTTTGTACTCCCCTTGGTCATTTCGGCCTTGATCGCGGCGTTTGACTGGCGGATGACGATGATCATTCTCGCCGTCGGCGCAGTTGCAGTGTTGTTTCCTCTGAATGGGTTGGTGCTCAGAAAGGATCCGCCGAAGCCTGCGGACCCGTCTGAAACGGATACGCAGGCGGGTGCGCAAGTCGAACCTGACTGGATAGCCAGTCAGCTTGTCAGAATGCCGACGTTCTGGATTCCGGTTCTGGGAATTGTTCCCTTGATGGCGGCCTATACCGGCGTGCAGTTCAATCTGGGTGCTCTTGTAAATTCGCTTTCCTTCGGTGAAGGCGCCGAAGGGGTCAAGAACGGACTGGCCGCTAAGCTGATCTCCACTATCGCGGTGGGCCAGGTGATCGGCAAGCTGGCGGCAAGCAGTGCAAGCGAACGGATCGATCACCGCGTTGTCTATTGGATTATGGCGGTCCTGATGGCAGCCGCCCTATTCTTGTTGTCCGGTGAGCCTTCCGTGACAGTGCTCTACATCGCGTGTCTATTGTTGGGCTCCGCTGTTGGTGCAACACTGCCTATGCTGCCAATCTTTTATACCTCCCGGCTCGGAGCAAAATCGATCGGTGTGATTCTGGGGATCGCGACGTTGGTTCTAATTTTGGGAAGCTTTGGTTCGTATGTGACCGGGTTGATCTATGAAGCCACGCAATCTTATGACACAGCATTCCTCGCCATGGGTGCTCTGCTGATACCCGTTTCCATTGCCATGTTCTTCTTGCCTTCGCCTGAGAAGGCAAGAAAGAGCTGGCCTCAAGCCACCCTCCAAAGCGCAGCGACAGAAGGTGCTTGAGAAACAACGGCAGATGCCAAATGTGCACAGGCTGGCTGAGAGCGTCCACTAAACCGTGCGAGCTATTAAGAGAAGGAATAGAGATGAAACTTGCGATCGGACTAGTGGTGGCGCTAGCCTCGTCCTCTGCGGCATTGGCGCAAGAGGCAGTCGGCCGCGTCCTCTTCGAGAACGTCGATGTCTTCGACGGTATGAATGAGGCGCTGATAGAGGACGTGAACGTTCTAGTTGAAGACAATGTGATAAGTCAGATCACTTCTGCCGATATCGAGTCTCGGGGGGCCGTTGTAATAGACGGCAGCGACCACACTCTGATGCCGGGCCTAACGGATGCGCACTATCATGTTATGACGGCGACCTTGCCCGCCTCGAAGATATTTGGAGAGCATCCGGGTTACATGCACACGGTCGCCGTGCTCGAAGCCGAAGCATTGCTGATGCGTGGTTTTACCACTGTACGCGATCTCGGAGGACCGGTTTTCGGTTTGAAATCTGCGATTGACGACGGCGTAGTCCCTGGCCCTCGTATCTATCCGAGCGGTCCATTGATTTCGCAAACGTCCGGGCACGGTGACGTTCGGACGCGCATGCAGGTCCCGGCTGAGGCCAATCGCATTCTTGAGCCGTTGGAGCGCACCGGGCTGGGTATTGTCGCCGACGGGCGACCCGCCGTCCTTCAACGCGTCCGGGAAGCGCTGATGCAGGGCGCTTCGCAAATCAAGGTCATGGCCGGTGGCGGTATCAGTTCGTCAAATGACCCGATAGATGCGTCACAGTACACGCTCGATGAACTAAAAGCCGCTGTCGAGGCCGCCGCGAGCTGGAATACTTACGTGACGGTTCATGCCTACACTTCCGACGCGGTTCGTCTGGCGGTCGAGGCTGGTGTGCAGTGTATCGACCATGGTCAGCTTATCGATGAAGAGACAATAAAGCTTCTTGCTGAAAAAGGCGTGTGGCTTTCAATGCAACCGTTTCTCGATGACGAGGATGCTATGTTTCCTGCTGAGGGATCTCCTAACTTGCAAAGGGGAAAGTTCCTTCGGGTTGCAGAGGGGACAAAACGCGCCTACGAGTTGGCCAGAAAACACGGCGTCAAAGTTGCCTTCGGTACGGACATTGCCTACGACACTGAGTTGGCAAAAAGACATGGTTATCAGTTGGCCAAGCTGACGCAGTGGTATTCGCCCTTTGAAGTTCTGAAAATGGCGACCCACGACAATCAACAGTTATTCGCCTTGTCCGGTCCAAGAAACCCATACCCCGGGAAAAACGGTGTGATTGAAGAGGGCGCCTATGCCGATATTTTGCTGGTGGCAGGCAACCCGCTGACCGATATCTCCCTGATCGGCAACCCCGAAGACAACTTCACAATCATCATGAAGGACGGACACATCTACAAGAACATACTCGAGTAGCACGCTCAGTGCATGGTACACTCGCTTCTGGCCGATAAATTTGTTGGGATTGCCAAAACCTATCCGGACATCTGCCGATGTCTGCGCTTTCAGTAACGGGAAATTGGGGCAAGCACGGCAGCGCGGGTCGCAGCGTCTACAGAAGGCAATGGTGGGTTTCGCTGAAAAGGATTAGTGACCACCGGACTGATCTGAAACTCAAATCTTGTGTCTTGCGCAAAACGATCAGGCGCTTGAAGGTTCTTTTCGGCTATGAAGGCCAGCTTGAAAGGAAGTCCTCCGATTTCAGTTGTTTTGTTAACATTCAGTGTAACAGGGAATGTCCATGCTTCGCTTGATGTGGCCTCCCAGTTATAGGTGATAATAGGATCAGTGCCGATCAACCATCCATTGCCAATACTTGCAAAGGCAAAATACTGAAAGGATGTGAGAGAAGTCGACGGACCGCTCCCTCCAACCTTTTCGTTGTGGCTCGGGAAGATACCGAACAGTCCCCAATTCGTTGTCTTTACCGCTACAAAGCTGGGCCCTAGCAACCAGTTGTCAGAAGAAAGACTGTTTCCAACAGGGATCGATCCAACCGCGCCGACGCCGAGAGTCCAGTCCCCGTTTTGCCACGCATAGAGCACGTCGTAAGGAATATCGAGCCAGCCATCTTCACCTCTGAAACGGCCTGCAGCAGAGTCAAATACGGGAAAATCCTTTGCGTAAGTCAGTGCTGGCCGAAAAATTAGATTGTCGCCATTTTGAAGTTTAAACGGGAAAACCGGTCTGAATCTTAGGGTAGTGCTTTCCTGACCAGAGGCCCCAGGTAAATCACCGTCGTAGGTTCTGTGGGTTAAACTGAAATTCAGCGTGGCTTTTGCAGCGCCCGGATTGTTCAGTTCTTTGGCGAGCGCTTCCGCATCCTGTGCAGCTGCTTGTGAGGTGACACAGAAGGCGGAGCATGTGGCGAAGCCCAAGACGGCAAGGGTATACTGTAGCCAATCCGGCTTCGAAACGCTGTTCATTTTGAGACCCTTCACAGTTTCATGACAATGCGGCCGTCGATTTTGTTGGCACGCATACGGTCAAAAATGCTGTTGATGTTTTCCAAAGGTTCGGTTGCGTATTGCACCTTGATCTTGCCTTCGCCTGCGAATTCGAGGCACTCCGCAAGGTCTTGCCGCGTGCCGACAATGGATCCGCGAATTGTCTTCCGGCTGAGAACGGTGTCGAAAATGTCCAGATCGAACGTATCGGGCGGCAAGCCAACAAGGGACATGGTTCCCCGTTTTCCGAGCATACCGACACCTTGGGAAAAAGCAGTTTTTGATACAGCAGTGACGAGAACCCCGTCCGCACCGCCGTACATGCCAGCAACCTCCTTGACGGGATCTGTCTCAAGCGCATTGATCACGGCATCAGCGCCCAACCGTGACGCAAGCGCAAGCTTGTCATCCGTTATGTCCACGGCAATCACATGCAAACCCATTGCCTTTGCGTATTGCACCGCCAAATGCCCTAATCCGCCAATCCCGGATATAACAACGGTATCACCAGGCTTGGTGTCGGTCTCCTTGAGCCCCTTGTAGACCGTAACGCCTGCGCAGAGGATGGGTGCCGCTGGCTCAAAGTCGAGAGTATCGGGCAGATGGCCAACGTAGTTGGGGTCGGCGAGGACATATTCCGCATACCCGCCATTGACCGAGTAACCGGTGTTCTGCTGCTCGCCGCAAAGCGTTTCCCAACTGGAAAGGCAGTGCTTGCAATGGCCGCACGCCGTGTGAAGCCAAGGCACGCCGACCCGGTCGCCTTCTTTTACTGCCGTGACGCCGGCACCAACAGCAGCTACAAAACCGACGCCTTCATGTCCGGGAATGAAGGGCGGATTTGGTTTCACGGGCCAGTCACCATCCGCCGCGTGGAGATCGGTATGGCAGACACCTGACGCTTGCATTTTGACAAGGATCTGGCCTGCTTCCACTGTTGGCACACCCACTTCCATAATGCTAAGCGGTTTGCCAAACTCCGTTACGACGGCCGCTTTCATGGTCTTTGACATTTTGACTTCCTTTCTTCGGGTCAGCCGGTGTGTTCAGTTCCTGATCTGACCGATTGGATCAGAGAGCTACGAGAGTTCACCGCCATCGATCACATAAGCGGATCCAGTAATGCAGGCGCTCGCGTCGCTGCTCAAAAACAATATGACTTCGGCGATTTCAGCGGGAGTTGCGAACCGATGCAACGGGATCTGCGCTTTCATCGCGCCCGCCACTTTCGCCCCACCGGTTTGCAGTCGCGATTCGTACATCATGTTTGTCGATACGGCGCCCGGATTCACCGAATTGACCCTGATCTTGTATCTTGCAAGCTGTCTTGCCGCAGAGCGCGTCAGACCGGTCACTGCGTGCTGTGACGTTGTATAGGGCAAAGGCCCGGCGCGCTGCGCCGCGATTGAAGACTTGATGACGACGCTGCCACCGCCGCGTTTTTTCATATATTTTGCTACCGCTCGTATCCCATGAAACGGTCCCTTGACGTTTACCTTGTAGGGCAAGTCGAAGGCTTCCTCCGTTAAGCTCAGGATGTCCCGTGTGTCCCCTTCGATGCCGGCATTGGCGATAAGGATGTCGACACCGCCGAATAGCTCCACTGCTCTCTGAGCAAGTTTTACGTTGTCTTCCGGTTCCGCAACGTTGCAAGCGAGATAGCTGACGTTCTCGCGCCCGATCTGTCGTACAGCCGCCTTGCAAACGCCTTCGCTCAAATCAGAAACGAGTACCCTTGCGCCTTCGCTCACAAACAAGCTGGCGGTGGCCCGGCCTATTTCGCTCGCGGCACCGGTGATTATGGCGATCTTATTTTCCAATCTGTTCATGCAGCGAATAAGCACCCAAAACCGGAGGAAAAGAGCAGGACCGGCCAGCGATCCGAGGCAGATTGCACGCGGACCGGTCCAGTTTGCGCAACTAGTAAGCTGACCAACCAGAGTCGGCAGTAATCACCGCACCGTTGACGACTTTGGATTCGTCGCTCGCAAGGAACAGAGCCACATTTGCAATCTCTCTGGGGTGCGCTCGACGCGGGTTCAGCACCATGCCGGACAAAATCCGATCCTGAATCCGTTCCGAGTAGTTGGACATATCGCCCATGCTTTCGGAGATATTCGTCGCAGTGGAGCCCGGGCAGATCATGTTGCAGCGAATGTTCTCCTTTGCATACATATGCGCCGTGCTTTTCGTGATGCCAATCATGCCGTGCTTTGCCGCCGTATAGGCCGCCCCCGCACGCCCACCGCTGATGCCAGCGATGGATCCCACATTGACAATGACGCCACCGCCTTGTTTTTCAAACCGCCGGACCGCCGCGCGCATGCCATAGAAATTGCCTGTGAGGTCGACGTCCATGATCAGGTTCCAGCCTTTGTCTTCGACGTCGCCGACCGGCTGCATCTGGTCCATGATGCCTGCGTTGTTCACGAGCACATCAAGGCGACCGTAGGTATCGACGGCCAACTGGATCATCGCTTCGACCTGCGCCTTGTCCGCGATGTTCGATATGGTTGTCGCGACGGACTGCCCTTTGTCGGCAACCTCTTTTTCAAGCTCGTCGAGGCGATCCTGGTTGATATCTGCCGCGACGACTTTCGCGCCTTCGTCCAGAAACAGCAGTGCCATTTCCTTGCCCATACCGGAAGCTGCACCGGTAATGATCGTTACTTTGTCTTGCAATCTCGACATCTTAGGTCTCTCCCACTTGGCAGGCTGTACGAGCCTGGATCACTGTGAGGGCGTGGCAACCCGTCTGTCTGACGCGCGAAACAAATCGCCCCCATGGTTCGAATAGACGCTACAAATCGGGGGCAATTGTCTCTATGCAGCTAGCGGCAAAATCATGCGCCTAATGCGCCAAAGACATATCCGATTTCCGACAACGCTTTTGAGCAAGTCGTTTCGGTGACTGCCACGATCCAACGAGACATGGCTTCGTGATACGCTAATAGCAGTTCCGCGAGCTGCGGTGCTCCGGGCGCGCAGAGCCCTCAACCGCAGCCTTGCGGCGACCCTTCTGTGCCAACCGCTTTGCCGACAACTACACTTGGCAGGACGCCAAAGTGGGTTTGAAACTCAGCAGCAAAACGTCCCAGATGTGAGAACCCGAAATCCATGGCGGCTTTGGTGATGGCCCCATGCCTCCCCCGCTGGGACTTCAGCGATCTCCGCACTTCTTCCAGCCTTTTGATGCGGGCGTATTGATTTGGAGAAAGCCCGTAGTGCGCTTTGAAATGCCTCAGCAAGGTGCGTTCGCTGGTCGCCGTGACTTCTGTCAACTCGGAGATCGAAACGGGTCGGTGCAGGTTTTCCGCGATGAAATCAGATGCTTTTATGAGCCTGTCATGCTGCTTGAAGTTCCGGTCCGACGCAACGCCACGACCAATGCGAACCTTTCTCAGAATATTGACGATGTCCTCTACGATCAGGGTCTGCAGTTCGCCAGCAATTGCAAAGTTGCTTTCAGAAGAGAAACACGCCGCCAGCGTAGATTTCAGGTTCTCGGCGTTTTTCTCGGGCAACCTGAGAGCCGCAGGCTCATTAATCGAAAAGATATTTCCTGCAGGACTAGCGCTCGGAACGTGAGGGAGCAGCACTTCCCGCGGTACCGAAATCGTAACGACATCAATATATCCGCCTGTCACCATGGACAGATGAAAACCACTGGGAACAAACCACAAATATGCGCTTCCGCCGGGCAGGCCTGCTATCCGCGCATTCTCCCCTTCAAGCACCGACATGAATGTCAGCGTATCTGCGAACATTACGCCGCGGTATTCGACGCTTCTGTCCACCACCTCTCGGACCAGCCCGACCTGACCCACCTGAATTGATCTGGATGACGCCTTGAGATAGCCCTGATCCAGTTGCAAATAGCTGCAATCGAAACCTGCATCCACAGCGGCTTCATTCAATTCGTCTATGGCGTCGAGGTTTCTATCCACTCTTGTTCTCTTGTGAAGCCTATCGCATTGTAAAGGCCCTTTGTTTATTGAAACTAAAATAACATCGCGTCGCGCTGCTTACAAAGCGTTTTAGCTAGCGTATTGCTACTATGCTCCAACCAGCCCATTAACAGTAA
>NZ_JAEDOU010000016.1:0-29672 GCF_017872515.1 Ruegeria sp. HKCCE3926 | reverse complement strand
AGCGTAACCGCCGCTTCCGCCGCGTCCCAGCGCCTCAGCAGCGCCGGTGAAGGGGTATTTACGGATTAGGCCTGAGACCTGCAACCCCCATTTTCAAAAAACTTTGCATTTCGCATCGATTTCTTGTGTTTGTTAATTAAAACAGTAAGTTACATTAACAAATCAAGATCTTCAGACCGCCTGGAACGTGCGGATATCCCAGGAAGGAACCCCAAAACTTGCCCTTGCGGGGGAATCGAGGGGTTCGGCAGACAGAAACGATCTGCAAAACCTTTCTGCACCTTGCGTACAGCCCGGATCTGACCATCAAGAAAAGGCTGGGTTACGCAAATACTGACTTTGGGTCACAGTTGTTTTTTTGCTCCATTAACGCACTCTCACCGGGAAGGTGGTAACCCTGCCCGACCAGTCAAAGAAACGAAAACGCCGCAAGAGGTGCGCAAGACAGCATGGATTTCGATTATATCATCGTAGGCGGCGGTTCGGCCGGATCGGTTCTGGCCAACCGCCTGAGCGAAGATCCATCCACAAGTGTTTGCCTGCTTGAAGCAGGTGGCGGTGGGAAAAGCCTTTTCGTCAGAATGCCTGCGGCTGTTGTTACCGCACTTCCGGGGCGTCCCAGAATCAACAACTGGGCCTTTGAAACGGTCCCGCAGCCCGGTCTGAAGGGGCGCAGAGGATATCAACCGCGCGGCAAGGCACTCGGCGGCTCGAGCGCGATCAACGCCATGTTGTATGTAAGAGGTCAGCGGCAGGACTATGATGGCTGGGCCGATCTGGGCTGCGACGGCTGGGACTGGGACAGTGTATTGCCTTACTTCAAACGGGCCGAGAACAATGAGCTTGGCGCCGACAGCGTGCATGGTGACAGCGGGCCGTTGCAGGTTTCACGGCAAAAAGAGCCTCGTCCAATCACCCATGCGTTCATTCAAGCCGCACAGCAGTTGCAACACCGCCATACCGAAGACTTCAACCGGGGCGACAACGAAGGCGTCGGTCTATATCAGGTTACCCAGTTTCACGACCCGGCAAAGAATGGGGAACGGTGTTCCGCGGCAGCTGGTTTTCTTTTCCCGGTTTCCGACCGACCGAACCTGACGGTCATCACGCATGCACATGCAAGAAGGCTGTGCTTTGAGGGCAAGCGCGCAACGGGCGTTGTATACCGGGTGAGAGGCAAGGGCGCAGACATCACCATTCGGGCGAAACGCGAAGTCCTGCTGTGCGCAGGGGCCTTGAAAACGCCGCAACTGCTTCAGGTTTCAGGTGTTGGCGCAAAAAGCGACCTTGATCCGCACGGAATCGCGGTTCACCACGAGCTGCCTGGCGTGGGACGAAACTTGCAGGATCATCTGGATTTCGCGTTGATCTTCAAAACCACAGACACCGACAATTTTGGTATCGGCCCGGCAGGGGCAGCGCGGTTGTTGCGACATATTCAACGGTGGAGCAAGACGGGCGTCTCGATGGCGGCTACGCCATTTGCCGAAGGCGCAGCGTTTCTGAAAACCACCCCCGATCTGGAGCGTCCCGACATTCAGCTGCATTTCACCATCGCTATGGTCGATGACCATGCCCGCAAACTGCATTACGGGTACGGGTATAGTTGCCATGTTTGCAAGCTGCGGCCGGAAAGTCGGGGGGCCGTAGGCCTGAACAGCGCAGACCCCACGGCGGCGCCCGCCATCGATCCGGCGTTTCTGTCGGACAAACGCGATCTGGAAACCATGATCAAAGGAGCGCGAATGGCGCGGGATATCCTCAACGCGCCGGCTTTGGCCAAGTACCGGCACAAAGAGCTTTTCGGCACTGATACCGCCCAGACCGATCAGGATTGGGAGGAGCACATCCGCGCCCGCGCCGACACGATCTATCACCCCGTGGGCACCTGCAAAATGGGCGCGGACGAAATGGCGGTCGTCGACCCCCAGCTTCGCGTGCGCGGGCTTGAAGGCCTGCGGGTCGTCGATGCCTCGGTGATGCCGACATTGGTGTCGGGCAATACAAACGCACCCACCATCATGATTGCCGAAAAAGCGGCGGACATGATCAAAGCGGCGGCGATGTAAAGACGCTACTTGCCTTTCATCAGGGCTTCCAGCCCGACACGGTAATTGGGATAGATCAGATCAATACCCAGTTCTTCCTTGATCCGGTCGTTTCGAACCCGCTTGTTTTCGTTGTAGAAACTGCGCGCCATCGGCGTCAGATCGGCGTCGTCGAACCGGACCGCAGGAGGCAGGGGCAAACCCTGCAACTCGGCTGCGTATCCTATGACATCCTGCGGCGGGACCGGTTCATCGTCACATACATTGTAGATGCTTCCCGGATTCGGCTTCATCATCGAGGCTTCGAGGATCTGCGCGATGTCTTCCACATGAATGCGCGAAAACACCTGCCCCGGTTTGATAATGCGCCGCAATCCACCACGCTTGAGCTTGGAAAACGGACCGCGCCCCGGCCCATAGATACCCGCCAGACGGAAGATATGAACAGGCAGGCCCGGAATGGCCGACCATTGCTCCTCGGCCAGCATACGCCATCTTCCGCGCTTGGCGGTCGGTGTGGGCGGCGTGTCCTCATCCACCCAGCCACCCTGATGGTCGCCATAGACGGCCGTTGTCGACAAGTAGCCCACCCAATCGAACTGACCGGACCGCTTGGCGATTTCATCGCCCAGCACCGCCAACACTGGATCACCCGCTTCATCTGGCGCCGTCGAGATCAGCAAATGGGTCACCCCATCAAGGTTCGGTGCCTCACCCGGCCAGATCAGCGACTCGGCGCCAGAGGCCCGGATTGCATCCGTCCCTTCACGGTCTCGCGTCGTGCCAAAAATTTTCCAGCCCTTCGGGGCAAGGTTTCGGGACAGGGCCTGGGCAGAATAGCCATGGCCGAATGAAAAGAGCGTCTTGGTCATGCCCCTTTGATGATCTGCGTCGTACCGGGATGCAAGCGCCGCATGGACGCACTTGAATCGAATCTTCGATTGCGCCTTTCTGTTGGCCATGAGCAAAAAAACACCTGACCTGCATTCGGCCTATGCGCTGAGTTCTCCGGACGAGAACAGACAGCTCTATGCGGAATGGGCAGGAGATTATGATGACGGTTTCGCCGCGCGCGAAGATTATCAGCTTCACACCCACACGGCACGGGCATTTGTCGGCGCGGGCGGTCAGGGGCCCGTTCTGGATGTCGGAGCAGGAACCGGCCTGTGCGGCGCGGTGCTGTCGGTGCTTGGCGTCGGACCCATTGATGCAACCGACATCAGCGCAGAGATGCTGGATCAGGCGATGCGCAAGGATATTTACCGGGACGCGATCGAGGCTGATCTGACACAGGGCATCCCCGTTCCGCGCCACAGCTATTCTGGCATAGTTTCATCCGGCACGTTCACACATGGTCATTTGGGCCCCGAGGTGTTGCCCGCGCTGTTACGCGTGGCCCGGCACGGGGCGCAGTTTGCCCTTTCGATCAATGCGCGCCATTTCAAGGAACTGGGTTTTGCTGACGCTTTCCGTGAATTGGAACAGGATCAGATTCGCAACCTGACCCTGCCCGAAGTCCGCATATACGGAGATCTCGCGGCTGGCCCCAACAAGGATGACACCGCTTTGATCGCTTTGTTTGAACGGGTTTGAAACCGGTTATTCGGATACAATCAGGCCACCCGCCTCGACCATGCGCATCGCTTTGCCTCAGGTCGCGTAGTCCGAACTTTCAGAATCAAGGATCGCTTTGATCTCACGCAGGTGCGCTTCGGCCTGATCGGGATAGTCGTCCAGCTCTTGCGCTGTTTTTTCGGCAATCTCATCCGACAAGACGCGCAGGGGCAGCCCGGTCTGCAAGGCACGAATATAGGTTTCGGCCGCGCGTTCGAAATAATACAGCCTGTTGAAGGCATCCGCAGGGTCGCTGCCGATGACCAGAACACCGTGATTGCCCATGATCATGACCTTCTTCCTGGGATCGGACAGCATCCCGGCGCAGCGCTCACCCTCGCTTTCAAAGGCCAGACCTCCGAATTCTTCATCTACCACGTAACGGTTGTAAAAGGTCGCCGTGTTCTGATCGATCGGCGGCAATGAACTGTCGGCCAAAGAGGCCAGAACAGTCGCAAAGATCGAATGCACATGCATGACGCAACGCGCATGCGGGCACTGGCGGTGGATTGAACCGTGCAGCCCCCAGGCCGTCGGGTCCGGCGCGCCAGGTTGTTCCATCACATTCGGGTCATTGGCATCCAGCAACAATAGATCCGAAGCACGAATGCGCGCAAAGTGCACCTGATTGGGGTTCATCAGAAATTGCGTGCCGTCATCGTTGACCGCCAGGCTGAAATGGTTGGCAACCGCCTCATGCATGTTCAGCCGGGCAGTCCAGCGGAAGGTGGCGGCCATATCCACGCGCTCGGACCAATGGTCGATATTGGGACGAAGACTGGTGAGGCTCATGCTTGGCTCCTTTCGCGGCTGGTCGTGGCCAAACCTGCATGGGGCCTGGCAGTTTGACCAACGAAAAAAACGCAACTATCCCATTAGCTGAACTTATGCCGAGGTTATGTAGATGCAGAACTCGCTTCCTCCGCTGGGCTGGTTGCGCACTTTCGAAGCCGCCGCGCGCCATCTCTCGTTTACCGGCGCGGCACGAGACCTGAACATGACGCAAAGCGCCGTCAGCCAGCAGATTAAATCTCTGGAAGGGCATCTGGGGCAGCCACTGTTTCTGCGCCGCCCCAAAGCTCTGGAACTGACCGAGGCCGGAATCACCTATCTGCCAGTCGTGCGAGAGGCTTTCCGGACACTGATGCGCGGAACCCGGGCGGTTACCGGTGCGCAACCAAACGCGGTTCAAGTGCAATGCAACATCAGCTTTGCCGTCAACTGGCTGGCCCCGCGCCTGCCGGCATTTCGGGCGGAACATCCACATGTTCAATTGAACGTCTTCACCGAGCTTTGGGAACCGCGCGAAATGGCCGAAGGCGCAGCGGTCGAGATTCGGTTTTCGCTTCGTCCGTCCGACACGGTCCGAACCGAAATTCTGCGCACCGAACACTATTATCCGGTCTGCGCACCAGACTATCCGGTATGCTTGGAAAACCTCCAGGAACAGCCACTGTTCGACTGCTCCAACTTGCTGTCCAACTGGCCAAGCTGGGCGGAAGATCAGGGTCTGAATTGGGAAAATCCGTCGATAACCTACGCGACGACCTATCTGGTTTGCCTGTCAGCGGTCATGGCTGGCGGTGGTCTTTGCCTGGCACATGACACGATCGCCAGTCATCTGATCAAGCGCGGTCAGCTGGTCGCGCCGTTCAAGCACCGTGCGCGAATGCCCGAGTCCTACTATCTGCTGCTGTCCCCGCAGGCCGAGGACACACCCGGCGCTGTGGCCTTTGCCAACTGGGTGCGGCGTGAGATCGGGTCTGAGGTGTAATGGGAAACGCAATCGCAAGAACAAAAGACGTGCCCAACATGTATGAGGAATCCCCAACATCGAAGAACCGGGGTTGCACCCGCTGACGCATTCGTGAAAGTTGAGCCATGGAATACACACCTTTCCCAAGCTGGCCCGATGTCGCCCCCAAATTGATCGCAGTTGCAGCCGGACGCGAGGCGGCGGACATGGTCATTCAGGGCGGAACCTGGGTGAACGTACACAGCCGCGAATTGCTGCCGGATCATTCTGTGGCGATTGTTGCCGGGCGCATAGCATTCGTCGGACCGGATGCCTCGCATTGCGTGGGGCCGGATACGGAAATCATCGAAGCACAAGGGCGCTACATTCTGCCCGGCTTGTGTGATGCGCATATGCATATCGAATCCGGGATGCTCACCCCAGCCGAATTCGCCCGTGCCGTCATCCCGCATGGAACGACCAGCATGTTCACCGATCCGCATGAGATCGCCAATGTGCTGGGTCTGGACGGCGTGCGCATGATGCATGACGAAGCCATGATGCAACCGGTCAATATTTTCACTCAGATGCCATCCTGCGCACCATCCGCACCGGGGTTGGAGACGACAGGCTATGAAATCACGCCCGAAGACGTGGCCGAGGCAATGAACTGGCCGGGTATCATCGGGCTGGGCGAGATGATGAATTTCCCGGGCGTGATCCACGGCGATCCCAAGATGCTGGCCGAGATTGCAGCCACTCAACGGGCCGGGAAAACGGTCGGAGGGCACTATGCTTCGCCTGATTTAGGGCCTGATTTTGCGGCTTACGTGGCGGGTGGCCCGGCGGATGATCACGAAGGCACGTGCGAGGCCGACGCCATTGCACGGGTTCGGCAGGGGATGCGCTCGATGATGCGTCTGGGATCGGCTTGGTATGATGTGGAAAGCCAGATTACGGCCGTGACAGAAAAAGGGCTGGATCCGCGCAACTTCATTCTTTGTACAGATGACTGTCATTCCGGCACATTGGTGAATGACGGGCATATGAACCGCGTCGTGCGCCATGCCATTGCTTGCGGATGCGACCCCCTGGTCGCGCTGCAAATGGCCACGATCAACACGGCAACGCATTTCGGGCTGGAACGCGAGATCGGTTCCGTTACTCCGGGGCGGCGGGCGGATATCATCCTCAGCTCGGATCTAGCCGAACTGCCGGTTGAGATGGTGATAGCCCGCGGGCAGGTTGTCGCGGAAAACGGTGCAATCAAAGTGGATTGTCCACATCTGAACTGGCCCGAAAAATCGCGCCATACCGTTCATCTGGGGCATGCGCTGACGTCGGCCGATTTTGAGATCAAGGCACCGGAAGGGGCCAACAAAGTTCAGGCCAACGTCATCGGCGTGGTGGAAAACCAGGCCCCGACCAAGGCGTTGAAGGCCGAATTGCCGATCATTGGCGGGCTGGTCGAGGGCGAAGGCGAGGTGTGCCAGATCGCGCTGGTCGAGCGGCACCGGGCCACCGGGGGCGTCACCAACGCTTTTGTTTCGGGCTTTGGCTATCAGGGAAAAATGGCCATGGCCTCGACCGTGGCGCATGACAGTCATCACATGATCGTCGTCGGTACGGACCGCGATCAGATGGCGCTGGCCGCCAACCGTCTGGCCGAAGTGGGCGGTGGCATCACCTTGTTCCGGGACGGGCAGGAACTGGCGCTGGTCGAACTGCCGATCGCAGGCCTGATGTCCGACAGTCCCGCCGCCGAAGTCGCGGCCAAGGCCGACAGGATGGTGCAGGCGATGCAGGACTGCGGCTGTCATCTGAACAACGCGTACATGCAGCATTCATTGCTGGCGCTGGTCGTGATTCCCGAGCTTCGAATATCGGATCTCGGGTTGGTCGACGTACGCACATTCGAAAAAATAGAACTTCTGGAACCATTGGCATGACGACACTCCTGACACCACAAGCACCCGCGCCAGAACAGTTTACCGATCCCGCCGCCGCTGTCGCCCGGTTGGAAGAGCTGTACGTGCAGGCGACCAATTTCCTGTGCGACAGCTTTGCGGACGCCATGGAAAATGGGGCACCTGCCGCACGATTCAGAGCCTATTATCCGGAAATTCGCATCAGAACCTCGACCTATTCCCAAGTCGACAGCCGCCTGAGCTTTGGCCATGTGTCTGAACCTGGTGTTCATGCCACGACGGTGACGCGCCCGGATCTGTTCAGATCCTACCTGACCCAACAGATTGCCCTGTTAATCAAGAACCATGGTCAGCCTGTGACAATTGCGGCGTCGGACACACCGATTCCGGTGCATTTTGCCGTGGCAAACAATCCCGATCTGGTCGTGCCTCATCAGGGCGCAGCCGACTTCACCCTGCGCGATGTGTTTGATGTTCCGGACCTGACAACCACCAATGATGACATCGTCAATGGCGTGCATGTCCATGAGGATGCTGTTGGGCCCTTGTCCCTTTTCACCGCCCAGCGCGTGGATTATTCGCTTGCCAGATTGGCGCACTACACCGCCACCGATGCAGGTCACTTTCAGAATCACGTGTTGTTTACGAACTACCAGTTCTATGTCTCGGAATTCGAAAACTACGCCCGAGAACAATTGGCGGACCCTGCCAGCGGCTATACCAGCTTTGTTTCAACCGGCAATGCCGAAATCACGGACCCCAAAGCACCTATCGAACAACCGTTGAAACTGCCGCAAATGCCGACCTATCACCTGAAGCGCAAAGATGGTTCGGGGATTACTTTGGTGAACATCGGTGTTGGCCCATCCAATGCAAAAACCGCCACCGACCATATCGCCGTTCTGCGCCCGCACGCGTGGCTGATGGTTGGCCATTGCGCCGGGTTGCGCAATACGCAGGCATTGGGCGATTTCGTTCTGGCCCACGCCTATCTGCGCGAGGACAAGGTCCTGGATGACGATCTGCCCGTCTGGGTGCCGATCCCGCCTCTGGCAGAAGTTCAGGTGGCGCTGGAACACGCCGTGGCCGAGGTGACGGAACTGGAAGGGTATGAGCTTAAACGGATCATGCGGACGGGCACTGTTGCCTCGGTCGACAACCGAAACTGGGAATTGCGTGATCAGTCCGGCCCGGTCCAGCGACTCAGCCAATCCCGGGCAATCGCGCTGGATATGGAAAGTGCCACCATTGCCGCGAACGGCTATCGGTTCCGCGTTCCGTATGGCACTTTACTGTGCGTGTCGGACAAACCCCTGCACGGAGAATTGAAGCTGCCGGGCATGGCGTCTTCGTTCTATACCACTCAGGTCAGCCGACATCTGGCCATCGGCATCAAAGCGATGGAGCATCTGCGCGGCATGCCGTTGGAGCGTTTGCACAGCCGGAAACTGCGCTCCTTCGACGAAACGGCCTTCCTCTGACGCAAAAAAGCAACGTTTTCCCCATATTTTTAGGGGTTTCAGCGCTACTATTCGTTGTGTTTGGCCACAATATCCCGTTACAGTTACGCGGTGAGGCCCTATAGATCGGGCACGTTAAGGAGACCAAGAAATGGCAAAGCCTATGACAAAGACTCAGCTGGTTGCTGCTCTCGCTGAGGAAATGGGAACCGACAAGAAATCCGCAAACTCTGCGCTGGAGGCCATCACCGGCCTGATTACCCGCGAAGTTTCGGCCGGTGGCGCAGTGACCCTGCCCGGCGTCGGCAAAATCTACTGCCGCGAGCGGCCCGAGCGTCAGGTCCGCAACCCGGCCACTGGTGAAACCTTCACCAAGGAAGCCGACAAGGTTGTGAAAATGACCATCGCCAAGGCACTGAAAGACAGCGTAAACGGCTGATTTCAACTTTTTAGCCAACGATAAAGGGCCGCCTTTGGGGGGCTCTTTTTTCTATCGTCTTGAATATTCTGTGCCTGCGGGTTTTGAACCCGTTTCGCACAACATATTTCGGCCCGGTATTCGCCACCAAGGTGAGAATGCGCCTTCAAGGGCAGCCATTGACCTGAACCTGGGTCAGAGAACTGGCAAAATCTTGCCATGGTGTTTGCGGGCCTCTTTTCAAGACTTGTCTGATCACCTTACAACTTCGTCAGTCTTCGAACCGGCAATGAAATATCTTGCAAAACAGCGTCTGTAAAAAGAAAACAACTTGGCCGCGCTTGTCCGGCAGCGCCCGTTCCGCGATTGCGGTGGGTCTTATCACTCTTGTCTCTGCCTGCGCGCAAAACACCACCAATGCGAATCTCGACCCTGAACGCCAGTTGATGGCGCTGCAAGAGGTCTCGAAAAAGCGGGCCAGAGGTCAAAGAGTATGGTGCGTGCCCTACGCCCGAGACCTCAGCGGTATTGAAATTCGCGGCAATGCGAAAGACTGGTGGGGACGGGCGCAGCAAGTGTTTGAGCGCGGCAAGGAACCGGTTGTTGGTGCGGTTATGTCGTTTCGGGCGACCCGAGGAATGCCCCTGGGCCATGTGGCCGTCGTATCCGATATCGTCACCGACCGGGAAGTCATCGTGAATCATGCCAACTGGCACCGAAACAAGGTGTCGTTGAAGATGGGCGTCAGGGACGTCTCCAAAAACAATGACTGGACGTTGGTTCGGGTTGAAAGCCAACCGGGCCACTACGGCAATCCCTACCCGGTAAACGGGTTCATCTATCCGGCGGTTGACGAATAGCCTTGCCCAACTTCATTTCACGGGCGAGTTGATCGCAGCGCGGGCAACATTCCTTTTGATCGTACCGTAAAGGCAGCCGCCGCCCGGGTTGGGATGTCGCGCGGTTGAAAAGCCCGCAGATTGTCCAAAGCTGCGATATTGTCGGTAAAAATAGAAACGGGCACTAGAGGTGCCCGTTTCTGTTCCGTGTCTCTGTTCCGGTCAGTGGACCGTTTCAACCTTGTGGAAGTCCAGATCACGATCTTCTGGCATCGAGTCGATGCTCAATACCTCTTGGCGTTTGGTGATCAGGATATAGACGACGCAAGCCAGATACAGTCCAACCACGACTGCTCCGATCCACTGGATTTGCAGCCATTGGCTTTGGAACAACAGGGTCAGGACAAACAGCAGTGCGACGTTGCCCGCCACGTAGATCGCCTTTCCGAACCGCTCGACGGTCAGGTTCAGGTTGTCTGTGTACAGACGGATCAGCGAGTCCAATGAGTTGATCACGAACGTCACACCCACGATCACCATCGCAATGTTGGTGATGCCAGCGGTACTGATGTCGTTCAGGTGGTAATAGTAAAGAACGGTGAACCAGATCCCCAGCGGGATCGACGGGAAGATCAACAGCGCCGCCAGCAACTGCCACGTGGTCAGGCCACCCACAAAGCGCGACGTAAACTGTCCGATCATGATCGACCATGCAAACCACCAGAACAGGTAGAACGCGTGATAGTCGGTCAATGGCAGGACGAACTTGTGCAGGTTGGCGAAATAGGCGCCGATATTTCTGCCGGTTTCCACAAACCCGGTCACGCCCATACCTGCGGCTGCCCACATGCCCAGAATCAGGGCAAGGAACAAAAAGGTCGAACCGACGGACAGGATGCGAACGTATTTCAGATCGGTCGAGGAATAGGCCGCCGCCAGAATGACGACAAACACGATGATGTAGAAGGTGGTAACGACGGATTCACCATCGCCGACCTCGGGCAGATAGCCGGGCAGGTAGATCAGGAACAGGCTGGCGGTGAAGGCACAGGTGCCAATGATCACCACGTTGTTGATCAGCTTGACCAGCGGGATCTCAAAGAACTTCACGCGGGGTTCGATCACGCAGAAGTAGAAGGCCGTCAGGAAATAGAAGGCCCAGATCAGAAAACCCCAGAATCCGAACTCGATCGCCAGCGGGTTGGCAAAGGCATAGGCCGGGTCATCGGCGTATCCTCCGAATTCGGTCAGTGGAAACATGATCAGGCCGACATCCAGGCCGGATGTGAACAGAATCGCGATGAACGTGAACAGATGAACCGGTGTCACGCCGACACAGCGCAGGTTCCACCATTTCACGACGAAGAAAGCGACCAGCCCCAATGCCAGCAGGACGCCGAACGATAGAATGTACTCCAGAAGCACCGACAAACCTCCCTTGATATGTCAGGTCCTGCCGCCGATATCTTTAATTGGCTGGTCAATCAATATAAACATGCGCAAGACTTTTCTTGCATCACGCATGTGTCTTTTTTGACGCGCACCGCTTGCGACCGATCCCAAAATCAGGAACAGTCCGCGCAAAGTGACAGGGGGTCTCCATGGATCTGCGCGCCATAACCATGGGGCTGACATTTGCCCTGATCTGGTCATCTGCCTTTACCTCGGCGCGTATTATCGTGGCGGATGCGTCCCCCCTGTTTTCGCTGGCCTTGAGGTTTCTGATCTCTGGTGTTCTGGGGGTCATGATTGCCCGCGCGATGGGGCAAAGCTGGCACCTGACCCGAAACCAGTGGCGCGCAACGATATTGTTCGGGATCTGCCAAAATGCCCTGTATTTGGGTCTAAATTTTTATGCGATGCAAACGGTCGAGGCTTCGGTCGCGGCCATAATCGCATCCACCATGCCCTTGTTGGTGGCGCTGGCGGGGTGGTTGATTTTCGGCGAAAAGCTGCGGCCACTGGGTGTTTTGGGTCTGTTCGCCGGTTTCGCCGGAGTCGCCCTTATCATGAGCAGCCGGATCAGCGCGGGCGTTGATATGTTCGGCGTCGCGCTTTGCGGTGTGGGTGCTCTTGCCTTGACCTTCGCAACGTTGGCCGTTCGCGGTGCAACATCCGGCGGGAATTTCATGATGGTCGTTGGCCTGCAGATGCTGGTTGGTTCAGCCGCGCTGTTTGCGGCTGCTCCGGTCTTTGAAACCATTTACATCCACCCGACGTTGCCACTGGCGCTGGCCTTTACCTACACAACCCTTTTCCCCGGTTTGCTGGCGACATTGATCTGGTTCCTGCTGTTGGACCGGATCGGAGCCGTACGAGCCGCCACCTTCCACTTTTTGAACCCCGTATTCGGGGTCACCATCGCGGCGATCCTGCTGGGCGAGAAACTCGGCGCCATGGATGCGGTTGGCGTCACCGTTACAACCCTTGGCATTCTTGCGGTTCAGCTTTCACGCCAACCCGTTCAAGGCAGCAAGGCCTCGACCTGAGACAGCAGTTTGCGGGAATCGGGTTTGACATTTGACCCGAAGGTCGCTGCGACCTCACCCTCAGAATTGATCAGGATCTTGTTGAAGTTCCACTTGGGCGTGAACCCGGTCTGCGCGGCAACGGCCTTGTAGAACGGGTGAGCGTCAGCCCCTTTGACCGGAGTGATATCCGTCATCGGCAGGGTCAGCCCATAGTTCATCTCGCAGAACTGTTTCACCTCTTCCGCGGACCCAAGTTCCTGATTGAACGAATCCGACGGAACCGCAAGAACGACCAGCCCTTTGCCGGAATAGTCCTCATGCACCTTTTGCAGAGCCTTGTATTGCCCGGTAAACCCACACTGGGACGCGGTGTTGACCACCAGGATGGGTTGGCCGCGCCACTCTTCGATGGCCAATGTGCCTCCGTCGATCGAGTCGAACTCACCGGTCAGCGGCGCCGCCTGAACGGCGCGGCCCAGCAAGATCAGGGCAGTCAAAAGCAGCAATCTCATCATGTCTTGTCCTCCCTTTTATTCAGATACGCGTGACTTTGTTGTTCAGATCACTTGCACGACTGCGAGAGCGGTTTGAAATATCGCTTTGCTTTCCACCCCGCAGCCCCCAGATAATGGCGCAAACACTATTTCAGCCGGAGGATCCATGACTCGCTATACCAAAGACCCCACGGCCATTGCTGCGCTTTCGCCCGAAGAGTTTCACGTCACCCAGCGCAGTGGTACGGAACGTCCGGGCACCGGGAAATACCTGAACAACAAGGAACCCGGCATTTATGTGGATATCGTATCGGGTGAACCGCTGTTTGCCTCGACCCACAAATACGAATCCGGGTGCGGCTGGCCCAGTTTCACCAAGCCGATCGCGCACGAACATGTCGAAGAGTTCCGCGATACCACGCATGGCATGATCCGGACCGAGGTTCGTTCGAAACACGGCGACAGCCACCTGGGGCATGTCTTCCCGGACGGTCCGCGTGAACATGGCGGTTTGCGGTACTGCATCAACTCTGCCTCGCTTCGGTTCATTCATCGGGATGAGATGGAAGCCGAAGGTTATGGCGAATACCTGATTCATGTGGAGGATATCTGATGACCGAGCAACGCGCTGTACTGGCCGGGGGCTGCTTCTGGGGGATGCAGGACCTGATCCGCAAACTGCCGGGCGTGTCGCGTACGCGTGTCGGCTATACCGGCGGTGACGTACCCAACGCGACCTATCGCAATCACGGCACCCACGCGGAAGGGATCGAGATCTGGTTCGATCCGTCTCGGATCAGCTATCGCGACCTGCTGGAATTCTTCTTTCAGATCCATGACCCGACCACGGTCAACCGTCAGGGCAACGATATCGGCATGAGCTATCGATCCGCGATCTACTACGTGGATGACACCCAGAAACAGGTGGCCTTGGACACCATCGCCGACGTAAATGCCAGCGGCTTGTGGCCCGGAAAAGTCGTGACCGAGGTCGAACCTGTCGGAGACTTCTGGGAAGCCGAGCCAGAGCATCAGGATTATCTGGAGCGGATTCCGAACGGCTATACCTGCCACTTCCCGCGTCAGGATTGGGTCCTGCCCAAACGCGACGCTGCAGAATGACAAAAAAGGCGGCGCAAGTTGTTACGCCGCCTTTTCTTCTACTCATAGATCGGGGCTGTGCCCGATCCTTTTACCAATCTGATACCATTTAAGGCATCTGATTTATTACGATAACCTTCGCTCGAATCTGCAATCGTAAGGTGATTTGCGGCCTTGAGTGTCCACCGCCAATCTTTGGATCGATCTTGATATAGTTCAAAGTACATAACAGTACCCTCAATTTGCACAGCACAGAGTTGCGCATTTTCAAGAATGCTGCTTTGCGCTTGACCGATCACACCAGAACATGTGAATCTTCAAGTGTGTTTAGCGACACGGTCCGTTGCAACGCAGCGGCTAGCGCTCGGGAATCCCCGGGCGCTTCCATTTTATCCACAGCAGTCTTCGGAGTCGAATCTAAATTTTGATATATGATCTACAAATTGTGGTAACCAGAAATGTGGCTGCTATAAATTGTGCCTATCCCACTGCCACCCTTGGTCGTCCGCTTGCCTCGACCGTAATCATGGCTTCGACAAACACATCCTTGGCTTCGACCCGCGCCGTTTTGATATCGCGATCAACAATCACCCGAATATCTTCCGCGCCAGCTTCTCTGACTGCACTCTCGGCTTCGAATTTCAGCACCCGTTCCAACAACGCTAGCGCTTCATCCGATGCTGAAAAATCCTGAGGGCCGTCCTCCAGATGCACGCGATACCGGCCCTCGGTCGGGGATGTAACCGTACCTGAGCGCCGCAAGGTCAATCGCCCCACGACAGCACCAATCGCATTGGCCACGCCCGCATGTTCCGGCAGGATCATTCGGCAATGCAACCGCTCACCCACCGCAGGGTAATAGCTGGGGGCCGACGCCCCAAGGCCAACCACATCCACATTCAAAGCAGCGCTCAGCGACAGCAACCCACGGTGTTGTGCCAACCCACGCTGTGTCAGCACATGACGCGCCAAATCATGCGAAGGCAGACCAAAACCAACCTGCTCTTCGTCAAAAGCAGCCTCTAACAAAGTCAAACTGGTCTGCTCTGTCAATTGGTCCACGATCATCTGGGCCAGCGCTTCGGGAGAGCTTGCCAACATATCCCCTGACCCGACCCGTTTGCGTGCCATCAGTTCCAATGCCTTTCGCGCCGCATCGACATCCCAGGCTTGAACCCGCCCCAACACGTGGCTGGCATCAGATGGCGTAACCCCCGACACCTGGATGATTCCGCGATCGACCAGACGCATCAACGCCCCGTTCTCCATCCGCGTCCGCAGCAACGCGCTCAGGGGCAGAACGCGATCTCCCAGCCTCTCCAGCAGGCTTTCTTCCCGCGCACCGACTCCTTCGGCATGGATGCCGGGCACGCGGCGGGCAAAGCGCGTATCATGCTCGCCCACGGTCGTGGCCCGCAATTGTTCATCCAGTACTGAATGCACAACGTCGGGTGCTTCTGATGCGATCAGCGAAACGGGCAACACGCGACGCGGGCCCAGGAACACACCGCCCCGCAACCCTTCGGCCACAACATGCACTTGGCTGTCACCGCCCAGACCGTGGGTTCGCATCGCCACGGCTTCGACCATGGTGCGAAACCCACCCACCTGCGCCCCGGCCGGATCGATCGCGGGCTTTCCGTCCCGGATAAGCGCCACATCAGTGGTCGTTCCCCCGATGTCCGAGACCAGCGCATTGTCCGCTCCGGTAAGCCATCGCGCCCCGACGATAGAAGCCGCAGGCCCGCTCAGAATAGTCTCGATCGGCCGTTCCCGGGCCTGTTCCGCGCTCATCAGGGCGCCATCGCCGCGCACCACCATCATCGGCGCCGAAATTCCCAGCGCATGCAGTTGATCCTGTGCACGCCCGATCAATCGGTCGATCATCCCGATCAGCCGCGCATTCAGCACAGCCGTCACCGCGCGTTTCGGACCATTGAGCTTGGCGGACAAGTGATGCGAACAGGTCACCGGCGCCCCGGTCCTTTCCGAGATTATGCGCGCCGCTTCCAACTCATGCACCGGGTTGCGGGTGGCGAACTGAGCAGCAACCGCGAATCCGGAAATTCCCTTATGCGAATCCAAAAAGGCCTCAAGCGCTGCGACATCCAAAGCGGCAGCTTGCCCACCGGAATGGGTATGCCCACCGGCAATCACCAGGGCCGGATCGCCCTTCAGCGCCTCTTTCAGCCCGTGTTTTTCAAGATCACTGTCCTTGAACCCGATATAGATCAACGCGACACGGCCACCCTGCCCCTCGACCAGAGCATTCGTGGCCAGCGTCGTCGACAATGACGCCATCGAGATCTGATCCGGCGTGACCTGCGCCTCTGCCAGCACAGACGAGATCGCCTTGCCCACACCAATCGCCAGATCCGCCCGAGTGGTCAGCGACTTGGCCGAGGCGATGACCTCTTTCTCATCCCTGATCAACACCGCGTCGGTATAGGTCCCGCCCGTATCTACCCCCAAAGACAACGTCATCGGGTCCTCCTGTCTGTTCGCTGTGGATGGGTTTAGCGGTTATGCACGACACGTCCAGCCTGTTTGCGGCAATTATGACAGTTGTTCCACCGCCCAGCGCGCCGCCTCTGCCACGGTCTCATCCGGGTCCTCCAACAGACGCTGAGCCACTGTTTTCAGTTTTGGCTGTCCCGAGTTTCCAATGGCATACAGAACATTGCGCACGAACCGGTCCCGGCCGATACGTTTGATCGGCGAGCCCGAAAACTTTGCGCGAAAAGCGGCATCGTCCAGCGCCGCCAGTTCTTCCAAGCCGGGCGCTTTCAGATCGTCACGGGCGGCATAGCGCATATCGCTCGCTGCGACGGCAAACTTGTTCCATGGACAGGCCGCCAGACAATCGTCGCAGCCATAGATCCGATTGCCCAACTTACCGCGCAGCTCATGGTCCACCGGGCCCTTATGTTCAATGGTCAGATATGAAATGCACCGTCGTGCATCCAGTTGATACGGGGCCGGAAACGCATCGGTCGGGCAGCTGTCCAGACAGGCGCGGCACGACCCGCAATGATCGATCTCTGAATTGTCTGTCGGCAGGTCCAGAGTAGTGAAAACAGACCCTATAAAGGCCCAATTTCCCCATTCGCGGCTTACAAGATTGGTGTGCTTGCCCTGCCACCCCAATCCGGCGGCATATCCCAGCGCCTTCTCGGGAACTGGCGCGGTATCGACAAATACTTTCACCTCGCCTCCGGCTTCGGCAATCAGCCATCGCGCCAACCGCTTCAGCCGCTTCTTGACAAGATCATGATAGTCCTTGTTCTGCGCATAGACGGAAATTGCACCACGATCCGGGTGATTCAAGATCTCCGTCGGGTCATGTTCCGGCGTATAGCTTTCGGCCAACATGACCACCGATTGCGCCGCGGGCCAAAGGGCGGCAGGATCGCCACGCCAATGCGTGCGCTCGGCCATCCATCCCATTTGCCCGTGGTACCCGGCGTCCAGATAGGCCCGCAAGCGTTTCGGCACCTGTGGAACATCCCAAGGGCGGCACACGCGACAGGCAACAAACCCCTCTGCCTGGGCTTGTTGCACCAGCTTTTCCTTAAGATCCGATCCGCTCTTCATCTGGCCAAAAATATCCTCGGGGGGAATCGCGCCCATGGCGCGATGGGGGGCAGACAGCCCCCCTTGCGCACCCTATCAGAAATCCAGATCAGCGTAATGGGGCGGCGGTCGGAACCCTGGCACCTGATCCGCCAGTATTGACCGAAATGCCGGTCGAGACTTGATCTTGGCATACCAGTCCTTGACCACCTGGCTGCGGTTCCAGTCCACGTCCGAGATGTAATCCAGCGAAGACAGATGTGCCGCGGCCGCAAAATCCGCCAATGTCATCTGATCCCCCGCCAACCAACGGCGGTGATCCAGCAGCCACGCCATGTAATCCAGATGGTATTTGATCGCCTTGGCACCCTGTTTGACATTCTTGCTGTCCGGATACCCCTGTCCTGTCACCTTTTTGTTCACTCGCTCATACAACAGCTTCGATGTCACCTCGTGGTGAAATTTGTCGTCGAACCACCCGACAAGGCGTCTTACTTCGAATCTGGCTTCGGGGGTTTTCGGCATCAAAGGTGGCTCTGGGCGGGTTTCTTCGATGTATTCGCAGATAGCCGCGCTTTCCGACATGATCTGCCCGTCCAGACGCAATACAGGCACTTTTCCCGCCGGGTTGCGCCGCAGAAAATCAGGATCCTGTTCCCAGTATCGCTCTTCTACCAGCTCAACCTCGATCTTCTTCTCCGCCAGCGACAGACGGACCTTACGACAATACGGAGAGAGGGGAACGTGAAACAGACGCGCCATGAACTTCCATTCGAACCAGTGAATACCCGACAGATTTAGCCTTGGCAGATAGCGGGTTTCAATCCTCGAAACAATCTGCGCGACCATCTGCGCGGATGGTGGCCGCCCCATCGAGGATCGAAGCCGCCCGTCTGCGGGTGCGCGCAGTCGGATCCGTGACCGATCGGTTGCGCGGGGACGGCAGGATTGCCGCAATCCGCGCCGCTTGAACCGAAGTCAGCTTTGCCGCGCTGGTGTTGAAATAGCGTTGCGCCGCAGCTTCGACCCCGAATACGCCATTTCCGGTTTCGGCGACATTCAGATACACCTCAAGAATACGCTGTTTGCTCCAGAATATTTCAACCACCGGCGTGATCGAGGTTTCCAAAGCCTTGCGCACCCAGCTGCGACCCTGCCAGAGGAACACATTCTTCACCACCTGTTGCGTGATGGTCGAGGCACCACGATTGCCGCCATCCTCAAGCGCATCGCGGATGGCTTCGACGTCAAAGCCCCAATGCAGGCAGAAATTTGCGTCCTCGGCTGCAACAACTGATCTTGCCATGATCGGTGCCATGTCTTCGATCGGAACCCATTCGCGTTCAACCTTTCCCAGCCGGCGCCATTCCGACCAGATGGTGTGGGTGACAGGAGGGTTCACCACCGAATAAATCAGGACCAGAGCAACCACGAGGCCCAGAACCGCCATGACCGCTCGCGTTGCCCAGCGGCGAATCTGCCGCGCCACTGGTTCCTTCTTTCTGGATGCCTTGCGTTTTTTTCCGCCGGATTTGCGGGCTGCTTTCTTCGCCATGTCTCAGCTATACGACGCAAGGTTCCGGTTTGAAACGGCCTAAATCGCGAAAGCGCGCGCCTCGCGCGGATGAACGATCGGGCGCGCGGTTTTCAGCGACATCGGATCAAGCCCGGTCAACTCGGGAAACAAGTGCAGCACTTCGCTTTGTGTTTCGCGATCCGAAGCCGACAACGCGTGCCCGGGATAATAGCTTTCGCTTTTCGCTCCGTTGGCGAAAACGATCTCATGCTGTTTGAACAACAGATGGAAATATTCAACCTCACCGCCCTCGACCCGTGTCACGGTGTCATCGTTGACCATAGTATGCGCCGGAACCAGCGCTTCGGTATGGCCGAACAGAAAGGACGCCTGCCAGTCTTCGATCAGCATCCGGTGCTGCGGTGAAACCAGCAAGGGGCGATCCAGACCGAACACCCCGGCATCGAAACGGATTGGAGCCAGTTTGCCTTCGGCTGCGACGGTTGTACACCCAACCCAGATCAAGGGTTGTGGTCCGTGATCCACCGTGATGACCAGATCACCAACCTTCAAATCCTCAACCGCGCGCTCACCTTCCGGTGTGGCGATCATGGTCCCGGCCGTAAAGCACGGCGGCCCAAGGTTACCGACATTCAGCGGGCCTGACGTGTTAACAAAAGTGGTCGACACCAGCGTTCCGGGCTGCAGCACCTGGCCGTCTGTGGGGGTGAAAGCCCGAGACCCATCGGCCAGGTAGAAAGTGGTTCCTGTATAGGTCACGTTCCCAACGCCTGACACGTTGATCGTTACAGTATCGCCTGGCCAGGAATTTGTAACGTCTTGCCCGTTGACCGTGTCACCACTGGGTGCGTCAATAAGATTGTCATCATTCGCATCAGTCAGGGTGAAATTGCTGACCGCGACTGCCGTCCCCGCTGGTGGCGGGCTTGCAGGATCAAAGGTGAAGAACTGATCGCGATATGTCGTTGGCATCCTGTTGCCCCTACTCTGTCACCATTAGAAACCGAAACAGGCCATGGCTAACACTACAAGGTGAAAAAAGCATGGCGAAATTCGGGAGAGCAGGCAAGAATTCCACTGAAACCCCACAATAATCAGGGCCCCGCGTGCTGTAAATAGCACGCGGGGCCAGTATTTTGATGGAATTTAGGCTTACTCGGCCGGAACTGCCGTGACTTCTTCGCTCAGCGGGTGGCAGAGTTTGTTGAGCATTTCTTTGGGACAAACCTGTAGGAAGTTGCCCTTTTCCACGTCCCAATGCTGGAGAATATCCGCGGCCTTGCGGCTGTAGGTCTCCTCGGCGTGACGCGTGATCAGGGCTTTCAATTGATCCACCCAATGGTCCACGGTGACCGGGCAGGTCACAAGCGTTTCCTTGTTCATCAACGCTTCGGCCTTGCCTTCGGGATCATACAGATATGCCATGCCACCGGTCATCCCGGCACCGAAATTGGCCCCGATGTCACCAAGTATCACGGCCACGCCGCCGGTCATGTACTCACACCCGTTCGAGCCACATCCTTCAACCACAACTTTGGCACCCGAGTTGCGCACGGCAAATCGTTCACCCGCGCGGCCAGCCGCGAACAGATGGCCGTCAGTTGCACCGTAGAGAACCGTGTTGCCGATGATCGTGTTGTCGTCCGCCTTCAGCGGGCTGACCTGCGGCGGGCGCACAACGATCGTGCCGCCAGACAGGCCCTTGCCAACATAGTCATTGGCATCCCCCGACACTTCCAGCTTCAGACCCGGAGCCGCGAAAGCCCCCAAGGACTGACCGGCCGAACCCTGAAGTTTCACGTGCAGGTGGTCATCCTGGAACGTGTTCCGCATGCCAAAATTCTGCACAATGTGGCTGGAAATGCGGGTTCCGACGGTGCGGTGCGTGTTCTGGATGGCATATGACAACTGCATCTTCTCGCCATCCTTCAGGAACCGCGCCGCATCGCGCACGATCTCGGCATCCAGCGTGTCGGGCACGGCGTTCCGATCCTTGTCGCGATTGTACACGATGTTATGCGCACCATCGACGGTGATCAGCAGCGGGTTGAGATCCAGATCGTCCAAATGCGCCGAACCCCGGCTAACCTGCGCCAGCAGATCGGCCCGACCGATGATTTCATCCACGGAACGCGCGCCAAGGCTGGCCAGCAGCTCGCGCACTTCCTGCGCGTAGAAGGTGATCAGGTTCACCACCTTGTCGGCGTTGCCGGTGAACTTGGCGCGCAGGGATTCGTCCTGCGTACAGACACCAACCGGGCAGGTGTTCGACTGGCACTGACGCACCATGATACAGCCCATCGCGATCAGGGCGGCGGTGCCGATGCCGTATTCCTCGGCCCCCATCATCGCCGCCATGACGATGTCGCGCCCGGTACGCAGGCCGCCATCAGTGCGCAGAGTCACCCGGTCGCGCAGGTTGTTCATCGCCAGAACCTGATGCGCCTCGGTCAGGCCCATCTCCCATGGCAGACCGGCATATTTGATGCTGGTCGCGGGTGAGGCACCCGTACCGCCATTGTGCCCCGAGATCAGGATGATATCGGCCTTCGCCTTGGCCACACCGGCAGCGATCGTGCCAACGCCGGAAGACGCCACCAGTTTCACCGTCACCTTGCAGCGCGGGTTGATCTGTTTCAGGTCATAGATCAGCTGAGCCAGATCCTCGATCGAGTAGATGTCATGATGCGGCGGCGGCGAGATCAGCGTAACGCCCTTGGTCGAGTGCCGCAGACGCGCGATCAGGTCAGTGACCTTCATGCCCGGCAGCTGACCGCCCTCGCCCGGTTTCGCCCCTTGGGCAACCTTGATTTCCAGCTCTTCGCACTGGTTCAGATATTCGGCAGTCACACCAAACCGGCCCGAGGCCACCTGCTTGATCTTGGCCGAGGGGTTGTCACCATTCGGCTCCGGCACGAAATGCGCCGGGTCTTCACCCCCTTCACCACTGTCGGATTTCGCACCGATCCGGTTCATCGCCACGTTCAGCGTCTTGTGCGCCTCAGGCGACAGCGCGCCCAGCGACATGCCCGGCGTGACAAAGCGCTTGCGGATCGAGGTGATCGATTCAACCTCTTCGATCGGCACCGGTTTACCCAATGGTTTGAAATCCATCAGGTCGCGCAGATGGATCGGCGGGTTCGATTGCATCTTGGCAGAATACTGTTTCCACAGCTCATAGGACGCCTTGTTGCACGCCATCTGCATCATATGCATCGAGGTCGCTTCCCACGCGTGGGTTTCACCCGATTTCCGTGCCTTGTAGAAACCACCGATCGGCAACACGTCCAGACCACTGTTCCAGCCCTTGGCGTGGATTTCTTCGGCCTTTGCCTGGATACCCTTGACGCCGATGCCGGAAATACGGCTGGTCATACCCGGGAAATACTCGGCCACCATCGCGCGGCTCAGGCCAACAGCCTCGAAATTTAGACCGCCTCGATAGGACGAGATCACCGAAATCCCCATCTTGGCCATGATCTTCAACAGGCCCTGGTCGATGGCTTCGCGATAGCGCGCGACATTTTCGGTCAGGGTACCGTCCAGCAGCCCACGATCGATACGATCGGCCAGCGAGTCTTCGGCCAGATAGGCGTTCACAACGGTCGCGCCACAGCCGATCAGAACCGCAAAGTAATGCGGATCGACACATTCAGCCGAGCGTACGTTCAAGGAACAGAACGTCCGCAGGCCCTGACGGGTCAGGTGTGAGTGCACTGCGCTGGTGGCAAGGATCATCGGCATTGCCACCCGATCTTCACCCGAGTTCATGTCGGTCAGCACCAGATGCCCGGCGCCAGACCGTACCGCCTCTTCAGCTTCGGCTCTGACACGTGCCAAAGCAGCGCTCAGCGCACCTTGACCGGGCTCAAAGCTGCAATCGATCTCGGCCAGCGGAGCGTTGAGGTGCCCAACCAGTTCATTCCATTGTGCGTTTCCGACAAAGGGGCTTTCCAGAACGATGATCTCGGTCTGGCTGCTGTCCTCATCCAGCACGTTCTTCAGGTTCCCGAACCGGGTTTTCAAGGACATGACGCGGTATTCGCGCAAACTGTCGATCGGCGGGTTGGTGACCTGACTGAAATTCTGCCGGAAGAAATGGCTGAGCGGGCGGTATTGCTTGGACAGAACCGCCGAGGGCGTATCGTCACCCATGGACGCCAGCGCCTCTTTGCCGTCTTCGGCCATGGGCGCAAGAATCTGCTCCAGCTCTTCGACCGAATAGCCTGCCGCGATCTGGCGTTTGCGCAGATCTTCGCCCGAGAATATCGGCTTTTCGGTCACACCTGCCAGCGCCTCGTCCAGATCGTTGATCTTGCCGACCCACTCGCCAAACGGCAATGCGCTCGCCAGCTTGTTCTTGATCTGGGTGTCGCGATACAGCTTGCCCTTTTTCATGTCGACAGCCAGCATCTGACCGGGGCCCAGCGCGCCTTTTTCGGTCACTGTGGACTCATCAATCGGCACCATGCCGGCCTCGGATCCTGCAATGACCAGACCATCGCCAGTCACGACGTAACGCATCGGACGCAGGCCGTTGCGGTCCAGTCCAGCACAGACCCAGCGGCCATCCGTCATGGCCAGCGCGGCGGGGCCGTCCCACGGCTCCATCACCGAGTTGCAGTAGGAATACATGTCGCGCCAGGCCTGCGGCAGTTCCACCGCCTGTTTCGACCAGCTTTCCGGAACCAGCATGGTTTTCGCCATGGGCGCCGAGCGGCCCGCGCGCACCAGAACTTCGAAAACCGAGTCCAATGCGGCCGAATCCGACGATCCTCCGGCGATGATCGGCTTGATATCCTCGGCATAATCCCCAAACGTCGAGGACGCCATGCGGATCTCGTGGCTTTTCATCCAGTTGATGTTGCCTTTCAGCGTGTTGATCTCGCCGTTATGGGCCAACATGCGGAACGGCTGCGCCAGCCACCATTGCGGGAAAGTGTTGGTGGAATAGCGCTGGTGGTAGATTGCGAAGGCGGATTCAAACCGTTCGTCCATCAGGTCGGGATAGAAGACGGCAACCTGCTCGGCCAACATCATGCCCTTGTAGATGATCGAACGGCACGACAGCGACGCCAGGTACAGCCCGGAAATACCCGCAGCCGAGGCGGCCTTTTCAATACGGCGACGAATGACATAGAGCTCGCGCTCGAAGGTCTCTTCGTCCACACCTTTGGAATTCGAGATCAGGATCTGCTCGATCTCGGGCCGGGTGGCGTTGGCTTTTTCACCCAGACAGGTGACATCGACCGGCACGTGACGCCAGCCATAGATGTAATAGCCCATGCGCAGAACTTCGCTTTCCACGATGGTCCGGCACTGTTCCTGTGCGCCAAAGTCGGTGCGCGGCAGGAAAACCTGACCAACAGCGATCAGTTCGTCCAATTTGGGCTCGTGGCCTGTGCGCCGGATCTGATCGTAGAAAAACGAGACCGGAATCTGCACGTGAATGCCCGCGCCATCACCGGTCTTGCCGTCAGCATCAACCGCGCCGCGGTGCCAGATCGCCTTGAGCGCGTCGATACCGGCATCAACGACCTTGCGCGACGCTTTCCCATCCACGGACACAACAAGACCCACACCGCAGGAAGAATGCTCTTCTTCCTCGGAATAGAGACCATTTTCAGCCATCCATTTGCGCTTGGCTTCTTCGGCCCGCACCCAATCGGCATCATATTTGGTCATTGGCTGTCTCCTTCGTCAGAGGGGGCGTACATGGCTTCGACCTCGGCTTTGGTCATCTGCCGGCGTTCGCCTGCGAACGCGTAGCCCTGGGGCTTTTTGTCAATGTAAAGTTCAAGTTTCAGCGGGTTGCCTGCGGCGTTGTCAAACAGACCTGCCGCCATTTGCGTCTGGCCGTGCATCTCGCCCGGGAGCGTGATCCGATACCAAAGCGCCGAGCCGCAATCGGCGCAAAAGGCGCGCTCGGCCCAGTCAGAGGAAGTGAAAGTTTTGACCGGTCCAAGCGCGGCATAGCCTTCTTCGGCCTGAAACGTCACCAGCATGGAACTGGTCCAGCGCCGGCACTGGTCGCAATGGCAGGCCCCCAGCGCATCCCGCGCCGGAGTTGCCGTCACCGTAACTGCGCCACACATGCATTGGCCTTGCAATTCAGGCATTTCGAAGCCTCCTGATCGCCGGGATTATTCGGCCGCAACGGCAGATTTAGCATTGAAGCGTTCGATGATCGCATCAGCGCAGTCACGACCGTCCCGGATCGCCCAGACCACCAGCGAGGCACCGCGCACGATGTCACCGATTGCATAGACTCCGTCCATTTCGGTCTCGCCGGTTTGGAACGCCGCCTTGATCGTACCCCAGCGGGTGACTGGCAGATCAGGTTGTCCGAACAGCGTCGGCAGGTCTTCAGGTTCGAATCCAAGCGCCTTGATCACAAGATCGGCGTCTTCGACATAGTCCGCGCCTTCAATCACTTCGGGGGCCTGACGACCGGATGCGTCTGGCTGTCCCAAGCGCATCTTCTGAACGATAACACCTTTGACCGTGTCTTCACCCGTGAACCCTTTGGGTGCGCTGAGCCATTCGAAGATCACGCCTTCTTCTTCAGCATTCTGCGTTTCACGCTGTGACCCCGGCATGTTGGCCCGGTCCCGGCGATACAGACATTTGACAGAAGTCGCGCCCTGACGGATCGAAGTGCGCACGCAATCCATCGCAGTGTCACCGCCGCCAATCACGACGACTTTTTTGCCGTCGGCGTTCAAGCGACCGTTGTCGAATTCTTCGACCTCGTCGCCAAAGCTTTTCCGGTTCGAGGCTGTCAGGAAGTCGATCGCCTTTTCGATCCCGGCCAGACCGCTGCCCGGCATTGCCAGGTCGCGCGACTTGTAGACACCGGTCGCAATGATAACGGCATCATGCCTGGCCCGGATTTCTTCGAACTTGGCCGCATCCACGTCGCAATTCAGAACAAACTCGACCCCACCATCAGCCAACAGGTCATTGCGGCGCTGAACAACGTCTTTTTCCAGTTTGAACCCCGGAATGCCATACATCAGCAGGCCACCGGCCCGGTCATAGCGGTCGTATACCGTGACCTGGATACCAGCCTGGCGCAGCGTGTCCGCAGCGGCCAATCCACCAGGGCCTGCACCAATGATACCTACGCTTTCAGCGCGTTCGGCCGATGGAGCAACCGGCTGGACCCAGCCTTTTTCCCATGCGGTATCCGTTATGTATTTCTCGATCGAACCAATCGTGACCGTTCCATGGCCCGACTGTTCGATCACGCAGTTGCCCTCGCACAGGCGGTCCTGCGGACAGATGCGCCCGCAGATCTCAGGGAAAGTATTGGTGGCCTGACTTACCTGATAGGCTTCTTCCAGGCGTCCGGTCGCAGTCAGGCGCAACCAGTCGGGAATATTGTTGTGCAACGGGCAATGCGACTGGCAGTAAGGAACACCGCATTGGCTGCACCGACTCGCCTGCTCGGCTGCTTTTTCAGCGGCGAACTCGGAATAGATCTCGTCAAAGTCGTCCTTGCGGTCATTGGCAGCACGCTTTTCCGGCATGACGCGGTCGATCTGCACAAATTTCAGCATCGGTTGCTTGGCCACGGGTCAGACTCCATGAATTGGCTAGGTTCCGCTTCTTTACGGGATGCGCTTTTGGATGAAAAGTCAATTATACTGACCTAAATTGAAAAAATGCAGCGTGCCTTCAAGAAAAGTGGAAAATAATTGGAAGTTTTAGATCCGATTCGGACCTATATGCGCGCTTTCCTTTTTTTCATCGCCCTTATACCCATAACCCACAAAGAACACGTGGCAGCAGCACGGCAGGGCAGATGAGTTTGTTTCACCTGATTCTCGTAGCAATCATTCAGGGAATCACTGAGTTTTTGCCCATATCCTCATCTGGTCACCTGATCCTGCTGCCCAACCTGTCGGGCTTGCAAGATCAGGGACAAGCCATTGATGTCGCGGTGCATGTGGGAACCCTGGGCGCCGTGGTGCTGTATTTCTGGTCGGATGTAAAACAGGCCCTTGCCGGGTTGCCGCGCGCGTTGACCGGGCGGGGTGACACACCGCAGGCCCAGCTTGCTCTGTGCCTGATCGTTGCAACTGTTCCTACCGTGATCGCGGGCCTCATTCTGCATGTCACCGGGTTGAGCCAGGCCATGCGCTCGATCACGGTCATCGGATGGACAATGCTGGGTTTCGGTCTGCTGCTGTATTGGGTGGATCAGAGGGCTCCTGAAACCAAAGGGACAGAAAACTGGGGAATACGCGACGCGCTCATCATGGGTCTGTGGCAGGTTCTTGCCCTGATCCCAGGCACGTCCCGTTCCGGGATAACCATAACCGGCGCGCGGCAATTGGGATATACCCGTGAAGACGGCGCGCGGATCGCGATGTTGATGTCGATCCCGACAATCCTGGCGTCGGGCACACTGCTGGCACTGGATGTGGTGCGCGACGCCGATATGCAACTGGCCCGGGATGGGGCCGTTGCAGCGCTGTTTGCCTTTCTTTCGGCCCTGCTGGCGCTCAGCCTGATGATGCGGCTTCTGCGCAGCGTCAGTTTCACACCCTACGTCATCTACCGCGTCATTCTTGGCGTAGTACTTTTGATCATGGCCTACAGCTGATCAGATACGCAGGTTTTTGGCCGAGTTCTGAATGTCGTCATACTGACCCGAGGGGCGGAATTTCCACAGGTATTCCGGCAACACCGATTCCAGCGTGGTCGGCACGATCCCAAGGTCTGCAAAAGACTTTGCGCCCTCGGCGACAACATTGTCGTGACGCAGGTTCTTAAGCTGATCGCGCGTCAGAATGTTGTTGGGGAACAGCTGGAAGCTGACAAATTTAACGATATCCAGCACACCCGCCATAATCCGCGCGGCAAAGAACGGCAGGCCGATGATGACGCGGCGACGGTGAATCACTTCAAGCATCTGCTGCATCAAGGCACGAAAGGTCTTAACCTCGGGGCCACCAAGCTCGTAAATACCCGGCTCTGCCTGCCCCAGAACGCCTTTGACGGCAGCTTGCGCCACATCGTCTACGTAAACCGGCTGGAATTTTGTGTCGGCCCCGACCAGAGGCAGGAACGGTCCCATGCGGGTCATTCCGGCGAAACGGTTGAAGAACTGGTCTTCGGTTCCAAAGATCACCGAAGGACGCAGGATCACGGCGTCTGGCATATGTTTCAACACGCTCGCTTCACCATGTGCTTTGGTCCGGGAATACGCGCTGGCTGAATTCGCATCCGCACCGATGGCCGAGATATGAACCATCCGCTTGATGCCCTGCTCGGCCGCCAAACGCGCGATGCGTTCAGCTCCTTCGGCCTGCACGGTATCAAACCCGTTCTTGCCAAGTTCGTTCAGCACACCCACGCAGTTCACAACCGCATCGGCGCTCTGCATCGCCAGCGCCACCGAGGCGTCATCCCGAATATTGCACAGCACCGGTTCGACCTGACCCACGGCACCATAGGGTTTGACGAACATGGCCTCGTTCGGACGACGTACAGCCACCCGGACACGCCACCCCTCTTTCGCCATGCGCCGCGCGATGTAGCGACCGACAAATCCCGATCCGCCAAAAATCGTCACCAGTTTCGACATGAGAGGGCTCCTGCTGAGAAATTGCGCCCTAGAACTAGCGCCCGCAGGCCAGTCAAACAAGGCGCTAATTCGCCGCGACAGTGTTGAAAACCATGCGCGAAAAACACCGGCCGGGAACCGAACTCAAAAAACTTTAAAAAATCTCACCGAATCTGGTTGACGCCCCCCGCGACTAGGCTTAAACGCCCCTCCACGACACCTGCCCAGGTGGCGGAATTGGTAGACGCGCTAGCTTCAGGTGCTAGTGTCCGTATGGACGTGGAGGTTCGAGTCCTCTCCTGGGCACCATTTTCCTTTCGAAAATCATCAATAAGCTATTGAAATGATGGTTTTCTTAAATTTTTGAGGGAAATCGATCCGCAGCCCTGTTTCACATTTTGTAGCACAAACCAACAAAGTTGGGTGTGGCCCTAGTCACACATTGCAAGAAACATTGTGGGTCCGCATGCACCCTCTGTGATGTGCAGCACAAACCACAAGAAGACGCGATTTCCACGAATCCAACCTATCACCGAATTTGCGGTTGTAGTTGGCAGGTGGACTTTCAAATCTGTCGGCAACGCTGAAATCAAACCGCCGCCAGCTTGGTTGCTAGCGGCGGCACAGCGCTTTGGTAGTTGTTTTTGGATTGCTTGAATGCCTGTTGTATCTAGCCTGACAGAGCGATTGCCTTGATCCTGGCCTTTGTGTCCATTTTCCGGCGGCAAGCTTCAATTTCCCGCTCCAACCTCTCGAATATTGGAATGTACAGGTCGCCGTCAGGGCGAATTTGAATAGCCTTGGCAATGTATGCTTGGTATCGCTCTAGGGTCAGGACCCATTGATTTTCAGCGAGCGGCATGATTCACGGCTGAAAACC
>NZ_JAEDOU010000015.1:0-32293 GCF_017872515.1 Ruegeria sp. HKCCE3926 | reverse complement strand
TCAGCCATCGCACAGGCGGCTACCGTCATCTTTTTGGCTATGAATTCTGACCCTAGGTTATCGGCTAGGCGGATTGCGCCTGTCATCATCTTGCACGTCAAAATCCTCGCCTGAAATGACTGTCAAACTCATCAGGCGTTGGTCCATCCAATGCAGTAAGGTTTCGTTGCAATGACCGCGCGCTAGCTGTTCCCAACAGGACAGAGGCTGCCAACTCATGCCGTTTGGCAAAGTGAAGCGCCGCAGTTGCCAGTTGCAGCCCAAGCACCTCGGCTCTTGTTTGAAGGTTTTTTACCTGCTCGATGACTTCCGGTGATGCCGGGACATAATCATAGGTTGCTCCTTCGACCGGGCCGGTAGCGAGGATGCCCGAATTGAACACGCCGCCCAGTACCAGGCTAGTACCTAGCGCTCGGCATTTGGCGGTGAGCTCCTGTTCTGCCGATCGGTCCAGAAGTGTTAGCCGACCAGCCAACAGGATCACGTCGATGGGGCCATGGTCCATTACGTCGAGACAAATCTGGTTTTCGTTCACGCCCAGCCCGAAAGCCCGGATTTTGCCCTGCTCCTTCAACCTTACCAGCCGTTCATATCCCGACCCGAGGAAGGCTTCCATATGGGCGCTATTGTCCTGTCCGTGAGTGTATTCACCGATATCGTGGACATAGACGATATCTGCGTAGTTGGTATTCAGAAGGCCAAAACTGTGTTCCAGCGAAGCTTCAATCCCGTCGCCTGAATAGTCATAGCGCACCGCGTTGGGCAGCGGATCGACAAAGCCATCGGCCTCGACCATCGCTGATCCGGGTGACAGCACCCGCCCAACCTTGGTTGAAATGACGTATTCGTCGCGGGGATACCGCGTAAGGAAGCGGCCCAGTCGCATTTCGGACAGGCCGCGACCATAATGCGGTGCGGTATCGAAATAACGGATACCCGCGTCCCAAGCGCATTGCAGCACCTCATCCACCTGCGCGTCGGTCGCTGGGCGGTACAGGTTTCCGATACTCGCACAGCCAAACGATGCCTCGGTCACGCGCACACCGGTATTCCCAATGAGGTTCTGTCGCATCAGGCCGCTCCTTGCTCGGCGGTTTGCGTTGCAGATGGTTGATGTTGATAATCGGCGATCGAGCTTGCCTTCATCTCGATGGAAAACCCCGGCGCCACAGGTGCCTGATAGGCACCGTTCTCCACGATGCAGGGGTCGACGAAATGCTCGTGCAGGTGATCGACAAATTCGATGCGTTTGTCGTCTTTTTCACCGGTGATCGCCACATAATCGATCATCGACAGATGCTGCACATACTCGCACAGGCCCACGCCGCCGGCATGGGGCCAGACCGGCAAGCCAAATTTTGCTGCCATCAGCTGTACCGCAAGCACTTCGTTCAAACCGCCCAGACGACAGCTGTCGATTTGCACGAAATCAATAGCCTCGTTGGCAATGAACTGTTTGAACAGAATGCGGTTCTGGCACATTTCACCCGTCGCCACCTTGATCGGGGCAATTGCCTGACGGATTTTTCTGTGCCCAACCACATCGTCGGGGCTGGTGGGTTCCTCGATGAACAAAGGTCGCGCAAATGATAGTTCCTTGACCCAGTCGATAGCCTGATCGACCTCCCATACCTGATTGGCGTCGATCATGATGTTCATGCCCTCGCCCAGTTCCTCGCGGGCGATAGTCAGGCGGCGGATGTCGTCGGCCAGTTCGCGGCCCACCTTGAACTTGGTATGGGTAAATCCGGCCTCGCGCGCTTCGCGGCACAAGCGGCGCAGCTTATCGTCGGAATAGCCCAGCCATCCTGCCGAGGTGGTATAGCAGGGATAACCTTCGGCCCTCAGCTTTGCGATCCTGTCCGCCTTGCCCGGTTCGGCCCTGCGCAGAATGTCCAGCGCCTCGTCCCTGGTCAGAACATCGGTCATGTAGCGGAAATCGACAAGTTGCACGATTTCCTCGGGCGTCATTTCCCCGACCAGTTGCCAGACGGGCTTGCCGGCCTCTTTCGCCAGCAGATCCCAGACCGCATTGACCACCGCACCGGTGGCCAGATGGATTGCACCCTTGTCCGGCCCGATCCAGCGCAACTGGCTGTCGCCGGTGACATAGCGCCAGAACCGTCCCATGTCTTCGCGCGCCCAATCCAGATCGAGACCGACCAGCAGGTGCCGCATCGCCTCAATAGCGGTAATGCAAATCTCATTCCCTCGCCCGATGGTGAAGGTCAGGCCATGGCCCTGATACGCGCCATCGGTTTCCAGCACCACATAGGCGGCGGAATAATCCGGGTCGGGGTTCATTGCGTCTGACCCGTCCAGCGAGTCTGAGGTCGGGAACCGCAGGTCGAAGGTTTTCAGGTCGGTAATGGTAACCATCAGCCCGCCACCACGTTCTGACGTTGAACACCCAGCCCTTCGATGCCAAGTTCAACAACGTCGCCAGGCTTCAGATAGGTCTGAGGGTTCTGCCCCATACCGACACCCGGAGGCGTACCGGTCGAGATTACATCGCCGGGCTGCAGCGACATGAATTGCGACAGGTGCGAGATAACGGTTGCCACGTCGAAATGCATGGTCCGGGTCGAGCCGTCCTGATAGCGGTGGCCGTTGACCTCTAGGTACATGGGCAGGTTCTGCGGGTCGGCAACCTCGTCCCGTGTCACCAGCCAGGGACCGATCGGGCCGAACGTGTCCGCCGACTTGCCCTTGACCCATTGGCCCGAGCGGTGCAGCTGGAAATCACGCTCGGACAGGTCGTTGATGACGCAATAACCTGCCACATGGTCCAGCGCCTCTTCGACATTGACGTATTTGGTGTGCTTGCCGATCACCACGCCCAACTCGACCTCCCAATCGGTCTTGACCGAGCTGCGCGGGATTTCGGTGTCGTCGTTCGGCCCGCAGATCGAGGAAGTGGCCTTGAAGAAGATCACCGGCTCCTGCGGCAGTTCCATGCCGCTTTCGGCGGCGTGGTCAGCATAGTTCAAGCCGATACAGATGAATTTTCCCACCTGGCCCACGCAGGCGCCGATACGCGGGTCGCCATCGACCAACGGCAATGAGTCAGGGTCGATGCCACGCAACTTGTCCAGCGCGGCGTCGCTTAGAGTGTCGCCCGAAACATCATCAACAACACCCGACAGGTCGCGAATGTTCCCTTCGGCATCCAGCAAACCCGGTTTTTCGGACCCGACCGGGCCATAGCGCAACAGTTTCATCTCTCAATTCTCCTGCAAATCAAATGGACCAGCCGCCGTCGATGGCGTGGTTCTGTCCTGTGGTGAAGGCGCTGTCGTCGCTGGCGAGGTACAGTGCCAATGCCGCGATTTCTTCGGCGGTTCCGATGCGGCCCATCGGCTGACGTGCGATGAAGTCCTTCAGTGCCTGTTCATAGTTGCCGGTGGCGCGCAAACGTCCGTGCATCGAGGGGCTGTCAACGGTGCCCGGGCAGATCGCGTTGCAGCGAATGCCACGGGTGACATAGTCAGCGGCCACTGCCTTGGTGATACCGATCACCGCCGCCTTGGACGCGCAATAGGCAAACCGGTTCGGCACGCCCTTGATCGAGGACGCGACCGAGGACATGTTGATGATCGATCCGCCACCGTTGTCCAGCATTCCCGGCAGGGTCAGACGGATCAGCCGATACATCGCCTTGACGTTCAGATCAAAGCTGAAATCCCAGTCCTTTTCGTCACATTCCAGAATGGTGCCGTTCGCCACATAGCCCGCGCAGTTGAACAGAACGTCCAGCGGGCCGATATCTGTAACGGCGGCCTCTACTGCGGCGCCATCGGTCACATCCAGCTTCAGCGCAGTGACACGCGGGTTGTTAGCCAATTCCGCCAGCGCATCCTCGTTGATGTCGCTGGCGATGACCTCGCCCCCTTCGGCGGCGAACAGCTCGGCCGTCGCCCGTCCGATGCCCTGGCCTGCGGCGGTGATGAGTGTCTTTTTTCCGGCCAGACGGCCCGTTGTGTCAGTCATAGCTTTTAATCCGTGTGAAATACTTCTTGCATCATCGACCATTGCTCGCCCTCGGCGCGGCTGGCCAGAGGCGACTGGCAGGGGTCGGTATGGGTCCACCATTCCTGAGTCAACGGGTCCTTGGCCATCTTGGCCATATCCGCAGTGAAATCCTCGCCGTGATATTCCCAGTACCCGAACAACAGGTTTTCCGGCTCGCGCAGGAAGATGGTATAGTTGCGAATGTTGCTGTTTCTGATCTGCTTAAGAACCTGCGGCCAGACGGCGGCGTGCAGGCGCTTATATTCTTCGATCATCTCGGGTTTGACCCCGATTACCATGCCCATGCGCTGCATCATGCACCTTCCTTGACGGTTTTGACCTCGGAAAGCCGCGAAATCGCATCCCAATCCCAATCGATACCCAAACCGGGTTCATCAGAAGGGATGGCGTGACCGTCCGCAATCCGGATTGGGCCGTTGGTCACGGTGTCCAATTGCGGGATGTATTCCAGCCATTTTGCGTTAGGGATAGCGCACACCAGCGGCAGGTGCAGCTCCATCAGGAAATGCGGGCAAACCATGACGTTGAACGCCTCGGCCATGTGCGCCACCTTCAGCCACGGGGTGATGCCACCAATCCGGGCCACATCCACCTGCACGATCGAGGCCGCGCCCATTTGCAGGTAATCCTTGAACTGGCTCAGCGAATACATACTTTCGCCCACCGCAATCGGCACGCTGGTGTGTTGCGCTAGTTGCACATGGCCTGCCACATCATCGGCGGGCAGCGGTTCTTCGAACCAGCCTATCCCGTGCTCCTCGAGAACCCGCGCCCGGCGGATCGCTTCGGACAGAGTAAAGCCCTGATTGCCATCGGTCAAAATCTCGTACCCGCCACCCAGGGCAGACCGGACCGCCCCCAGACGCGCGTCATCTTCGCTCAGGTGATCGCGGCCGATCTTGATTTTTGAGCCGCGAAAGCCCTGTGCCTGCATCGCCAGCGCGTCATCGACCAGCGCCTGCGTTTCCAGATGCAACCAGCCGCCCTCGGTGGAATAAAGCGGCACTTTTTCGCGCGATCCCCCGGCGGCTTTCCAAAGCGGCAGACCTTGCTTGCGGCAACGCAGATCCCAAAGCGCGGTGTCGATGGCGGCCAGCGCCAACGAGGTGATTGCGCCCACCGCTGTCGCGTGAGTGGCAAACAGCAGGTCGCGCCAGATGCCTTCGATCCGGTCCGGGTCGCGCCCGGTCAGCATCGGGGCCAGCGTGTGTTCCAGCAGCGCCATGACAGATGGCCCACCTGTGCCAATGGTATAGGAATAGCCCGTACCACTGGCGCCGTCGCTGTCATAGACAGTAAGGATCGGGGTTTCTTGACTGACAAAGGTCTGAATGGCGTCGACCCGTTTCACCTTGGGCACCAGATCGATCATGCGCAGTTCAATATGAGTGATTGTCGCCATGCTTACCCCCGGATCGCCTTGCCCGATGCAGCGTCAAAGACATGGGTCTTGTCCAGCATCAGGCGGAACTTCATCGCCTCGCCCGGAGCGACGGGGCGCGGATTGAACATCTTGGCCTGGACCTCGACCCCGGCCAGGTCGGCGAACAGCAGCGTCTCGGTGCCAAGCGGTTCCGTCAGCGTGACGGACAGGTCCAGCTCTGCGGTCTCGCCTTCTTCCTCGACCGAGTGGCCCACTGGCATCAGGTTGTCGGCGCGGAAACCGAACCGCACCTTTTGGCCGTCGCGAACAAGTGACCGCGCGGATGCGGGAACGGACAGCTCGATACCGCCATTCAGACGAAGGGTGCCACCGGACACCTCTCCATCGACAAGGTTCATCGGCGGCGAGCCGATGAAGGTCGCCACGAAGGTATCTACCGGCGTGTTGAACAGGTCCAGCGGGGTGCCGACCTGCACTATATGGCCGTCGCGCATCAGAACGATTCGATCCGCCAGCGTCATCGCCTCGACCTGATCGTGTGTTACGTAGATAATGGTGTTGCCGACCTTCTGGTGCAGCTTCTTGATCTCGACCCGCATCTGGGTGCGCAGCTTGGCGTCAAGGTTCGACAGCGGCTCGTCAAACAGGAACACGTCGGGGTGCCGCACGATGGCGCGGCCCATTGCGACGCGCTGGCGCTGACCGCCCGACAGTTCGGCGGGCTTGCGCTCCATCAACTCGTCCAGTCCCAGAATGCCCGCCGCCTCGGCCACAGATTTGGCAATCTCATCCACGGGCCGCTTGGCGATCTTCAGTGAAAAGCCCAGATTTTCGCGCACGGTCATATGCGGATACAGAGCATAGTTCTGGAACACCATCGAGATGTTACGTTCGCGCGGGGGCAGGTCATTGACGACACGGCCGCCGATGGCGATCTCGCCGCCGGAGATTTCTTCGAGTCCGGCAATCATCCGCAGCGTCGTCGACTTGCCGCAGCCCGAAGGGCCGACCAGCACGACGAACTCTCCGTCATGGATGCCCAGGTCGATGCCGTGCACAGCCTGATGCTTGCCATATTTCTTGACGACATTGGAAAGGGTAACTTCAGTCATTTTCTTATCCTTTGACGCCGCCGAAGGTCAGGCCGGCAATCAGGTGTTTCTGGACGATGAAGGTCAGGACCAGCGCGGGCACGATCATGAGAACCGCAAGCGCGCACATTCCCCCCCAGTTGATGGTAAATTCGGCGGTAAAATCCAAAAGACCCACAGGCATCGTCTTGGACCCGACCGAGCGGGTCAGCTGCGACGCCAGCGCGAATTCGTTCCACGAGGTGAGGAAGGCAAAGATCGCCGCCGAGGCAACGCCCGAGCGCGCCACCGGAAATTCCACCCTCCAGAATGCCTGCCAGCGGGTGCAGCCGTCAATTTCTGCCGCTTCGTGCAGCTCTTTCGGGATCTGGCGGAAGAACCCGTCGGTCAACCAGATGGTGAACGGCACGTTCATCGCCACATAGGCCAGGATCAGGCCGAAATGGGTGTCGATGATGCCGACCCGGGCAAACACGATGAACAGGGGCAGCGACAACGCCACACCGGGAACCGCGCGGAACAGCATCAGCCCGACAAAATAGCCCGATTTGCCCTTGAAGCGATAGCGGGCAAAGGCATAGCCGCCCGACATGCCGATCAGGATCGCGATAAAGGTTGAGACGACCGAAACGATCAGCGAGTTGCGGAAATAGCTGAACACTGGCACACCGCCCTCGCCCGCGCCGCCGAACATGGCGCGGTAGTGGTCTAGCGTAAAGCTGGGGGTCCAGACCGGCGGTTTGGCCATAATCTCGACCGTTGGACGGAACGAGTTGAGAACAATCCAGAGCCCGGGAATGCAAATGATCGACATAATCAGGAACAGCCCGATGAAGTGCGCAGTTTTCAGGGCGCGGCGGCGATTGCGATGTGCTAGATTGCGGTCCATTGGCCCTACCCCGCCATTCCCAGTTCAGCACGTGCGGCGCTGAGCTTGCGGAAGAAATAGATGGTGAAGAGGATCGACAGCAGGATCGAGATATAACCCATCGCGTTCGCCAGCCCCATGCGGGCATCGACATAGCCGGTGCGGCTCATCAACGTCCACAACAGTTCCGTGCGACGGGCAGGGCCGCCGCCTGTCATGATCTGCACGATGTCATAGGCCCGTGCGACGTCCAGCGAGCGGATGGTCATGGCAATAAAGATGAATGGCATCAGGAACGGCAGAGTGATGTGGCGGAAGGTCTGCCAGGCGGTGCAGCCATCGACCTTGGCGGCCTCGAGCGGGTCACGCGGCATGGCGAACAGACCGGCCAGGATCAGAATGGCGAAGACGGATGTGCTCATCCAGATTTCCGCGAACATGATCGAGAACATCGCAAGGTTGCCGTCCACCAGCCACGGCAGCGAGGCATTTTGGAAGCCCACCGATTGCAACACGTTGTTCACCAGCCCGATATTGTCGTTGAAGATGAACTTGAACTGAAAGCCAACAAGAATGGGCGAGAACATCATCGGGAACATCAGGATCGTGCGCAGCGTACGCTGCCCCCATGTGACCTTGTTCATCATCAACGCAATGCCCAGTCCCAACAGCAGTTCCAGATTCAGAACGATGGTCAGGAACAGCACCGTGCGCCCGAACGCCGCCCAGAATTTCGCATCGGTCAGGATTTTTTCGTAATTGAAGAACCCCACCCATTTCCACAGCGTCGAAGGCCGCGTCAGCTTGTACGACGTGAAGCTGGAATAGAGCGAGAAGATGAGAGGGATCAGAACAACTGCGGCAATCACGATGATCGCAGGCAACAGAAGGACTAACCACTCGGGCAAGCGGCGGCGGGTCATGGTGCACCTTTTGGGGGTCTTGGGGGTTCACCCGCAGCGGAACACCCGCCGCGGATACTTGTGGGTCCGGGTTCAGTAGTAACCAGATTCCCGCATCAGCTCGTCCACCGCAGCCGCGGCATCGTCCAGCGCCTGCTGCACAGTCTTGTCGCCAACGATGGCGGCCTGCAGTTCCGGAAAGACCAGGTTTGTGGTCTCGCCCCATTCCGGGATTGGCGGTACCGCAAAGGCGTATTTCGCACCTTCGGCAAACGCGGCCAGAGCTTCGGCGCGGAATGCGTCATCACCAGCTTGCGCCGCAGCGACGTTGGCCTCCCAAACGGCTGTCCGTGTCGGCAGCGAGCCACCAGCGCTTTCGGCCAACTGGCTTTCCTCGCTGGTCAGGAACTGAACAAGCGATACTGCGGCGTCTTTGTTTGCACAGTCACTGGTGACCGAGAACCCGTGATGCCCGGACCAACCGGTCCGCGTCGCCGAACCCATGGGTTGCACAGCAACGCCGACGTTGCCAGCAGCCTTGGACGATTCCGGATCGTTGAAGAACCCGGCCCAGCCCGGCCAGTCCAGGTTCAGCGCCACGGTTCCACTGGCAAAGCCCTGCCCCAGATCGTCCCACACATAGGACGTCGTGCCAGCCGGAACCGCCTTGGCCTCGTACAGGTCTACGAACCACTGCAGCGCGCGCTGACCTGCCTCGGAATTGAAGATTGGTTTCTTGTTTTCGTCCAGATAGTTGCCGCCCTCGGCGACAACCATCTCATAGAACCGACCCACGATGGCCTCATCCTTGCCTGCATACTGAGTGCCGTAGAAATTCGGAGGGTCGGCAAAAAAGATCGCCTGATCTTTGACCTGCTCCCACGTCTCGGGAACAGCCAGATCATAGCCGTATTTTTCCTTGAACGCGGCGGCCTTGTCGGCGTCTTCATAGTTCGACTTCAGGTAATAAAGCACTGAAACGTCAAACTGCGCGCGCGGCAGCATCAAAAGCTGGCCGTCGACCGTCGAGGCGCCAATGTTGCCCGGAACGAATTCGGCAATGGTTTCCGCTGGAACCAGCTCGTTCAGATCAACATAGAGCCCTTCATACTGGGGCGCAAAGGAAGAGTGGTTTGAACCCACGCACCAGCTGGTGGTCCCAGCGGCCATGTCCGACTTGATTTCCTTGTCGATCTCGAAGTGGCTTTTTTTCGAAATAATGTCGACCTTGGCGCCGGTCGCAGCTTCCCATTCGGCAATACGGCCATAGAGACCTTCGTATTGTTGACCGCCGATCAGTTTCGCCTCGATGGTCGCGCCATCAAAGCTCCCCCAATCCGACGCACTTGCCGATTCGACGGCCGCGACTATCGCTGTTCCGACCATCAAACCCATTAAAATGCTGGATTTTTTCATCATGTCCTCCCTGATGCAATCAAGCGATGCTTGTTGTTTGTTCGTATTTAAAACATTTATTCATCTATAAATCAATGTTGACTTAGCCTTCCCAATGACTGAAAATCAATCAGGAATATTGCGCGACAGGGCACTGTATGGACGACATCACCGACAAATACCGCGCACCCGCGCTGGAAAAAGGCCTGGATATCATCGAGCTTTTGGCTGACCACGGTGAGGGACTGACCCAGGGAGAGGTCGCAAAGGCGCTGGAACGGTCCCCGTCTGAGATTTACCGGATGCTCTCGACACTGGTACGGCGCGGGTATGTCATCCGGTCCCTGTCAGGCGATCGATATTCACTTGGCCTGAAGATGTTCGCTATTTCGCAGCGACACCCGCCGATTGGACGGGTAATCGAAAGTGCCCTGCCCCGTATGCGCGCGATAACACGAAAAACTTGGCAATCCTGCCATATGGGAATGGAAAGCAACGGTGATATCGTGATCGTGGCCTCAGCGGAGTCTCCGGGCAATTGGGGCCTTGCGCTGAAAACCGGAACCGTCGTGGGGCTGGGGAATACAGGCTCTGGCCGGGTGCTGGCGGCCTTCCGTTCAAATGAAGAAGTCGAGGACCTGATCGAGCAGCACCGCCTTGCCGTAGGTGAACCCCCGCTGGACCGTAGCGAGTTCATGGAGCATATCGCCCGCATCCGACGCTTGGGCTATGAAAAAATGCCGTCTGCAACTGCGATCGGTGTAACCAATGTGGCTTTCCCGATTTTTGGCCCGGGCGGCAGGGCCGCAGCGGTGCTGAGCTGCCCCTATCTGGAACGTGTCGACGATCTGAAAGTCCCCTCTCTGGACGAAATCGTGAATATGCACCGGGAACTGGCCCGGGAACTGACGTTGCTTCACGGTGGATCAACACCGGAATTCGGAGCCGCTTAAGGCGGCTTAACAAAAAACATGATCAGAGGTTTTAGCATGGTCATCGACACGCATCAGCATTTCTGGAAGCTCGATCGAGGCGATTACGGCTGGCTGACACCCGAGCTTGAAACGCTATATCGCGATTTTCTGCCCAAGGATTTGAAACCTTTGCTGGACGAGGCGGGTATCAGTGGAACCATCGCGGTTCAGGCCGCCGATACTGAGGCCGAGACTGAATACCTGCTGTCTCTTGCAGACACGCATGACTGGATACGAGGGGTTGTCGGGTGGGTGGACCTTGCCGCCGAAACGGCACCAGCCTCGATCGCGCGATTGGCGGCCCATCCAAAGCTTCTTGGACTACGCCCGATGATACAGGACATTCCCGATGACGCTTGGATGCTGCGCGATGATCTGCGTCCGGCTATCGCTGCCATGGTCGAAAATGATCTGACATTCGATGCTCTGGTATTGCCCCACCATCTACACCATCTCAAAGCGTTTCTGGCAAAATACCCCGATTTGCGAGTCGTCATTGACCATTGCGCCAAGCCCGAAATCCGCAATGGGGCCTATGAGGGCTGGGCGCAGGACATGGCTGACATTGCCGAAAACACGCAGGTGTTTTGTAAACTGTCGGGCATTGTGACCGAAGCCTCGACCGATTGGAAGCCAAGCAGCCTTGAGCCTTACATTGCCCACATTCTTGGCATTTATGCCCCAGAGAGGCTGCTGTTCGGCAGCGACTGGCCGGTTCTTAACCTCGCCTCGGACTACAAATCGTGGCACGAGATCGCCATGGGTGCCATGGGTGACGCAGCAAAAAGTATCCTCTCGCAAAGTCCGAAAGCGGCCTACCCTCGTTTGTCCAGCTAAAACATAGAAGACAACCCGATTGAGCGGGCCTCAATTGATGTTGACAAAAAGGGCTCAAATCCGCCGACAAACATGCTTCAAGCTTGTATCTGAGAGGGAGACCAGCTTCGGCAAATGCACTTTTCACATCCGTCCTGTGTCTTGCGCCGTGCGTGGCAGACCGTTGGAAAGGCTGGGTAGAAAACGACTGGAGCTTTGGTCGCCAAGGGCCAGGCCATCTGCTTTAGCCTTGATGTGCAAAAGAGCAGCCTGATGTGTTGAAAAATTTACCCACTTTCAAGCAGCTTCCAATTCCCATGTCGCCCATCCAATAAAGTGGCAAAGTCGTTGGTCGGCATTCTCTCTCTGCAACCCTGCGGTTGAACTTTTTGCATTCTGCTGAAACTGTGCGCAGAAGAAGAAGGATGGGGCCTGCGCCGTGTATATTCTCAGATCTGTCGGGCCGGCCGTTTCCCGCGTTTCACCGATTGAAGCGGCTCGTGCGGGTCTGGGCGCTCTTGTCGGTCTTGGGCTGACGGGACTGTTCCTTCTGACTCCGGGTTCCGATCTGGATTTGGGTCTTTATCTTGTAGCACCCTTCGGAGCGACCTCTGTCTTGCTCTTTGCTGTCCCAAATAGCCCGCTCGCGCAGCCTTGGTCCGCCGTTGTCGGCAATACGGTGGCGGCCCTTGTCGGCGTGGCTGTTTGCATGACAATCGCAGACTCGGCGCTACGCGTTGCGCTTGCAGTTGGGCTTGCCATTACCGCAACAATCCTGTGCCGGGCGCTTCATCCGCCGGCAGGAGCCGTCGCCATGACGGCCGCTTTGAATCCCGAGGCCATCGCGCAATTGGGGTTCTGGTTTGCGCTTGCACCGATTGCGGTCGGAACCTGTGTCCTTGTCATCCTTGCGACAGTCTATGCCCGGATCACCGGACGTCGCTATCCATTCCGGCAATTCGACGATCCGAGCAATAATCAATCGGAAGAAAAGAACCCCTCAGAGCGCCTCGGCCTGTCCGAAGAAGAACTTGCAGGTATTCTGGAGCGCTACCGACACTCCTTCAATCTGGGGGTCGAGGATCTGGCACGCCTGATCAGCGCGGCGGAACTGCAGGCGGCAACACACGTGACCGCACCTTTGACGGCAAAAGATGTCATGTCCTCCAGTCTGATCACAGTGGGTCCCGAAACGGCGCTCGGGGAGGTTGCCGAGCTGTTCAAAAGGCACAGGTTCATTTCTCTTCCTGTCGTCGGAAACGACGAAAAGTTTCTGGGCGTCATTTTTCAGATGCATCTGATCAGACAGGCCCGTGAAGACGCAATCAGGTTGAAGCGCGGATATTTTTCGACACTCAATCGTTTATTGGATCGCAAAAGGGAGATGCCTGTGACAGCGGGTGACATCATGGAGGTGGCAGGCCCGCGCGTGACGACAAATTCACCCCTCGGGGTGCTGCTTCCGATGATGGCGGTTGAGGATGTCGACGCCGTCCCTGTCCTCGAATACGATCGCATCGTAGGGATTGTCACGCGGACCGACCTGATCGCCGCATTGGCACGAGCCGCTGTTCGCAGCGGTTAATCCGCAGGCAATCGGCGACGTCAAGTTCTTTGCGCATAGATCGGATGTTCAGATTTCTTCGAGTAAGACCCGATTGACGGAAGGACAATGCCTGAGAAGCCGGGGCGGAAAACCCAGCCCTAACCCTAATATCTGCGCCCTACTCCAGTATTTCGAGTTTTCGGTTCAAACAATCATGGCCATCTGCGCGCGAACGCGATCTGCTGTTTGGACAAGCGCTGCGGTCCCAGGATTTGGGGGCAGTAAGTACTGAGCCTCCCCAACTAAACTGGTCCACCGTTATGTTTAGGAAACAGAGGACCACGAATAGCAAACAAGCGACCGAAGCCCGAAGAGATTGTCTCGAAGTTTCGGCAGGTTGAAGTTCTGATGGGGCAAGGCATGTCCCGTCTCGATGCGATCAGACAGATTGGCGTTGTTGAACAAACCTATTACCGCTGGCGAAAGAAGTACGGCGGAATGGGCGTAGACCAGTTGAAAGAACTGAAACGGCTTCAGAAAGAGAACGAGCGACTGAGACGCGCGGTTTCAGATCTGAAGTTGGACAAACTGATCCTGACGGAAGCCACAAAGGATGAAGGCCGTAAAGTAAATCATCCAGTGGATGATTTGCAGGCCTGAACGCGAAGCCCTACTGAGCCCCGCTCGTCGTCGTGCCTGCATCGATCATGTCCGCAGCCAGCTCAAAGTATCTGAGCGACGCGCCTGCCGCGTGCTGGGGCAACATCGGTCTACGCAGCGGCGGGTCCCACAAGGTCGCGAAGACGAAGACCGGCTGGTGGCCGACATGATTGAGCTGACCCGTCAATACGGGCGATATGGCTATCGCAGGAACACAGCGCTGCTGAGAAAGGCTGGATGGTCTGTCAGTGATGGGCGGATTGAACGGCTCTGGCGGCGAGAGGGGCTGAAAGTACTAATGAAACAACTAAAGAAAGGACGGCTCTGGCTGAACGATGGGTCGTGTGTTCGGCTGAGGCCGGAGTATCGCAATCATGTATGGAGCTATGACTTCGTTCATTGCCGAACCGACGATGGCAAAGCTTTTCGGACGCTGAACATCCTTTATGAGCACAGCCGGGAGTGCCTTGCGATAAAAGTGAAGCGAAAACTGAAGTCGACCGACGTGATCGATGCCCTGACGGGTCTGTTCATCCTTCGTGGCGCACCCGGTTTCATACGTTCGGATAACGGGCCGGAATTTGTCGCCCAGGCCGTCCGAGACTGGATCGCCGCCGTCGGCGCCAAGACGGCTTACATCGAACCTAGCGGCCCGTGGAAGAACGGATACTTTTAAAGTTTCAATGGCAGGTTCAGGGACGAGTTGCTCAACGGTGAGATCTTCTACAGCCTGCGCGAAGCTCAAATTCTGATCGAACAATGGAGGAGACACTACAACACAAAACGCCCCCACAATGCTCTGGGCTATCGCCCGCCAGCGCCCGAAACCATCGTCCCGATGGATCACAGGCCGATGATGCACTAACAATCAACTTGGACCAGTCAGATGAGGCTGCTCAAACATAGATCAACAGCCCTTACAATAGATACCTGTTGTCAGGTGAAGTGAGCGGCGGTTCTGTCCCGCACCGTGCAGTTTCACGGCTTCAATATTCGCTGCACCTTGCATGAATGGCCGAGATCTTCGCTGCAGCGCAGACCGGTTTTCCATGCCGGTGCAGAATTGTTCTACCACTTTGCTCGTTCAGCACATTTTTAACAGATCCGGTATGGGCTCAGCACCGGCCAACGCCGCATGAGAAACAGATACCGGCTTTGGAGTGGCGAACGGCTGGACCGTTCGGCAAGGTGGCTCAAATATCGATGCGCTCAGCGATGCTCAGGGTGTCTTCCAATTCGACGCCGAGATAGCGAACAGTGCCTTCAACCTTAGTATGGCCGAGCAACAGTTGGACCGCACGGATGTTACCGGTCTTTCGATATATCTTTGCTGCCTTTGTCCGGCAGAGCGTGTGCGTGCCGTACCCGCTCGGTTCTAGGCCAATCGCAGTTACCCAGTCTCGAACAAGCCGTCCATACTGGCGGGTTGAGATGTGTGGGCGGTCATGGAACCGGCTGGGGAACATGAAACGGCACGCAAACAACTCGGGTAATTTAACCCAGGCCAAGACGGTTTCGCGCGTGTTTACCGTCGGCTCAAACTGGACTGGTCGCTTGGTCTTTCTCAGGCTTGGGAGCCTTGTCGAATTGGCTGAGCCTGATTGGTGCGCCACAATACGTTTCGTAAAAACGTCCGCTATTGTGGATGAAGCTGCATCGGTCTCTGTCATAACCGATTTGCCTGCGAACGATCATAGCAAACATAGCTTCGCCTACTTGGGCAGCACGACCAAGCGGTTGTGTTTTCATTGAGTGTCAAATCACTTTGATCCCTTTTCGCCGAATGACTCGATCTACCTTTTTTTCGAACTCTTCGATTTCGCGGACCAGCCATTGTTTGAATTTAAGTTCACTTGCCGACAACTTACGCCCCGAAGGGCGGCAGATCGCATAACGTTCGGTGCTACGCGAACCGATTTTAAAGGGGGCGATCAAACGCCCGGTTTCGATGGAATGAAGACACAAGAAACTATCGCCAATGGTTATTCCGGCATCTGAAAGCGCGGCTGAAAGGCATAGGGAGGTTTCATTGAAGCTGGTAAAGGCGGCAGATTCTCCGGGGCTTCCAATGCCAGCTTTTTCAAACCATTGGTCCCAGGGGTTGTAGTTTTTGTCGAGCAGGAAGCGCGCATCTTGATACTGACCACCGTCGCTTATGTGTCTTGCGGCATATTCCGGTGTACAGAGGGGGATGTCGATCCAGTCGCACAGAAACTCCTCTGTAAGATCCGTAGATTCAAAACTTCCTTGTGGTCCGTAGAATATCCGAAAACTAAAGTCTTCTGCATTCCGCAACCGCCCATTGCGTTCGGCGATAATCTCAACGGAAATACCGGGATGGTCGATCAGGAATGTTCCGATTTTCTCGGCAAGCCAGGATGACGCGAAATCTCTTTCGACCAGGACGCGCACGGAATCTGAACGAAGGTCGCTTTCGGTAAGGCGTTCGGTCGTTGCTGAAATCAGATCGAAAGCTTGACGAAGTCCTGCGGCCAGTTCGGCCCCCTGCGCGGTAAGGGTGACGTTGGGACCGGCGCGTGAAACCAGCTGACAGCCCGTGATCGTTTCCAATTCCTTGATCTGCTTGCTTATGGCTGGGCGTGTGACATTCAGAACGGTCGCGGCCTCGGTCAACGTGCCCGTCCGAGCAAAAAGATCAAAGGCGCGCAATGAGGTCAAAGTTGGTTTGATTTGCATGGCCTATGGTAACCTCAGGTTTCGATACGGCACAAATAGTAATTTCACCTTTGAGCATTTGCCTTCTAACGTCGCTGAAATTCATCATCGCAAAGATGATCCGACTAAGGAAGAAACCACATGAATACCCCCATAAAATTTGAAGCTAACGGACCGACAGGTTGGAAAACCACAGCTGACATACCGTTGGAGACGGCTGAGCTTCTTACTGAGCAGCCCCTTGGGTTGGATCACATTTACTTTGAGAACGAAACTCCTGGTATTCGCGCCGGCATCTGGCGCTCCACTGCTTATACAGAGTTCTATGAATCCTATCCCTGCCACGAATTCATGTATGTCATCGAAGGCTCGGTCACACTCGAAAACGAAGAGTTCTCGGAAACCTATTCCAAGGGCGATGCCTTCCTCGTGCCCAAGGGGTTCCGGGGATACTGGAAGCAGACGGAACCCATGCTGAAATACTACGTGATGATCGACTGATCCGGCGGAGATGTGTTTGCATGAACAGTGTCCACAACAACGACGGATCAAGTGACCTCGGGTTCTATGATTACGTGATCATTGGCGCAGGTTCGGCCGGCTGTGTTCTGGCCAACCGGTTGGGCGCGGATCCCAAGCTTCGGATTCTGGTGCTGGAGGCTGGCGGCAGCGATAAATCACTGTTCGTGACGATGCCGACGGCGCTGTCGATTCCGATGAACACCAAACGCTTCAACTGGGGCATGTGGACTGAACCGGAACCCGGTTTGGACGGGCGTGTCATGAACTTGCCGCGCGGCAAAGGGTTGGGCGGGTCGTCTTCGATCAATGGGATGTGCTATGTGCGCGGCAATCCGATGGACTACGAATTGTGGTCCGCGCGCGGGGCCGAAGGCTGGCACTGGGCCAATGTCCTGCCCTATTTCCAGCGCCTTGAGAACGTAAAAGGCGGCGGTCCCTTGCGCGGCACGCAGGGTCCGATATCGGTGACACGAGGCAAGGAAAGCAATCCTCTCTATCCCGCGTTTGTCGAAGCGGGCCGCGAGGCGGGCTATGCCGTCAGCCCCAACATGAACGAGCGCCAGCATGAAGGCGTCGGCCCGATGGAGATGTCGGTCGGCGGCGGCAAACGTGCCAGTGCCGCCGTGGGCTATCTGTATCCCGCGATCAAGCGGGGCAATGTCCGTGTTCTATCTCATGCGCTTGTCGAACGCATTGTGTTTGAAGGCCGCCGGGCGGTAGGGGTCAAGTTCACCAGAAAAGGCACCTCTCAAATCGTTCGCACCACGCGGGATGTTGTCCTGAGCGCCGGTTCCATCATGTCGCCCACCATCCTCAAGCGGTCCGGAATCGGGCCACCAGAGGAACTGGGCAAGCATGGGATCGAGGTGATCGCAGCGAATGATGCCGTGGGCGAAAATTTGATGGACCACCTTGAGGTCTATCTGCAGCAGGAATGCACACAGCCTGTCTCTTTGTTTCCGCATATGTCGCTGCTGGGCAAGGCGATGATCGGTGCGCGCTGGCTTTTGACTAAGGGGGGACTTGGGGCCACCAACCACTTTGAAAGCGGTGGGCACATACGCAGTCGGGCCGGGATCATCTATCCCGATATCCAGTACCATTTCCTGCCGTTGGCAATTTCCTATGACGGCAAGTCCCTGGCTGATGGCCACGGATTCCAGGTCCATGTCGGAACCAAGCGTTCAAAAAGCCGGGGTTGGGTCCGACTGCGCAGCGCGGCCCCCTCAGAACCGCCGCGCGTGCGTTTCAACTATATGACTCACGAAGACGACTGGCTGGAAATGCGCGCCTGCATCCGCCTGACCCGTGAGATCTTTGCCCAACCGGCCTTTGCCCCGTATCGGGGCAGGGAAATCGCACCGGGGGATGACCACCAAAGCGATGCGTGCATCGACCAGTTCATCAAGGAAAAGGTCGAGAGCGCCTATCACCCCTGCGGGACGTGCCGAATGGGGACGGACGACGGCGCGGTCGTCGATCCGCTGACCATGCGGGTCAAAGGTGTGGATGGTCTTCGTCTTGTAGACAGTTCGGTCATGCCGCAAGCGACCGCGGGGGATCTGAATGCCCCCACGCTCATGCTGGCGGAACGGGCTGCTGATCTGATCCTCGGGCAAACGCTGGGTGAAGCTACAGACGCGCCGTTGCTGGCCGATCCAAATTGGAGCACCCGCCAGCGTTCGCCGGACATCAGCCATGATTATGCCAACGAACGCGAGAGTTTGCGCGCAGCGCTTTTGGAAACCACAAACTGAACACTCTCAGGGAGGAGAATACGTGAAACAAAGTATCAAAGAACTGAAAACCGCGCTGGTCCTATCGGCTGCAATGCTGGCCGCATCTATGGCAACTGCCGAGGTTGAATCCGAAGAACCAATCAAAATTGCGGTCAATGAATGGACAGGACAGCACCTGTCAGCCAACATTGCAGCGGAACTTTTGAGGAAAAAGGGCTACAACGTCGAGCTGGTGACCGCAGGCGGTCTGCCACAGTTTACCGCGCTGGCCCAGAATGAGCTGCATTTCAATCCCGAGGTTTGGGACAATTCCATCACAGACGTTTACACCGACGGTCTGGCATCGGGTGCGATTGTCGACATGGGAGAACTGGGCCTCATCCCCCGAGAAGGTTGGATGTACCCTGACTACATGGCTGAAAAGTGCCCCGGCCTACCCGACTATCAGGCGCTCTTCGACTGTGCGCAGGCGTTCGCCACAGCCGAGACATTCCCCGATGGCCGGTTGATCACTTACCCGGCGGACTGGGGCACCCGTTCCAAGTCCGTTGTCGAAGGAATTGGCCTGCCTTTCGTACCGGTCCCCGGCGGTTCCGAAGGTGCAATGGTGGCCGAACTGAAAAGCGCACTGGCGTCCAAAGACCCTATTCTGATGATGTTCTGGCAACCCCATTGGATCTTTGCCGAAGTTGATATGAATTGGGTTGAGTGGAATCCGATTGACGGAGAGTGCGTCGAAGAAGACCAGCAGCGCGAGACAGCCTGCGGGTTCGCTCAGGCTTCGGTCAAGAAAATCGCCTCCAATTCGCTGGCGAAAACCTGGCCCGGAGCGGCAGCGCTTCTCGAGCAGTTCGCTCTGACGAACGAAGATCAAAACGCAATGATCTTTGCCGTAGATCAGGACGGCAGACCGCTGGAAGAGGTTGTTCAGGAATGGATCACGAACAACGAAGACCAATGGTCGGTCTGGATTAACTAAGTCGTTCAGATGCCTTTGACGCTCGGCACAGGGTGCCGGGCGTTAACAATATGAGAGGATCTGCTGTGGGACAGCACGAGTCACCAGAGGAACGCGCGGTAAAGCTTTCCTGCCGCAATCTGTGGAAGGTCTATGGCCCCCGGCCGCAATACTACTTTGACACCTCCGGCTATCAGATAGATCGTGATGCACTGGCTGACCGCATGCGGTCCGAAGTCCATGTTCCAGCAGCCATAGACGTCAGTTTCGATGTCCATGTGGGCGAGATCTTCGTGATTATGGGCCTGTCGGGTTCGGGCAAGTCGACGGTCGTTCGCTGTCTGTCCAGGCTGGTTGATGCCAGCTATGGCGAAGTCCTGTTGGACGGAGAAAACCTGCTGGCGAAATCCGACCGAGAGTTGATCGACATCCGCCGCCACAAGATGGGCATGGTTTTTCAGAACTTTGGGCTTCTGCCGCATCTGACGGTTCTTGAAAACGTAGCCTTTCCGCTGAAACTTCAGGGGATGCCGCTTGCTGAACAGCTTGAACATGCCCAGCGCGTCATCAAGTTGGTCGATCTCGAAGGGCGTGAGTCAAGCTTTCCCGGCCAATTGTCAGGCGGGCAGCAACAACGGGTTGGCATCGCGCGCTCGCTTGCGGTTGAGCCGGATGTCTGGTTTCTGGATGAACCGTTTTCGGCGTTGGATCCTTTGATCCGACGACAAATGCAGGATGAATTTCTGCGTATTCAGAAGATGTTGCACAAATCCATCGTCTTCATCACTCATGATTTTCTTGAAGCGCTGCGCATTGCTGACCGCATGGCGATCATGCGTGATGGCAAGGTGGTACAGATTGGAACGCCCGAAGATCTGATACTGAATCCCGCCGATGACTATGTCGCACAATTCACTAGCGAAGTTCCCCGTATCCGTGTCATGCGGGCCGAAGCCTGCGTGGTCCCACCCGAAGGCGACATCGGCGACCTGCCGCATGTTCCGGGCGCGATGGTGGCCGAAGCCCTCATCACGGAACTTGTCCGCAGCCCCAAGGGGGTGGTTGTCGATGGGGCCGACGGAGGTGTTCTTGGCGTCGTGACGCCTGCTTCACTCATGAAAACACTCGCCGCTTCCTCAGGGGAGGTGTGAAATGCCCAGCGATATTGCGATAACGAGCAATCCGGGCAAATTGCAAAAACAATCCTTTGGATGGCCAGCAGTCATTGTGTTTTCGCTGCTCTGTGTCCTTCTTATGGGGCAAGTGCCCTGGATTGCGAAATTCCCTGGCGCGCTGGAACTGCCGATCACGGATGTCCTGAATGTCATCATGGATTGGGTGGTGGCCAATTTCGAACCCTTCTTCAAAGTGATCACGTTGCTTTTCACCTATCCCATGGACTGGGTGCGTGCCTTGCTGCATTGGCTGCCATGGAGCGCCTTCGTCGCGGCGATAACAATGATCGGCTACAGGGCGGGCGGGCGCGATCTGGCAGTGTTTACGGTGCTCAGCCTGATTTATGTGCTGTGCGTTGGCCTGTGGGAAGAAGCGATGAATTCCTTTGCTCTTGTCTTCATCTCGGTTCCGATGGCCGTTCTGGTCGGCTTTGCTCTTGGGGTGTGGGGCTATGCCTCAACTCGAGCCGAGCGCGTCATCATCCCGCTGCTGGATATTTCTCAGACTATTCCAGCCTTTGCTTATCTATTGCCGATCCTCTTGCTGTTTGGTTTCGGGCCGGTTGTTGGTCTGGTCGCCTCTATTCTGTTCGCCTTCCCGCCCATGGTGCGGAATACCATTCTGGGGCTGCGCGGCGTGCCCTCCGATATCATCGAGTCCGGCCTCATGTCCGGCGCCACCCCAGGCCAGCTGTTCTGGCGCGTGCGGTTCCCGACTGCGTTGCGGCAGATTCTGATCGGGATCAACCAGACCACCATGGCATCGCTTTCGATGGTAATCATTGCTTCGATCATCGGCGGCACCGCCGACATCGGCTGGGAGGTTCTGTCGACCATGCGCAAAGCGCAGTTTGGTGAAAGTCTGGTGGCCGGTATCGTGATTGCCCTGATGGCGATGATCCTGGATCGGATCACTTTTGGTCTGGCCGAGCGCGAAGGTGTGACGCTGACCCGGAAAACAACGTTGCAGCGATACGCCTTTCCACTGCGTCTGATCGGGGTCGTGGTTTTGGCTCTGGCTGTGGCGCAGGTCGTTCCGTTTCTGGCGCAATGGCCTGAAACTTGGCAGTTTGATCTGGCGGAACCACTTAATCGCGCGATCACATGGTTCGTAATCAACCTCAAACCCTTGGTGGACGCGGTCAAGAATGCCAGCCTCTTCTTTGTTATGCTGCCCCTGAAAATTGGTTTCGACAAAACGGTCAGCCCGTTCACCTGGGGGTTCGCTCTGACAATCTGGCACACAGTGGCCTATGTCGCGTTGCTGGTCTTCGGCACCGCGTGGCTCTGGCAGCGGAAGCGTCCGGGTCTGGCCGTGACGGTCCCGTTGGGTGGGCTGCTGTTCTATATCGGGTTGACGGATATGCCCTGGCTGGCGCTGATCGCCATCCTCACCTATTTCGCCTATCGTCTGGGAGGGGGCCGACTTGCAGCCGGAACCCTGCTTGGGCTTACCTTTCTTCTGGTGTCGGGCAGCTGGGACAAGGCAATGCTGTCGCTTTATCTCTGCTCGATCGCAGTGGGTCTTTCCTTTGTCATCGGGGCATTGCTTGGTGCGGCGGCGGCGCAGTATGACTGGTTCTCGCGCATCATGCGGCCTGTCAACGACACGCTACAGACAATGCCACCCTTTGTGCTGCTGATCCCCATTGTCATGGTGTTCAAGATCGGAGAGTTCACCGCGCTTCTGGCCATTGTTTCTTACGCCTTTGTGCCGGCATTCCGCTACACGGAACACGGGCTTCGGCATGTGCCTAAAACCGTGACGGAAGCCGCAACCAGTCTGGGCACAACACGCGTACAGATGTTGTTTCTGGTCAAGCTGCCGCTGGCCCTGCCAAACATCATGCTGGGGCTGAACCAGTCGATCATGTTTGGCATCGCAATGCTGGTCATTGCGGCACTGGTCGGGACAAACGGGCTGGGACAAGAGGTCTATATCGGTCTTTCTGCCGGTAATTTTGGTCAGGGCTTTGTGGCCGGGATAGGAATGGCCGTCATCGCAATCACGGCGGACCGGTTTTGCCAAGCCTGGCAGCGCAATTACCAAAATCATCTTGTAAATGGATAAGCCATGAAACTGATCTATTCAGACGATCATCGCGATCATACCGGTGCCAAGGAAATGCGCTATGACCAGATGATACCCATGTCGGAAAGCCCCGAGCGCATGAATATGATCATGACCGCGCTTGCCGAAGCCGGGTTCACGGATGTCATCCCGCCAGCCACCTATGGGCTGGACGTGGCGCATCAGGTTCATGACCCTGCTTTCGTCAGCTTTCTGGAACGCTGTTATCCGCTATGGGAAGACGAATTCGGCACCGGCGGTTTTGCCACTGCCTATACCTTTGGGATGCGCGGGATGGATCAGGTGCCGAACGCCTCGGTGCATTCGATGCTCAGCTGCTATACGTTCGACGTATGTGTGCCCTTTGTCAAAGGGACATGGCAGGCGATCCGGTCCGCCAAGGATATTGCCCTGACAGGGGTTGATCTGATCCAAGATGGAGAACAAGCCGTGTTTTCCATCTGCCGTCCGCCCGGGCACCACGCCTCGCAGGATATGGCAGGCGGCTATTGCTATCTCAACAATGCTGCGATCGCCGCGCAGGCGCACCGCAACAAGGGGGCCAAGCGTGTGGCGATCCTGGACATCGACTATCACCACGGGAATGGGACGCAGGCCATCTTCTATGACCGGGCCGATGTGTTCTTTGCTTCGCTCCACTGTCGGCCGGAAGACGAGTACCCCTTTTTGATGGGCTATGACACCGAGACCGGTTTCGGTCCGGGCAAGGGGTATAATTTGAATCTTCCGATGCCGCGTGGAACCGATTTTCGCGCTTGGAGCAAAGCGTTGGAAATCGCGCTACACAGGACCCGCAACTATGCCCCCGATGTGCTTGTGGTTTCCCTCGGAGTGGACAGTTTCGCGGGCGATCCCGTTGGCGGATTCGAACTGCACAGCCCGGATTACATCGAAATCGGGCGCCAGATCCGGGCTCTTGACCTTTCCACACAGTTTATCATGGAAGGCGGATACGCGATGGAGGCTTTGGGCACAAATGTCGCTAATGTCATAAAAGGGTACTCCCATTAGAGATTGGTAACCGGAAAGGCATTCAGGGATCCACGACAGTCGATTGATAATGCATGATTGTGCCGTCCCTGTGTTCCGATTTGTCAATCAGATGAATGAACGGGATGATCTTCCGTTTTTTGACCAACCAAGGGTTCTGTCGCAAACCTTTTAGAAGACAGAGCATCAGTGGAGTTGGTGAGCAGTTTATCCTGCCAGTTGGGCGAATTGCTGAAACGGTTGGAGCCCGGGTGTGAATTGACCTTTGCGGATCATGTTGATCAGTTCTGTGCCTGCCAGGGCAGATGCGGCTGAAGCGAAAGATTTGAATCCCAGCATGGGTCTGATCCGGTTCCGTTGCAAAGATTTCAGCCAGGCGAGCTACTTCTGTGATCGCACCAGCGTTAATATGCTAGCCTAGCGAATTGTTGGAACGGACAGAGTCCGCGCGTGTGTTGCCCTTGCGGATCATGTGCGCGACTTCGATCCCGACCAGAGTTGCTGCGGCCGAGATATAGGACTTGAAGCCAAGCATCGGACGGGTTCGCCTATTGGTGAAGCTGTGATCTTGTTCCATGATGTTATTGAGGTATTTGCGCCTGACCATATCGATCGGGATCGGGCAGCCAAACCCCTTTAACATCTTGTTAATGGCCTTGATGCCAACGGTGCTTGCGCCACTTTTGTCGATGACTATCTTTCGCGGTAGGCCGTTGAGCTACAGCATCCGGGCGAAGAATTTCGTGGCAGCTGGTTTGTTGCGCCGCTCGGACAGCATGACATCAAGTGTTTTTTCGTGTTTGTCGACGGCGCGGTAGAGATAGACCCGCGCGCCTTTCACTTTGACGTATGTCTCGCCCATTCTCCAGGAGCAATCACATGGTCCTTTGCGTCGACGCACGACTTCGGCAATGGCGCCTGAGTATTGCGTTACCCAACGGTTCAGCGTGGTGTGACCCACGGAAACACCGCGCTCACCCATGATTTTCGCCAGGTCACGGTATGAAACACCTTATCGAACGTAGAAGAACACCGCGAACAGGATCACGTCCTTCGGATATTGCGCGCCTTTGAAAGAGATCATGGACCGACACTGGTCGTGAAACTCATTGCCCGTGATGTGCATCACGCCTTTGCGCAGGTGGTGATCCTGAAGCACGGCAAGATCCGGGGCGCTGGTCGCCTTGGGCTTGAGCGTGAACACATCCTGAAAAGTTCAGAACGGCTGAACAGGGCGCAAATTAAAAGCGGAGCAACCTGCTCAGTCGCAGGCCGCAGTGACGATCATCTCAACCTTGAGCACATCACGCGCCAGCTTGGCCTCGCCACAGGCACGGGCCGGGGCGTGACCTTGCGGTACCCAAGCATCCCAAACGTCATTCATCTCGGCGAAATCCGCCATGTCTGCCAGCCAGATCACGCATTGCAGGATGCGGGTCTTGTCGCTGCCGGCCTTGGTCAACAGGTCCTCGACCTTGGCCAGAATCTCGCGGGTTTGATCCGCGGCTGTTGTGGCATCCGAGGTTTGGCCACACAGATAAGCGACGCCGTTGTGCTTGACGATCTTGCTCATGCGTTGGCCGGTTTCGATGCGGGTGATTGTCATGTCGGTTATCTCCATTACAGGACCTTGCGGTCAAATCGGTCTATGCGGAAGGGCGATAGATTGAAGCGGCTTTGGCCACCGGTCACCAGATCCGCCAGAACCTGCCCCACAACAGGTCCCATCTGAAATCCATGCGCTGAAAACCCGAATGCGTGGAATGCACGCGGGGCATTTGCGGCCGGGCCGATCACGGGCAGATTGTCGGGCATATAAGCCTCCAACCCGGCCCACATCCGGTTGATACTGGCCTTGCGCATAATCGGAAAAAACTCGGTTGTAGTGCGGCACGCAGCAGCAAGTTTGGCATAGTCCAGCCGTGTGCGATTATTGTCGCGATCAGCGAACCCCTTGGCGCCACCGCCAATGAGGACGGTACCGTTTTCAAACTGTTTGAAGCTCAGCTGTCGGCTGATCGCCCCAACGACAGGCTTGGCGAAATGCGGCATCCGGGCGGTGATCATCAACATCGGTGCGGCATGGCTGAGGGGAACGTTATCACCGATCATCAGAGCGATTTTATCCGCCCAGGCCCCGGCGCAATTGACGACGGTTTTGGCCTCAAACCTGTGCCGGGTGCCGTGCGCCAGCCACGCATCGCCCACGCGGCGGAGGCACCTAACCTCTTCGCCTTCGATCACCAGAGCGCCATAGTTTTTCGCCGCCAGGCGAAACGCAGATGTTGCCTTGAAGGGGATCGCATACCCGTCCAGCTCCGAGATCACGCCGCCAACGCAATTGGGATTCACATGAGGCAATCGTTCCCTGAGTTCAACCTGATCGATGATCCGTTCATGCGTATATCCTGCGTCATGCATCTTGACCTCGCGGGCCTTCACACTCGCCAGATCTGCCTCATCCACCGCGATATTCACCAGTGTCTGGCGCCGAAATCCGGTATCATGACCCAGCTCTTCATCCAGTGTCTGCCACATCTCCATAGACGCTTTGGACAAAGGGACTTCAGCCAAATCCCGGCCCAGCAGCCGCACTCCGCCCGCGTTGACGCCCGAAGCATGCCGACCGGAGTAATCCTTTTCGACCACAATAACTGAGGCACCCTTGCGGGCCAGATGGTACGCGGTTGCACAACCCTGAATACCCCCGCCGATAATCAGAACATCCGCCTTCATTCCGCAGCCTCCGCCGGAACCGTGTCGTATCGGCCCAGCTCATCCAGGGTCAACAAGCGTTGCGGGCTGCGCAGGCGGTAATATCCAACCGCTTCGGGGCTTTCCTCACGCCACTTTGCCAATAGGCCAGTCACGGCATGGCCACATTGCCTTCCCTGGCACGGCCCCATTCCACATCGGGTCAGGGATTTCAGCGCATTCGAGTCCCGCGCACCTTGTTCGAACCCCGCTCGCAAATCGCCCAAAGACTGTTCTTCGCAACGACACACCAGAGTGTCGGGATCGCGCGGCAATCTCAGCGCCTCGGTTGGGCGGTACAGGCGGTCGATGAACCGGCGAAATGGTTTCAGGGCGGACAAGAAATTCAGATCAGCGTGCGCTTTTTGATCCCTGTCCGTCTGGGAAATTCGGCCAAGGTGAACCAAAATGTTCTGAGCAGCCACACGCCCAGCAGCGCAGGCGGCATCAGCACCTGCAATCCCAGCCCCATCGCCAGCAACCGAAACATGCGCAACCGAACTCTGGCAAAAATCGTCAACAGTGACCTGCCAACACATCTGCTCGCTGTTCCAATGATGATCCAACCCCATTGCTCGGGTCATGTTCAGATTGGGCTGAACGCCGTGATGCAGGAATACGGTATCGGCCAAGATCTCACGCCGCTGACCCGATGACACAAATCGCAGCCCAGAGGCTTTTTCATCGCCGATCACCTCCAGATTTTCGGCATGTCGGTAGGTGGCAACACCCGAAACGTGGATTTCCCGCAACAAAGACAAGCCCTTGCGAAATTGTCCGACCTGCCGTAGGGCGCGCGGCATAAGAAGCGCGGCATCAATGTAATGTTGTCGCGGAGTCGTATCGACCAGAGCGGCCACAGACACGCCGAGGCGCAGATACTGTGCCACAATCAAGTACAACAGCGGTCCCGATCCAGCAAAGACAGCCCTGTCTGCTACAACTGCGTCCGACTTCAGCATCACTTGCGCTGCACCAGCGGTCATGACACCGGGCAAGGTCCAGCCCGGGATCGGCATGGGCCGCTCCATTGCCCCGGGGCACAACAACATTTCCCGGCAGTGCAACTCACGTGTTTCGCCCTGATATGAGAACAGAATACGGCCATCATCCCCCAGATGCCATGCATCGGCACCGGCAAGATGTGTCGCGCGGGATTGTTCAAAGCGAGTGATCAGATCAGCACCTGCCGCATATTCCGGCCCCAGGGGTGCTGCATCCGGCAAGGGACTATCTGCCGCAGAGCGATAGATCTGCCCCCCTGCCCGTTCAGCCCGGTCCAGCACAACCACATCAATTCCAGCCCGCGCCAATTCAATGGCGGCTGACATTCCGGCCGGGCCAGCCCCAATGATCGCACAATCAAAAGCTTTCATCAGTTGCCTCGGTGTCTTCGGTAATGTCTTGTGTCATAACGCTCATCCCGTCCACGACCCGACGCAGGCAGGCTTGCTGATTGGGAAGCCCATCAATTTCGACCATGCATTCGAAACAGACGCCCATGGCGCAATAAGCACTGCGCTCGTCACCCGACAGGGCCGCCTTACGGGTCACAATCTGACCGGCCACGGCCATCGCGGACCAGACAGACTGACCTTTGCGCGCGGTGAACGGCTGACCATTAACGACCAGCGTCACCAGATCGTGGTCATTGTCTTGCAAGGATCTGAACATAAGCTGATCTCCGTGGGCTGGCCGGGCAAGGCACGGGGAGAGGCGCGCCTTGCCCGACCGCAGGGTCTGATCGGTTATTCGCCGATTTTGTCGAGGATGGACTGACCCCAATCCTGCCCCACGTCCTCCAGGACCTGAGGCCAGACCTGCGCACGTACATGAGCAGCGGTGGCAGCAAGCTCTTCGTCCGTCAGCGAGACGATGGTTGCGCCATTGTCGGCCAGCTTTTGCTCGAACGCGGCCTGATCGGCCTCAGCGGTTTCCCAGCGCTTGGCTTCGAACGCCAGCGCCGCGGATTCCAGAGCAGCCCGATCTTCATCACTCAAATCGGCCAATGTGCCCGAGTTGATGATCATGTACCAAACTTCAAAATGCGTGTTCACTGGCACATACGACGTCGTCACATCACGAAACGAGGCATAATAGCCTTCAGCGCCCGAACCGACGACACCGTCAACAACACCGGTCTGCACGGCAGTAAACGCTTCCGAGAACGGAATGGGCGACGAGATATAGCCCAGAGCGTCTGCAGTCAGCTGGAAGCTCTTGATACCGGGTACACGGACCTTGATCCCCTTGGCGGCCGTCGGATCACCTGGGTTCACCGCGTCGGTATTCAAGGCAACGCCGCCGAAATACACCGGATAGGCGGCCAGCATGGTGATGTCCTGCTTCGCATAAAGATCCTTCATCGCCGAATGGATCGCGCCGCCGGGACCATAGATCTTTTTCGCTTCGTCCCAGTTTGCCGCAACATAGGGGAAAGCCGAGATCTGCATACGGCGATCAACCGCTGTGGCGGCGGGCTGCACGGCCATGTCGATGGCACCAACCGAAATACGCTCTTGCACAGACGTGTAGTCCCCCAGAGCAGATGCCGGGAACAGGTTCAGTTCCAGAGAGCCGTCCGGGGCAGCCTTCAGCTCCTCAGCGAAAGCACGCAGTTCATTGTCGATTGTCGCGCCCTGAGGTCGGATATGGCTGATCTTCAGCGTGTCGGCGGCAGCGATGCCTGCAGTTGCGACAACGGCCGCAGCCAGGCAGGTGGATTTCAGAAAGTTCATCATGGATAAGTCTCCTCCGTGAATGATGAAGTGGTCGGCTTAGTAGCCAAAGAAGCGAGGCAGCCACATCGACAGGTCAGGCCAGAAACTGGTCAGGAAGACGACAGGCAGATATCCCAGCAGGATTAGGGTCATGGCCGGGCGGATCACCTTGGTGACCGGCACCTGGCCGATGCGTGCACCCAGATAAAGGATCGAGGCATAGGGCGGGGTCACGCCGCCCATGGCGGTATTCACACCCATGATCGCGGCAAACTGGATCGGGCTGACGCCGATGGCCTGCATCAGCGGCAGCAACAGCGGCGCGATCAGGATTATGGCGGTGACATCATTCACGACCATTCCGACGAGGAACAACAGGATGTTGATCAACACCAGCAGCAGGGCTTTGTTTTCGGTCACTGAAAAGATCGCCTGCACGATGGCCTGAGGGACGCTTTCCAGAACAAACATCTGGCTGAGGATCATCGAGAACAGGATCATCAGCATGATCGCACCGACCGAGGTCGCAGCCTCTTTGCCCGCACCGAAAAAGGTTTTGATGTCCAGCCCCTTGTAAATCAGGAAACCTACCGGGATCGCATAGATCACAGCTACGGCGGCAGCCTCGGTCGGTGTCATGATACCGCCATAGATACCACCCAGAATGATCACCGGCATCAACAACGCGGGCGTGGCCTTAAGACCGAGCGAGGTCGCCTCGGATACAAAGGCCTTCCCTTTCGGCGGCTCATTCAGCTGTAGGGGAAATTTGCGGGCCATGCGGATGTTGACCGCCGAAAAGCTGGCCATGATCAGCAGACCGGGACCCAATGTAGCAAGGAAGCAGGCCAGAATTGAGGTGTCTGTCACCCAGCCATAGACGATCATGGTTACCGAGGGCGGGATCAGCAGACCCAACAGCGAGGCGTTGGCAATAAGCGCCGTCGCGTATTCGCGGGGATAGCCTTGTTTCTCCATCTCGGGGATCAGCAAAGGGCCAATTGCTGCGACGCCAGTCAGGCCCGAACCCGATATGGCTCCAATGAGGGCGCAGGACACTGTAGCGACCACTCCCAGACCGCCCCGCAGGTGACCGATGAATATATTGACGAAATTCAGAAGGCTGGCAGCAATGCCTGAGACGGACATGATTGTCCCGGCCAGAACAAACAGCGGAATGGCCAGTAGCACCGGGTTGCCCAACTGCTGGAACCCCCACAGCATATTTCCCTTCATGACCACGTCTCCGGCGAAATACATCACCATCAGACCCGCACCGAAACAATAGGGCAGCGGTACGCCCAAGGTCAGCAGGATAACCAGGATCAATACAGCAAAAAGCGCAATCTCGATCATTTCAGACCTCCTTCCACGGCAGGTTCGGCAAGGGGGGAAAACAGTGCGCGCAGGTGCATAAGCAGATGCCAAGCGGTGAAGATCATCATCAGAACCAACCCGACAAACAAAGCGACATCGACATAGAAAGTCGGCAGATACAATGTCGGGCTCTCACGCCAGACCCGCATCGAATATTTGGTGAAATCCCAGGCCCAGGTGGTCAACCAGATGCCAACGATCAGGCTGATGACTTCACCTATAACCGCCAGAACCTGATGCTGACGTTCTGTGGTCAGAAAGATCTCCAGCACATTGGCGCGGATATGCGTGTTCTCGCGCGACGCGTTGACCGCCCCCAGCATGTACAGCCACAACGTTGGGTAAAGCAGGCTTTCTTCCAGCCCCATGACGGGGATCTCCAGCACATAGCGCGTGATCACCTGCACAAATTGCCCAAGAGCAACAAGGCAAATCAGAACCGTCAGCAGGACACTTGAAAAACGTGTCATTTCCCCCTCCATCACGGCGAATACAGGCAGCGCATTCATGATGGGAAAAATCAGGGGTACGGATTATTAAGTCAAAACGATTAAATTGATCTTTAAATAAAGTTACTTTATGTGGCGATGAAAAGTTAAGGATTAACAAAGGCAAATGAATCTCAGCTTCCGCCAATTACAGGCCTTCCGCGAAGTCATGCGAACAGGATCAGTGTCTGAAGCGGCCCGAATCCTCGGGCGGACTCAGCCAGCCGTCAGCGCACTGATTGCAAATCTCGAAGCCGAACTGGACATCGCCCTATTCCGGCGGCAGCGCGGGAAAATGGCCCCTACGCCGGAAGCCCAGTACTTCATCACCGAGGCTGAAGCGATCCTGGATCGCCTTTCGCTTTCAACCCGGACAATGCGCGAAATCGGAGCGCTGACGAAAGGGCGACTGAACATAGCCTGCATGCCGGCGGCCAGCAGCCTGTTGATGCCGCAGCTACTGGGTGAGTTTCTGCTGGACAAACCAGACGTAAAGGCGTCACTGATGATGCGTGCCTCACCCGTTATCGAGGAATGGATAGCCTCTCAGCAATATGACATTGGACTGGGTGAGACACCTAAAGCCACAGCAGCGATTGATACTGTCGATTTCGACATGAGATGCGTTTGCGCAATCCCAGCAGATGACCCACTGACTGAATTGGCCAAGGTAGAAGCCCACCATCTGTCGGGCCTTCCGATGGCCGGGCTGCAAGAAGGGCATCCAAATCTGATCGCAACTCAGAGGGCATTCGCCAGCCAAAAAGCCAGTTTCGACCAACGGTTCGAGCTTAGAACTTTTAACCCGGCTCTAACTTTGGTGGAAAAGGGGCTTTGTTACTGTATCTGCGATCCAATTACCGCAGCCGGATATGTCAACATGCGGTCTGAACCCAGGCCGGTCGTTTTTCGAGCATTCCATCCACATGTCATACTAAACGTCTCAATCATGCGACCAGCACATCGTCCCCCGTCCGCATTGGCGAGTGAGTTTATCCGGCAACTGGAGACTGCTCTCCAAGCAATAAACCGGCAGTTTTAAGACATTCTGTGGCGCGCAAAACTGCTCTCTGAATACTTTCCGCACGCTCAACGTCATCGATGAGTACAGCCGGGAGTGCTTGGCGATCCGTG
>NZ_JAEDOU010000014.1:0-34916 GCF_017872515.1 Ruegeria sp. HKCCE3926 | reverse complement strand
CACGGATCGCCAAGCACTCCCGGCTGTACTCATCGATGACGTTGAGCGTGCGGAATGCCTTTCCGTCATCCGTTCGACAATGCACGAAGTCATAGCTCCAGACATGGTTTCGATGCTCCGGCCGCAGCCGAACACACGATCCATCATTTAACCAGAGCCGCCCCTTCTTTGGTTGTTTCATTGGCACTTTCAGCCCCTCCCGACGCCAAAGCCTTTCGACACGCTTGTCATTCACCTGCCAGCCCGCATCTCTCAGCAAAGCCGCGATCCGGCGATAACCGTAGCGGCCATACTGGCGGGTCAATTCTATCATGTCCGCCACCAGGCGCTTCTCGTCAGCTCGACCTTTCGGCAGCTTTCGCTGTGTGGATCGGTGCTGTTTCAGGACGCGACACGCCCGGCGTTCTGAGACACGCAGTTTGTGGCGCACATGGTTGATGCAGGCACGGCGACGGGCGGGGCTCAGTAGTTTCCCGTGGACGCCTCCGTCAGGATCAGTTTGTCCAGGGTAAGATCCGAGACGGCCTTTCGAAGACGCTCATTCTCTTTTTGAAGGCGCTTGAGTTCCTTCAATTGATCCGTACCCATTCCGCCGTACTTCTTCTTCCAGCGATAATAGGTCTGTTCAACAACACCAATCTGCCGGATCGCATCACAAATGACGTCCTTGGCGTAGTCCTCCACTGACAAATCTGATCGGCGCGCCAAGGACTGCAGTTCAGCGAAAACTACGTCTGGAATGTCGGGAAGTTCGAGATCGGCCATATCACGTCCCTCGCATCACACAGGTTTTTGCACGTCTATGCGATACCAAAGCGATGCCGTTCGGAATTTGGCAAACGGCGACCGGTTGTCGGATCGAACAACTTCCCGGTTTCGGTATACATAATTCTAGCTTGTTCGTTGATTTCTCCGACGCTACCCGGGAGTGGTTTTGACCCGTCTTCCTTGCGTAACTTCGCGGGCTCTCCACGCACCGGTACCTCAAAGAGAGTTCCATCTTTGCGGATCGCCCAGCCATAGAATGAAAGCTGCGCATTCAGTTTGGAAAGCGCGAGGTGGCGTCTGAGCTTTGAACCGAGGCCCGCGCCGGGAATGCCGTTGGCCTCAGCCAGGCGCGATCTGGCAATCCCGCTCATCTGCGCAAACTGTTCTGAGTCGGCTTTGATCTTACCGTCAGGGTACGCATCGAACATGTGAACATCCTCAATAAAACCTTCCCCACCAAAAAGATACGATAAGTCCGTAGACGATTAAACATCTTTCTTGCCGTTTGAGAGGATGAAAAATCGGTTCACAGCAGTTGATTTCGGGAACAACCTGAGATCGGCCCGCAAGGCGCAAGGCTACTCGCAGGAGAGCTTTGCCCATGCGGTGGATCTGGACCGTACATATATTGGTGGAATTGAGCGCGGGGAGAGAAATCCCGGTCTCAAAACCGTCATCAGAATAGCCGACGCTCTGCATCTTGATGTCGCGGACCTCTTCCGGCTGAAGGATTAAGCCGCGCCTTCCCCGAGCCGACATATCTACACCGGCTTCCAAGCGTAAATCAGCTGCTACCATACTCCTCTTTCTCGGCACGTCTCGTGGTCTCGGAAGCAGCGCTGCGCGGCAGTCCATTGTGATGGTCGTTGACGCTCACAACGTTTCGAAAAGATGCCCCCCGCAGCACATTTCCCTCCTCCGGAAACGTCCGTTTCACCCGTTAAGTTATTAGCAGAATTGAGAATTAACTCTTGGGGCTCTAACGTAAGTTAATAATCAAAACTAACTGAGAAAATTCAACGTTATCAATGCGATCAGGGCTTCTTAGCTCTTGATTGTCCAACGGAGATGCTCCTAGAATCGGGGATGTTGGAACGTTCGTTTCGACATCAATGGAAACGTTAGTTCCTGCCAAAGACCGCGAAACATGGATGCCAACAAAATGCGCCAGCAGATTGTGAAACTGCATCTCGGGATGGCTCAGACCACAATCACCGAGCTCGCAGAGAGCATCGGGTATAGTCGTTCGGCGGTGTCGAATGTGCTTGCCGGACGCAGGCGATCGGCGGAGATCGAAGCAGCCGTAGCCGAGCGCACGGGATTTCGTGTCGAAGACCTGTGGCCAGTGGCTGCCTCTGGAAAGAAGGGGGATTTGAAACGATGATCTAGAAAATAGAAAAGCCCCGAGAGCGGACTCTCAGGGGCCTTCAGGTCGATTGGTACCCGACAAGCGGAAGGTCTCTCGAATCCCCTCAAAAGTCAAGTCTGGCGGCCGGGTCTTTTGACCCGATGGGTCGTGCTCGGCCGCTTTCCACAATCCGACAAGAGGAAATTGTGTGGTTCACTCTGATCATATTGGTCAGGGAATGATCCCACACAACATCAGAGCACATGGAAAAAGAAATCTTCCAAGCCCCGCTGGACAGCCGTTCAACGTGTATTCTGTCTGAGCGTTCGCGCTGGCGTACATATGTCGAAACAGGTGGGTTCCGCCCGTATGGGGGTGAAAGCCAGAAGGTCGTATTTGACAGCCTTCGTGAATTTGATGCCTTCACCACGACGTCAGCGCTGTATCCTGTGGCTGACATGGTCGAGCAGCCGCCTGCCATTGAATACATCGATGCCGATGGTCGTAAGCGTAGCAAAAGAGTGGATCAACTTTATACCTTCGCTGATGGGAGCAAGTATGCTGCCGAGATCAAACCGGCAGAACGCGCCCGGGCCCAGAACCTTGAGGAGCAGCTGGCTTATGTCGCGGCAGCGATGCCCGATGACTTTGCGGACAATCTGGTACTGATCACTGAGGAAAACTACGACCAGTGGGAGGCGCTGAATGCACGGCGGTTGTTTGCATACAGGCGTGGGGATGATCCTGAGGCGGCTGCAATAATTGCAGATCTTGCGGCTGAGATCGATCTGCCGGTCACGATCAGCGAGCTGATTGTAAGGGCCGATATTGGCGGAAGGGCCTGGCCGGAAATCTTCAAAGCGATCTATGCCGGTGTCCTGCACCCGATACAAGACGGGGTTATTGATCTCGACATGCTGGTCGAGGGAGGCGTGGTATGACTGATATCATTCGTCTTGAGCCCTATTCACAGATCCAGCAGGGAGGTGTGCCATCTCTCCTGGTAGATCAGGGTCCTTTAGGTGTGACCGTCAGCCGTGAGGTCGGAGGCGAGATCGCCTTTGATGAACTGACCTATGATGAGATCAACGAGGGCCTCAAAACCGGTCACATTACCATTCATGATGGCTATCACAGTGAAGAGGCCGCCCGGAAACGTGTGCAGTTCGCGGATCAGATCGTCACCCATCTGCCTGCAAAACAGCGCTCAACGGTCTTCTTCCGTCAAGCCTGGTGCGATCTTTTTCTGGATGCTGAAGCACGCGGAGAGATCGGCCGCTACTGGAAAGATGTGGAGATCTGGATTCGGAGTGTGGCGCAGGAAATCACGGTGCAGATTCCACAGCCTGATAAGGATACCGGGAAGCGCAAATATGGAGGAAAGAAGCGGTCAAGCAACGAGATTGCCCCGCCAGGCTCCTCGAGCCTTCTGCGTTGGGTGCGTGCCTATCAAGCCGGAAACCGCTCTATTCTCACGCTCATTGATAAACGCTATCTGGCGGGGCGGACGAAGGTCAAATTTGGTCCGGAGAGTGCGGCCCTGCTTCGCAAATGTGCGGATCGATATGCAAGCTTCAAACGGCCGTCGAAAAAGAGTGTCATTCGCCAGACCAAACGGGCCTTCCGACTGGCGAATGCGTATCGAGTCGATCGCGGCCTGCCGCCTTTGGCCATTCCCGCAGAAAGTACAATCTACAGGGAGATATGTCGCCTTGAGCCCTATCATGTGATGTGCCAGCGCCAGGGGCTGGAAGCGGCCAACAGGCACTTTGCAATCATCGGTGAGGGTCTGAACGTCTTGCGTCCCGGAGAGCGGCTGGAAATCGATGAGTGGAAGGTTGATCTGATTACCTTCTTTGCTGAAGCCGGCGTCTTTGGTCATCTGACAGAGGAGCAGATCAAAGCATTGCCGAAAGGGCGACGATGGATCTATGTCGTGATTGATGTCCGAACGCGACTGATCCTCTCGGTGAAGGTTTGCGCGACGCCGAACACAGAAGATGCGATTGCAGCACTGGACCTGGCAACGCGGGATAAAGCGGATCTTGCCCGTCTTTTCGGCTGTGCGCTTCCGGAATGGCCAGGCACCGGTTTTGAAACTGTTGCCTCGGATCAGGGGGCGGCCTTTGCGAACTTTGATTTCCGGGGCGCCGTGACGGATCTGCGGGGAACGGTCATGTTTCCGCCTGCAGGTGTTCCCAAGCTCCGTGGACATATTGAGCGCTGTTTCAGGACCTTCGGCGTGGAGCTGATGGAGTGTCTGAGTGCACGCACCTATTCAAACATCGTTGAAAAAGGTGACTTTGTGCCTGAGGACTATGCTGCGCTTGCCGATGACGAGTTGACTCGGATTCTGGTCCGCTTTGTTGTCGATGTCTACAATAACAAGCCGCACGGGGGCATCGGCGGGCAGACACCGCTGAATTGCTGGCGGGAATTGTGTTCGACCGTTGGCAAGCCCCGCCCTCCGAGCCGGATTGAGCGCCTTGGCGCATTCGGTCGGAAGTATACCCGGAGTATTTCCGGGCGCGGGGTCCGGTTCGCGGGCATCTTCTACACCAGCGAGTTGGTCCGGCACCATTTCCTGGCCAGTCCTGATCTCGAGGTTGAGATCCGGGTGGATCATCAGGACCTCGGTATGATTGAGGTCAATCTCGATGGTGTCTGGGTTGTTGCCCGCCCTCTGGCAAAAGGGTTTGATGGTCTGTCGCTTGATCTCTGGACCGAGGCTTGTACCAATCTGCGCCGCCGTTTTGAGGCGGAAGCAGAACTCACGCAGGATATCATTGATCAGGCCTTCGCGGATTTTTCTGAAGAAGATCGCGCAGCCTCTCAACGGCTCGGCCTTTCAGCGCTTGCGCCGACGAAAGCCGATGTTGAGCGCAATCGGAAGCATCTCTGGCTTGGACTGGATGTCGTGGCGGGCATCACCCCCACGGTTTCTAGGAAAAAAAGAGGTCTCCTTGATGGTGTGATCGCCAGGGCGGAGGTGGCGCTACCACAGCTGCCGGAGATCACTCCTAAGGAGGATGACGCGGAGAAGACCATGCCGATCTCAAGCCCGCGCTGGCGTATGGAGGACGGGCAATGACACATATGTCCCGTGAGGAGGTCAGCCACATCGTGGCTGACCTTGAACACCGCTTTATCGCCCATGATCCTTACCTGGAACTCCGGGATCAGATCGATGACATTCTCTACCGACGCAAAGCGCATACAGCTGCTGGCAGGGTGACAGCGCAGCGCGGCATTGTTGTCATTGGCAATGCCGGCGCCGGTAAGAGTTTTGGCATCGAACACCTCCTGCTGAAACACCCTCATCTGGCTTATGGGAAACCATTTAATCAGGCTTTGACAGTTCGCTTGGCGTCAGAAGCCACGATCAAAGGTGTCGGTCGCGATACCATCGAGGCATATGGATATGAGAGCAAGGGATCGCGGACAGGCCATTCGATCTGGCGGCAGGTGATGCGTTATGCCCGCTCCCATAAGACGCTTTTTCTGCATTTTGACGAAGCGCAGCATATCCTGAGGACCAAGTCGAAATCTGAATTTGATCAGGTGATGCTGGTCTGGAAATCCTGTCTGGAGTACGCGGAATGGCCGGTCAGCCTGATCCTCAGTGGCACCTGTGAACTCCTGGAGCTGATCAACCGGGATGAACAGCTCAGCCGGCGGTTTGAGCCCGTGCATTTTGCACCCATGAGCTATGCCGCCCATGGGCATGAGGTGATGGGAGTGCTGGGTGCCTATCTCGATGCGGCAAAACTGTCGCGCGGCAAAACGCTTGAGAAATCGGCATTTGCGCGACGACTGCTGCATGCGGCCCGCTACGAGTTCGGGTCGAAAATTGGGCTGATCATATCGGCTATCAAATTGGCATTGCGCAATGGGAACCAAACCCTTGAACAAAGTCACTTCGCGGGGGCCTATCGGAAACAGAAGCGCTGTGTTGATGCATTGAACCCATTCATTGCTGAGAATTTCCGCTCCATTAAGACGGGTCAACTTCTCAACGGAGCGGAGCTGGAGATAGCGCCAGCAATCGAGAGAGGGGCTGCATAATGCAGGTATTGCCGATCCTCGTACCTTTGATGCCGGGGGAGACCCCGGCATCCTTCGCATCCCGGCTTGCCTGGGCCAATGGACTTTCCTTTGCCTCGGAGTTCTGCACCGATCAGGGCTTTACGCTTCAGGCCATCGCTGACGGCGATGAACGGGCCCTTTCGATCCTTGCCCGGCTCGGCGGAGTGGAACTTGCTCAACTGATGCGTGGTGTTGTTTGCAAAGTGTCGACCGGACAGTACCGGCTGGCGGGGCAGCTTGTTGAGAAACGCTGGATCACGCGCAGGCGTCTGCGGTTCTGTCCGGAATGTGTTGCGGATGATGTTACTACAGACACCGCCGGTGGTGCGGCACAGCGATGCGCCTGGCATGTGCCTTCAATCCGAACATGCCACCGCCATCAGGTCGGGCTGTATGACGACGAAAGCTATTCGCACAGCCGTGGTCCCCATGATTTTGCCGGGCGAATCCGCGATCTCAATCTGGGGGCAGATCAGTTAAGAGAGTTGGGGGTATCGCAGGTCTCAACCGGTCTGGAAGAATATCTCACCCGCCGGTTGGCGGGTGAACAACAGGGCGCATGCCTCGATTATATCGGGTTCGGTTCGGTTGCACTTGGCGCTGAGATCTTCGGTGTTGTCGATCTGTTCGGTATCGATGCAAAGCTGAAGCATTTATCCGACGCGGAAAAGCGTCGTGCAGGTGCGCAGGGTTTTGAACTCCTGTCCGAAGGCGAGAAAGGGGTGTTTCACCTGCTGCGGCGATTGCATCGTGAGGCCGGTTCTCCCATATCACTTTCGCGTAGAAACTTCGGCTGCCTGTTCAGCTGGCTTGAGCAGTCTCATGCAGAGCAATACGAGCCGTTGCGAGATCTTGTCAGAAAGTTCTTCGTCGAAACTTATCCTATTGGAAAAGGCGAGCTGGTGCTTGGCAAACCCTGTGCAGCCCGTCGTGTCCACAGTGTTGAAACCTTGCGGCGGGATCTGGGGTTGGGGCGTCGTCAGACAGTCGAATTGCTTGGTGCAAACGGGTTTCTACGACCGGACCCTCAGGCAGGCAGCTCTGCGAAAGGTGTTGTCCTCGATGCACAGGCATTGGCACCACTGGTCAAAAGTTTTGCCGGGGCGATCTGTCAGGTGGCGGCTCAGAAAAAGATCAATGCACCGAGGGCGCGGTTTGGTGCTCTGGTTGCAGGTGGGATCATCAGAACCATCGCGGGCTCCCCTGTCGGGCGACCATACTACGATGAAGGGCAACTCGATGCGTTTCTCGCCAGTATCGCCCCACACACAACGGTTGCAAAAGCGGATGGGCTGGTCGGTATTCAATCCGTTTGTCGCAAAGCCGTTGCTGGCGCGGTTGATGTGGTGCGACTGATCCAGAGCGGCGAGCTGAAGACTGTTGTCAGGAATGTCGAACAAGATGGATATCTGTCGGTGCTCCTGGATCCGGCGGAAGTCGCTGAGGCGTTGTGCCTGATCAGACCGGATGGATATCTTCGTTCCACGCTCGCGTCTTTTCTTGGTGTCAACGCATCCGCCCTCCGTCATCTGGTGGACACAGGCCATTTGAAACTGGTTCGGGCGCGTCATCCAGTGTCCCGGAAGTCGGTGCAGGTCGTGCCCTATGACGTCGTCGATCAGTTTGTTGAGCGCTATGTTCCTGCAAAGCACTATGCTGAGTTTCTGGGGGGCAGCACCCGGAAAGTCGGCGACCAGCTCATAGAGGAGCGGGTTCCTTTTATCCAATTGCCGGAAGAGTGTGGTGGACGCATATTCAGGCGGAGTGATGTGCTCTTCGGCATGGAAGAGCTGGCCAATCGCCTGCCGCTCTCGCATGATGAAATTGCCTGGCCGGAGTTGTGAAGGTTTTGAGATGAGCAGAGAAAGTAAATTCCTGAGTCTGGTGCTTCGGCACAAACCTGAAGAGATCGGTCTTCAGCTGGACAAGCACGGGTGGGTTCGTGTTGATGATTTGCTGCGGAAGCTGAAGAAAGCCAATCGCAAGCTAAGCCGCGACGAACTCACTCAGCTTGTCGAGAGCAACGATAAGATACGCTTCACTCTGTCTGATGACGGTCAGCGCATTAGGGCAGCCCAAGGACACTCAATTGATGTGGATCTGGGCCTGGAACCTCAACGCCCACCGGATGAGCTGTATCACGGCACGGCCAGCGCAAATTTGGATGCGATATTTTCCGAGGGGTTGAACCCCGGACGCCGTAAGCAAGTCCACCTTTCGCTTGATCCCGATACAGCTGAACGCGTCGGGCAACGACACGGAAAGCCGGTTGTTCTGCGTGTCGAGGCACAACGCATGTTCGAGGACGGTTTTGAGTTTTTCCGCGCCGACAACGGTGTTTGGCTAACTGACAAAGTGCCAACGACCTATTTGGGATTTGGCAGGATCGCTGAGAAGTACAAGAGCACATGACAAACAGAAATCCGTAAAACTGTTTGTCAGTTCGCCTGCATGTATTGCCTTGCCAGCTTCATGGGACGTTTCGTGGGTGAGAGCAACGACAATTGGGGCAACTACGTCTAGACCGCATGGGGCCGAAGGCACCTTCGCCCTCTCAACCTAATCCAACCACGCGAATGCCGAGCGGGGCGTTCTCGATAGAGAATGCCAGATTTAATCTCATGCGGTGATACTTCTTCCAAAAACAAAGGGAAGGAGATCGACATGCGATTTGGTTTTGTCGGTTTGGGTCAAATGGGTGCGCCAATGGCGGTGAACCTTGCTAGCTCAAACAACGTAATGGTCTTTGATCTCAGCGAAGACGCTATGAATGCCGCCGCTGAAGCCGGCGCCAAGAAGGCCGGTAGTGCTGCAGATTTCTCAGAAGTGGACGTGCTGATCACTTGTTTGCCAAGTGGTGGGATCGTGGAAAAGTCACTGTTCGACCCTGAACATGGGATTGCACAGCATCTTTCAGCCGACACGGTTGTCATCGATACCTCAACCATAGAATACGGACTGACGCTCAGTATTAGCGAGCGTCTTTCAGCCCTCGGGTTGCGTTTTCTCGATGCGCCCGTCTCTGGCATGTGGAAGCGAGCCCAGGAGGGCACGTTGACGATGATGATCGGAGGAGACGGTGAGATTGTCGAGGCGCTGCGGCCAGCTCTGGCAAAAATGTCGAACCGCATCCTGCACACTGGCGCTGTTGGCTCAGGCCAGCTCACCAAGCTGATCAATCAGCTTCTCTTCGATATCAACGTGGCGGCTCTGGCCGAAATCCTGCCGATGGCAAAGAAGCTGGGCCTTGATCCGGAAAACACCGCCGAGGTTGTGAATTCAGGGACCGGCCGCAGCTATGCGTCGGAATATTTCATTCCCCAGGTCCTCGAAGGCAAGTTTGACACCGGCTACCCGCTACAAGCGGCCTACAAGGATCTGATCAGCGGTGCTGAAATCTCAGCCCGTTATCAGATCCCGGCACCTGTGTTGGCCGCTGCGACAACCACCTATCAGCAGGCACTTCTTGAGGGCCATGGGGACAAAGACAAGGGCGCGATGGTGCTCGTCTACGAACGACTGCTTGGTGTCGATTGCCGGAAGGAGGAACAGAATGTCTGAAGGAAAAGGTATTCAGGGCGGGCTGACAAACTACGGCGACAAGGATTTCGCCGCGTACCTACGTCGGTCTTTTGCTCGCTCGATGGGTCTGTCGCGGGAAATGCTCGACAAACCGATTGTCGGGATCGCGATGACCCCTTCGGGCTTCAACAACTGTCATAGAGCAATGCCTGAGCTGGTCGAAGCTGTCTCTCGCGGTGTGCTGGCTGCAGGGGCTTTGCCGCGGCCGTTTCCAACGGTGTCACTCGGCGAGGTCTTTCTGAACCCAACCAGCATGGTCTACCGGAACCTCATGTCAATGGACACTGAAGAGATGGTTCGTGCGCAGCCAATGGACGCAGTGGTTTTGATCGGCGGTTGCGACAAGACAGTTCCGGCCCAGCTGATGGGTGCGGCGTCTGCCGACATACCGGCCGTGCAACTTGTGATTGGCCCGATGATGACCGGTCGCCACAAGGGTGAACGCCTGGGAGCCTGCACTGACTGCCGCCGTTTCTGGGGTAAGTTCCGCGCTGGTGAGGTCGAAGGCGAAGAAATCGCGGAGATCGAAGGGCGGCTGGCGACAACGGCCGGCACCTGTGCTGTCATGGGAACAGCGAGTACCATGGCGTGCATCGCCGAAACGCTAGGGATGTCCTTGCCTGGCACAGCGGCTATTCCATCTGTTCACGCTGACCGGCTGGTTGCAGCTGAGGAATGCGGTAAACTGGCTGTTGATCTGATCCAGAACCCTCGAAAACCAAGTGAGGTGATCACCCAGAAGTCGGTAGAGAACGCTTTCCGCGTGCTGATGGCCGTCAGCGGGTCCACCAATGCCATCGTCCACCTTACAGCTGTTGCGGGTCGTCTCGGCATCCGGATTTCACCCGAACGCCTCAACGAAATCTCGGACGAAACGCCGGTTCTGGTTGATCTGAAGCCAGTCGGTGAAGGGTACATGGAAGACTTCTATGCCGCTGGCGGTGTCGGAGCAGTCTTGCGCGAGATCCGCCATCTACTGCACCTCGATACGGTGGATGTAACAGGTCAAACCCTGGCGGAGCGTCTAGACGACGAACCTGATTGGGTTGATCGCCGGGTGATCCGGTCGTTTGAAGATCCTGTTTCAAATGAGGGCGGATTGATAAGCCTTTATGGGAACATCGCCCCGCAGGGAGCCATTTTCAAACGCGCTGCGGCGACACCAGAGCTTTTTGAGGTCGAAGGCCGCGCCGTTGTGTTCGACAGTCTCGAAGATCTCGCCAGGCGCGTTGATGACCCGGATCTCGACATTGAGGCCGATGACATCATGGTTCTGAAGAACGCGGGACCAGTGGCTGCGGGAATGCCGGAGGCCGGGTATCTGCCGATCCCAAAGAAACTGGCACGGAAAGGTATAAAAGATATCGTGCGAATTTCAGACGCGCGGATGTCTGGCACGGCTTTCGGAACCATCGTTCTTCATATGTCACCCGAGTCCGCGGTTGGCGGGCCATTGGCTGCTGTCGAGAATGGAGATCGTGTACGTCTCTCGGTCGCTGACAAGCGTATCGATCTGCTGGTTGATGACGCCGAGGTCGCCCGCCGTCTCGAACAGCACAAGCGCCCGGAGCTGCAAAATCGCGGGTATCGCGGGCTTTACAGCCGGGCGGTTCTGCAGGCCGACGAAGGCTGCGATTTTGATTTCCTCACGCAAGAAGGCTGGTCCAAGGAGAACGCCGAATGAACCTCTTTACGAAACTTCAGGAGCGCGCAGCGAGTGGCCAGCCGGTTCGTGTTGGAATGATCGGTGCGGGTAAGTTTGGCACGATGTTTCTTGCACAGTCACTTCGATTGAAGGGGATTCATATCGTTGGTGTCGTTGATCTGCGTCCTGATGCTGCCAAATCCAATATGAAGCTCGTTGGCTGGGATGCTGCGGCTTACGCAGCATCCAGCCTGGATGATGCGGCAACATCAGGCGCAACCTTCGTCGGCGATGATTGGGAAGCGCTGACATCGCATCCGGAAATTGAAATCATCATTGAATGCACAGGGAACCCGATCGCAGCCGTCACGCACTGCCTCAAGGCGTTCGAGAACGGCAAGCACATCATCAATGTAACAGTTGAAGCAGATGCTTTTGTCGGGCCCGGTCTGGCCAACAAAGCTCGGGAAGCGGGCCTAATCTACAGCATGGCATATGGAGATCAACCTGCGCTTGCCAGTGACCTGGTTGATTGGGCGCGGGGCTGCGGTTTCAGCGTCGTTGCGGCTGGTCGCGGCCACAAATGGATGCCGCATTACCGGCAATCGACGCCTGACACCGTGTGGGATCATTGGGGTTTAACGAAGGAGCAAGCGGAACGCGGGCGGCTGAACCCCAAAATGTTCAATGCGTTTTTGGACGGCTCGAAGCCAGCCATTGAAAGTGCGGCCATCGCCAATGTGTGCGGGTTGGACGCCCCTGAAAATGGCCTGGTCTTCCCTTCGGGTGGGATCGATGACATTCCAAATCTGGCGCGGCCGCGCTCAGAGGGCGGGGTGCTGGATCACAAGGGCATGGTGGATGTTATCTCTTGCCTCACACCTGCAGGCGAGCAGATTCCGCATGACATTCGGAAAGGCGTTTGGGTCTGCTTTGAGGGGGACACCGAGTACCTGCGCAACTGCTTTGAAGAGTACAAAGTCGTGACCGACGACAGCGGACGCTACATGTGCAACTACAAGCGCTGGCACCTGATCGGGCTGGAGCTCGGGATCTCGGTTGCATCAGTGGGTATTCGCAAGGAGCCTACAGGGGCGGCGCATGAATTCCGCGCCGATGTTGCGGCTGTTTCGAAGCGCCAGTTGAAGAAGGGCGAAATCCTTGATGGCGAGGGTGGATACACCGTGGCCGGTGGTCTTCGCCCAGCATCGATTTCTGTTGCTGAGGGCTACGTCCCACTCGGCCTTGCCCACAATGTCACGTTGATCAGAGATGTTCCTGCAGGTCAGCCGGTAAAATGGAGTGACGTGCAAGCAGATACGAACACGGACGCCTATCGTTTGCGGCGTGAAGTCGAAGCGAGTATTTCGAAGAACCTCGCGGCATGACCCACGAACCAAGCATATCCTATATCGGAAAAGGTTTAAGCCGTCCGGAATGTGTGCTTGCGACCCGTTCTGGCGATATTTTTTGCTCGCATAAAGGCGCTGGCGTCATGCGGATTCTTCCAGATGGTCGCCAGTTCCTGTTGCAAGACGACACTGAGTTTGGCGGAATGCCGATCGTGCCAAACGGGATTGCGCTGCGGCAAGACGGCTCGTTCCTCATTGCCAACATCTCTGATGCAGGGGGGATCTTGGAGCTGGATACGGATGGTGTGAGACCACATGCCATCGCTGCCAAGGAAGACGCGCTTCCACCGGCGAACTTTGTCTATGTCGATGAACTTGGCAAAACCTGGGTAACGGTCTCATCGAAGCTGCGGCCGCGCTCACGGGCCTATCGGCGTAATGTGAAGAACGGCTATGTCGGACTGATCAATTCCGACAATTCCTTTTCGATTGTCTTGCAAGGGCTGCACTACACAAATGAACTGCGTCCCGACTATGGAAACGGGTGGCTCTACATCGCGGAAACCTTTGGTCAGAAGATCACGCGCGTGCGCCTTGATGAAAAGGGTGTGCATGGTGAGCCGGAACTCTTCCTCCAGTTCGGGCCTGGCACGTTCGTGGATGGTATCGAACTGGACGGCGCTGGCGGACTTTACGCGGCCTGTATTGTATCGAGCGAACTTTATCACATTGATCCCGAAGCAGCTCCTACCCTGGTAGTCGGGGAACGCGACAACGCTTGGATAGAAAGTGTTGAAGCAGCACTCGATGATCACACGATGGATCGGACGCACTTTGATAGTTCGCCTGCCGAGAGGCTTAAGAACATATCTAGTCTGGCTTTTACGGGAGAGAACCGCGACCGGATTGTTTGCGGAAACTTGTTGGGGGATTCACTACCAGTTCTTGATGCTCCCCATAGTGGCCCCGAGCCACCATACTGGAATGTAGAGGTTCCAATTTGGGGCACACAAGTTTCCTGATCTTCCCGATAAGGGGCTTCCACCGGACCAAGAGTTAGTCCTTCTATTTCCTCAGAAAAACTAAGGGCTCGCGCTTGAAGCAGAGTTTTCCATCATCAATCTCTCACCACCTGGACTCGACTCAACCAACATATCAACGAGCGCGCGTGCTGCGGGCGGTAAGTTGGTCCGATCTCTAACGAGGACAGATCGGGTACGGATTGACCAGTCATCTTGCAGATTCAACAAGGCGATGTTCATCGTTTTTCTGTGGCGATTGGCTGCGGATTCCGGAACGATACCTATCCCAACTCCGGCCTCGATAAGCCGACACATCGCTTCAAAGCTCCGGACTTGTAAGCGAAGGTGCTTTTCATATCCACTACGTCGAAATTGCCGCCTTAAAAAGTCAAGGAGTGTACTGCCCTCGTGCAGCGAAATATGCTCAAAACTCAAGGTATCTTTGAACATTACGCCATCGGATTTGGTCAATGGATGATGAGCTGACGTTGCGAGCATCAATCTATCAGTTGAGAATGGAATGATGTCGAGGTCATCCGTCTTTGGGTCACCGGAAATTACTCCGAGATCGGATGTGCCATCTGCAACTGAGCGAACAATGTCACGTGTCAGACGTTCCTGTAAATCTACCGTAACTCCCGGCCATCTTGACAAAAAATGCGCCAGCGTTTCTGGTAAGAACTCAGTCAATGCAGTGGTGTTTGCCGAGATTCGAATATGGCCGGAATCCGGGTTGATCATTTCCTCGATCAGAAAGTCGACTTGACGGAGAACCAAACGCGCCTGACGTAAGAACACCTTGCCTGCATCGGTCAGCGTGACGCCTTTGTTGCTTCGTAAGAACAATTGCTGCCCGGTTTCCTGTTCGAGCGATTTTATACGGGCGCTGGCTGCCGGTGGCGACAGAAATGCTTTTTCGGCTCCATGTGTAAGATTTCCACATTCGGCAATGCATACAAAGAGCTTCAGATCGATGAGTTCAAGGTTCATGGCGTTCACCTAACACGAACGCGGGATTATTTATATGCGAATTTTCTGAAGGCAAGAACTGTGTAACCCTGTCTTTGAAGCTGACTGTCGAGGGTGCCATGGAACAGGAACAACTCCAGGAATGGGTGGGGAAAACGGAACAAAGGATTGAGCGTATCGCGCCATTCCCGGCGAACGCGTTGGCCGCGACACTCGATCGTGACGACCCGGTCTACAGCAACGAGACCGCACTGCCACCACTTTGGCACTGGTTGCATTTCCTGCCGGTCTTCAAACTGTGTGATGCCGGGTATGATGGTCATGCTGCCCTTGGTGGTTTCCTTCCCCCGGTGCCTTTGCCGCGTCGGATGTGGGCAGGTAGTAGACTGAATTTCCATGCTCCAATGCAAATTGGACAAGAACTAAAGAAAGTTTCGACAATCAAATCGGTGAAGGCGAAAACCGGGCGGTCCGGTCAATTGGTCTTCGTAACTGTTGGCCACCAGGTTTTTGACGGCGGCACGCTTGGCGTCGACGAAGAGCATGACATCGTCTATCGCGAAGAGCCGAGCGCGGACGCGCCTGCGCCCGTGCCACCTCAAGCCCCCGACATCTGGGAGTTTAGTCGTGACATCGATCCCGACCCGGTTCTTCTGTTCCGCTATTCTGCGCTGACCTTTAACGGGCACCGGATTCACTACGATCAGCCGTTCTGCGTGAACTCGGAAGGATACAATGGGCTGGTTGTGCATGGCCCTCTGCTCGCCACACTCCTGCTCGATCTGCTGCGCCGCGAAAAACCAGATGCGACCGTGAAGAGTTTTGAATTCCGGGCGATCTCAACAATCTTCGACTATGAAACCTTCTCGGTTCATGGCGCTGCGGAAGAGGATGGAAAGACCTTCCGTCTCTGGGCGCGTCGGCAGGATGGCGCGCTTGCCATGAACGCCAAAGCAATGATTGCGTGAGGTGTGGTATGGAATTCGACCACATAGAAATCCGGGAAGCCGTTCAGGCACTTTGCGCGACGTTCCCACCTGAATATCACCGGGAAATCGACGAACAACGTGGCTATCCGGAAGCTTTTGTAAAGGCCCTGACGGAGGCTGGTTGGCTAGCCGCGATGATCCCGGAAGAATATGGCGGCTCGGGTCTTGGCCTCACCGAGGCGAGCGTCATCATGGAAGAGATCAACAGGTCAGGAGGCAACTCCGGCGCTTGTCACGGCCAGATGTACAATATGGGTACCTTGCTGCGTCACGGCTCGGACGCGCAAAAGCAGCGATATCTGCCCCGGATCGCCAGTGGCGAATTGCGACTGCAATCTATGGGGGTGACAGAACCCACAACCGGGACTGATACCACCAAGATCAAGACGACCGCGGTTAAGAAGGGGGACCGCTATGTTGTAAACGGCCAAAAGGTCTGGATCAGTCGCGTTCAACATTCCGATCTGATGATCCTGCTGGCCCGCACCACCCCGATAGATCAGGTCAAAAAGAAGTCGCTCGGCATGTCGATCTTCATGGTCGATCTCAAAGATGCCATGGGTAGTGGGATGGATGTGAACCCCATCCCGAACATGGTCAATCACGAGACCAATGAGCTCTTCTTTGACGATCTGGAAATCCCCGCTGAGAACCTGATCGGAGAAGAGGGCATGGGCTTCCGCTATATATTGGACGGGCTCAATGCAGAACGCACACTGATCGCGTCTGAGTGTATCGGAGACGGCTATTGGTTCGTCGAAAAGGTGAGCGCCTATGTCAAAGAGCGCGAGGTTTTTGGCAGGCCCATCGGTCAGAACCAGGGTGTTCAGTTCCCGATTGCCGAAGCCAAGATCGAGCTGGAAGCCGCCAATCTTATGCGGTTCCAAGCCTGCCAGCTCTTTGACACGGGCCAGCCCTGTGGGGCTGAAGCCAACATGGCCAAATATCTGGCAGCGAAGGCCAGCTGGGAAGCGGCCAATGCCTGCCTTCAATTTCATGGCGGGTTCGGTTTTGCCAACGAATACGACGTGGAGCGAAAATTCCGCGAAACCCGGCTTTATCAGGTCGCTCCAATCTCCACCAATCTCATTCTGTCTTACATCGCCGAGCATGTCCTCGGCCTGCCGAGGTCATTCTAATGCTCCCACTTGAAGGAATTACAGTCGTCAGTCTTGAACATGCGATTGCCGCACCTTTTGCGACCCGCCAGCTTGCCGACTTGGGCGCGCGCGTGATCAAGGTTGAGCGACCTGGCGTTGGAGATTTCGCGCGCAGCTACGACACGCGCGTGAACGGGATGGCTTCGCATTTCGTCTGGACAAACCGGTCCAAAGAAAGCCTGACGCTGGATGTCAAACACCCTGACGGGGCCGAGATTCTGCAAAAGCTGGTCGCGAAAGCGGATGTTGTTGTTCAAAACCTCGCCCCAGGTGCAGCGGCGCGGCTTGGTCTTGGATATGAAGAGCTGTCCAAGGTTAACCCCGTTGTCATCGTCTGCAATATCTCTGGATACGGCAAAGGTGGGCCGGACGAAAACCGCAAGGCCTACGATCTTCTGATCCAGTCGGAAGCCGGTTTTATGAGCACCACCGGAACGCCGGATGATCCAAGCAAAGCCGGGATCTCAATCGCGGATATTGCGGCCGGAATGTACGCTTATACGAACATCCTGACAGCGCTCATGCAACGTGAAAAAGCCGGCCAGGGCTGCGAGATCGATCTGTCCATGCTGGATGCAATGACCGAATGGATGAGCTATCCGCTCTACTACGCCTATGAGGGGGCTGAACCTCCTGCGCGTGCCGGGGCCAGCCATGCCACTATTTTCCCTTATGGCCCCTTTTCTGTCGGGGACGGGCGCACGGTCATTCTGGGCCTTCAAAATGAACGCGAATGGAAAGCCTTCTGTGAACTGGTGCTTGAAGCACCTGGGCTTGCAGCAGACTCGCGATTTTCATCGAACAGCCTGCGCGCTGAGAACAAGATCGCACTTACCCAGATCATCACAACCAGTTTCGATGATCTGACAACCGAAACGGTGATCGAGCGGCTGGACCGGGCCGGTATCGCCAATGCGAATATGAATGACATGTCCGACGTCTGGCATCATGTGCAATTTGAAGCCCGCAATCGTTGGCGTGAGGTGCAAACACCAAAAGGGTCAATTCATGCGCTGCTTCCGCCGGGTGGAATTGGATCAGAGCCTCGTATGGATGCCGTGCCTGCGCTAGGTGAACATTCCACTGATCTCCTTGCAGAGCTTGGCTACTCAGGCAGTGAAATCTCAAGATTGCAAAATGAAAGGGTGATCTGATGCCTAATCTAAAGTCAGCCCACAGCTTTCTCTTCGTTCCCGGGGACCGGCCAGAGCGTTTTGCCAAAGCGGCAGCCGCAGGTGCACATGCCATTATTATTGACCTTGAGGATGCGGTGTCACCCGAGACCAAAGTGAAAGCACGATATCATGCGCGAAGCTTTCTGGACAAAATAGTCGGCCAAGACATACTGATCCGGATCAATGGCATTGACAGCGAGTTCCACGATGAAGATCTTTCACTGGCAAGTCACAAAAACCTGGCAGGCGTAATACTTCCCAAAGCCGATGCAAAGAGCTGTTCGGAATTGGTACGAAGGTCAGGAACGCCTGTCTGGCCACTCATCGAAACCGTGCATGGCCTCGTCGATCTAAGGGAAATCGTGACTTTGCAGAATCTTGGGCGTCTTCTGCTTGGTGCAATTGATTTATCCATGGATCTGGGGGTGGATATTTCCCATGCTGCCAGCCAATCCACACTCGACACAGCGCGCTTCATGCTTGTGTCAAATTCTCGGCTGGGCAACCTTCCTCCGCCGGTAGATGGTGTTTTCACAAACTTGAACGACGAAATTGGGCTTCAACGTGCGGCGGAGCATGCGAGAGCGTCTGGAATGGGTGGCATGATGTGTATTCATCCGCGCCAAACAGAAATTGTTCGTACTGCATTTTCCCCGAGTTCCAGTGACTTCGAATGGGCGAATGCTGTTCTCCAAGCCTCTAAAACCGAAAAAAGCAGCTTCCAGTTTCGTGGCCAGATGGTTGACAAACCGGTGCTTGCCCGCGCGCAACAAATTCTCGAAGCGCGGCAAGCACAAAGCTCTTGAAGAGCTCCGTCAGTCGCCGGTTCTAATGGTTCTAGATGTGCTTAACCAATCCAGAAGCGAAAGACCCCCAAAGGCTCCTTAGCAAAGAGGATGAAACAAAGCTTATGTTCATCGCGAAACGCGATGGCTCCGTTATCGAACCAATTCTGGGCAGATAACAGGTTTCGCCTGATCCTTCTGGGACCATAGAATTCTCGGGAGGAAACCATGAACTTCACACGACGCACAGCGATCAAGACTCTTGCAGCGGCAACGGCCGCACTGGCAACACCCGCCCTTGCTCAAAACAAAATCACAATACAGGTCAATACGACCATGAAGCCGGGCGGCTCGGAAGAAGCCGGTATTACGCGCTTCAAGGCTGCGCTTGAGGAACTGGCTCCGGGCCGGTTTGAGGTTGTTCCATTCCTGAGTGGTCAGCTGGGCGGCGAAAACGCCGTCCTGGAACTGCTGAACATCGGTGAGACCCAGATCTCCCTGACAGGTGGCAACTGGCGCGCTCAGTATGCACCTGACTACGATCCGATCTCGGTCCCGTTCCTGTTCCCGAATGGCGCGGCTGTCGAAGCCTTTATGGCCAGTGACTCTGGTAAGGCTTTACAGCAGCGCGGCATCGATCAGGGTGGTATCGTAGAGATGGGTGCTCAGATGCGCGCACCGCGCCATATGACCTCGAACAAGGCCATTACGACACCAGAAGACCTCGACGGGTTCCGGCTGCGTCTGCCGAGCATTCCTGTCTGGGTCGATGTGTGGAGCGGTCTGGGCGCGCAAACTGTCGTTGTGCCCGCTACGGAGATCTACCTTGCAATGCAGACCGGTCAGGTCGATGGCCATGAAAATTCTCTCGTCTCGCCGTTCTCGCGCAAGCTCTATGAGGTGCAATCGCATCTCATCATGACCGGCCACGTGCACTTCCCATGGCATTGGGTGGCATCGAACTCCTGGTTCTCGGGCCTATCCGATGAAGACCAGGCAGTTGTCCGTGCAGCCGTCGAGATTGCGCGTACTGAAGGCACTGCTGTCGAAGCACAGAAGGATGTGTTCTATCTCGAAGAGCTCAAGAAAAAAGGCATGACCGTGGTTGAGCCTGATGTGGCGGCCTTCAAAGCCAAGGCACAGCCCGCTATCGACAATGCAATGTCATCGCTGGCTGACGGTGTGATCGAAGACGTTCGGAACGCGATCGCAGCAAATTCGTAACCTCCCTGAAACTGGACGCCCGTCTTTATGGCGGGCGTTTTTTTATAAGCGCAGGGGGAAACCACATGCAGCTTGAAGAAGAAAACATGGACGCTGCGGCGATCCCGACACGCAACGTGGGGCATGTTGAAAAGACACTGGTGCGGGTTACAGACCTGTTCTCGGGCATCATGCTGATGGGGCTTGTTGGATTGCTGGTCCTGTCGATCCTGTCGCGCGATGTCATTCGCTTTCCCGTTCCGTGGCTAGAAGAAATCGCCACGCTGATCACGATCTACGCCGTGGCCTTCGCCTCGATCGGTGCGTGGTCTCGCGGGGCCCATATCGCCGTGGAGCTGGTGCCTATGGCCATCAAAGGCGTCTGGCATTCGCGCTACGCGCTCCTTCTGCAAACCCTGTCGATTGTATTCCTAGTGCTTGCCGCTTGGGGAGCTGCCGAGATGATGCAGCGGAGCGCCAACAACCGCACAACGGCTCTCTCAATGAGTTTTTCGATTTACTATGGGGGACTGCTGCTCGCCTTCGCAGGCATGGTCTTTGCATCCCTTCTCCGTCTTGTCAGTGAGTTTTTCGACAAGCCAAAACAGGAAGGGTAGAGATCATGGAAATCTTCTTACCATTTGTTGGTGGCCTGATCTTTTTCATGGCGTTGGGTCTGCCGGTCTTTGTTGCACTTGGGGCAACCTGTCTTCTCGCCTTGGCGATGACATCCGCGTCCGGTGGCTTACCGGTGGAGCTGATGTCTCTGAAGATTACGCAGACGCTCAACAGTTTCCCACTGTTGGCAATCCCGCTCTTCATCCTCGCAGCAAACCTGCTCAACCGAGGCAGCGCCACGACACGGATCTTCGATTTTGCCAATGTCATGGTCGGGTTTGTCCGTGGGGGGCTGGGGCACGTGAACGTGGTGGCTTCAATGATTTTCGCCGGCATGTCTGGCACAGCGTCCGCCGACGCGGCCGGCCTTGGCGCGTTGGAAATCCGGGCCATGCGGGAAAAGGGATATGACCTGAAATACAGCACTGGCATCACAGCGGCATCCAGCGTGATTGGGCCGATCATTCCGCCAAGCGTTGCCATGCTTGTCTATGGCTGGCAGGCAGATGTGAGCGTCGGGGATCTGTTTCTTGCTGGCTTTGTACCTGGTGTACTGATGGCAGTGTTGTTGATGGCGACGACGTTCATCATGTCGTACAAAATCGACATGCCGACGCGCCCGCTGCCAACAGCGCGCGAGGTGTTTGAAACCGGCCACCGGGCCGTGCTTCCGATGCTGACGCCGTTGATCATCGTAGGGGGCATATGGAGTGGCATTTTTTCACCCACCGAAGCGGGTGCCGTAGCCTGTGCCTACGCGATCGCGCTCGGCGTGTTTGTCTACCGCGATGTAAAGCTCAAAGAGCTGTTCCAGGTCTTTGTGCAAAGCATGGAGTTCAGTGCCGTCATTCTGCTGATTATCGCGATCTCAGGGTTCTATGGTTGGCTGCTGGTGCGCCTGCAGGTGCCGCAAGCTTTGGCTGCCGGTCTGGTCGCTATGGATCTGCACACGACGATCCTTCTGCTGATCCTGATGGTGTTCTTCGTCTTGGTCGGCTGCTTCATGTCTGTGATCGAGAGTGTGTTGATCCTGACGCCTATTCTGGTTCCGGCCGTCGCCGCATCAGGAGTGGACCCGCTGTTCTTTGGCGTGTTTATGGTGATCACACTATCGGTTGGGGTGATAACGCCGCCATTCGGAACGGTCCTCTATATTCTTGTTCCGATCACGGGAATGCGGTTTGAAAAGGTCGTTCTATCGGTCCTGCCGTTCCTGATCCCGATCCTTGCGACTATCCTGCTGGTGCTGTTCTTCCCGCAGATCGTCTTGATCCTGCCAAGCCTGTTCTGATGGGAATGCCACATCATATCGCTTGGGCAGCATTGGATCACGCAGTGATCACTTGCGCCGACATCGAAAAGTCCGTCGCCTTTTATGGCGGCGGGCTTTGCATGGCGATCAACCGGTTGGATGATGGCCGTGTCGAAGCGACGTTCGGGCGCTGCAAGCTCAACCTTCAGCCCAACAATCGGCACTATGGGCCGCCCAAGAATGCCAGAAGGTCTTGGTCTGCAAATATTTGTTTGCTGGTCGAGCAAGGCCTTTCTGATGTAGAATCCCGCTTAAAAGAGATAGGTCTCCGCATAGAAGAAGGACCGGTGGAGCGCGTCGGCGCTCAAGGCACAATCCTTTCGCTGTATTTGTACGATCCGGACGGCAATCTCATTGAGATAAGTGAGTACTTGAGCCATGCGGAAAAGATTTGACCTCGTAACCCTCGAACTCTTCCTGGCTGTAGCTACGTCGAAGAGCATCGCGCAGGCCGCCGCAACAGAGAACATCGCTGCGTCCGCCATCAGCAAGCGGATATCCGACTTTGAAGCCCAGGTTGGCACGGCTCTTTTTTACAGACAGCAAAAAGGTGTGTCTCTGACACCAGCAGGCGAAGAAATGTTTCGCCATGCCAAAGACCTGCAACGTCTGTTAGACCGTATCGACGATCATATGAGCGACTTTGCGCAAGGCTTGCGTGGAACTGTGCGGATCGCGGCCAATACGTCTGCGATTACACAGTTTTTGCCCGAGGATCTGGCGTTGTTTGTAGCGGATCATCCCGACATGCGGATCGATCTCACCGAGCAAACGTCAGATGAAATTGTAATGGCCGTTCGCGATGGTATTGCAGATGTCGGCATTTTCTCCGGCATGATCCCAAACCCGGATCTCGACGTATTCACCTATCGCAGAGATACACTTGTTGTCCTGACACCTAAAGGTCATCCGCTTGGGACAGATGGGCCAGTTTCGTTCAACGAATTCTCAACACATGATCTTGTCGGCCTTCAGAAGGGCAGCTCTCTGCAGGCCTTCATCGAGAAGCGCGCCGCAGAGCAAGAGTTGGAGCTGAGAACACGGGTTGAAGTCCTCAGCTTTGATGGTGTGCGGCGCATGGTCGAAGCGGGTCTAGGCATCGCGATATTGCCGCTTGGAGCTGTCGAGCCGTACCTGACAGCCTCTAACCTGCGAATGGCTCCTGTGGCGGATAGCTGGGCTGAACGCACGTTGAAGGTGGCTGTGCGGGATGCTGAAGCACTGTCGCGGCCTATCAAATCGCTGATGGTCCACCTGACCAGTGAGTTCCCCGAGGCCTCTTAGTCCCGGCATCTGGGATCGAGATGGGGTCTGTCGTCATTAATCAATGGTTTTGGTCGAGGGCAAACACCTATTTTGTCTGCAAAAGTAAGGAGACCAAGCAATGCAAATTGATCGCGTGGATCATTTCGTCCTAACAGTCGCCTCGATCGATGCGACCTGTGACTTCTATTCAAAGGTTCTGGGAATGGAGGTGACGGAATTTGCGGGAGGACGTAAGGCGCTTTCGTTTGGGGCGCAGAAGATCAACCTTCACCAACATGGCAACGAATTTGAGCCCAAATCCCTGACACCGACACCGGGTAGTGGCGATTTTTGCCTGATCTCGGCTGTCCCGATCGCTGAAGTTGTTGCGCATCTCGAAAATTGTGGCGTCGAGATTGAAGAAGGTATCGTTCCGCGCACAGGCGCAACCGGACCCATCAAATCCGTGTATCTGCGAGATCCAGATCAAAACCTGGTCGAAATATCAGTGTACGAATAAAAGACAGAGTGCGCTGCAAGGAGATAGCCGAATGGACGGTTCACATCTGCCCGAGACACATACGACGAACCGGCTTGTGGGATATGTCGAATTCCGCCAACGCTGCAGCGCCGATTTTCATCAACTCCACATCTCCAAAACCTGCATTCTACGTATCCGCTCCGGGCGTAAAACGGTGCGGACCTTTGCGGGTGCTGAGACAACGGTTGAGCAAGGCGAGTTTGTCTATCTGCGCCGTGGTGAAAATCTGACGATCGGGAATATCATCGGTGATACTGGCCTCTACTTCTCGGAAGGCTTGGTGATTGACGACAGTGTTATCTCTGATTTCCTGCAACTGCATCCAAACCCAAGCACTGCGCGCGAAGTCAGAAAAGGGATCATGCCGAACGGCTTCAACGACGCTTTCTCGCGCGTTGTCGCAAGCCTGGATGATCCCGAACTCTGTGATGGCATCTTATCCTATCGAACGCAGGAATTGCTCATGTGGCTACAGCTTCAGGGTGCCGCGCACCGTATTCACTGTTGTGAAGGACTGAAGGATCGATTGCGGATGCTCTTCGAGGGTGATCTGGAGCGCAGTTGGAAAGCACCGCAAGCAGCCCGAGAGCTTGGTATGAGCGAAGCTACATTGCGGCGGACGCTCAGCAAAGAAGGCACCGGTTTCACCGAAATGCTGCGTGATGTGCGCCTGTCGTTTGCATTGATGCGCATACAGACGACGCAACATCCATTGGCGGAGATCGCTTTTGAATGCGGGTTCAGTTCTCAATCGCGCCTCAGCGAAGCGTTCAAAGCACGATTCGATATCACGCCGGGAAAACTAAGGGCATCTGAGGCTCAACTTGAGCGAATAGCGTAAAAGCTTGATCGATTCCGGAGATAAAAGGCGCGGCCAGAGTGGCACATAACGATCATCCGAAATACTTCTGATGGAGATCGAAAATGAAACACCTGATCACAACTGTTGCACTGGTTGCTTCCCTCGTTACCCCGGCTTTTGCAGACGAAGCTTTCACCCTGTCCAGCCCTGACATCGCCGAAGGGCAACAGCTCGACAACACATTCGTCTTGAACGCCTTTGGCTGTGAAGGCGACAGCATCTCGCCCGCACTAGAATGGAGCAACGCTCCCGAAGGCACTAAGAGCTTTGTCGTCACTGCATACGACCCAGACGCGCCGACTGGCTCCGGCTGGTGGCATTGGGTTGCCTTTGACATCCCTGCGGATGTGAACTCGTTGGCGCAGGGCGCAGGTTCTGAAGGTGGCAACATGCCTGACGGCGCAGTCCAGAGCCGTACTGACTTTGGAGCCACCGGCTTTGGCGGCGCATGTCCTCCTCCGGGCGAAGTACACCGCTATGAGTTCACCGTTCACGCTCTGGGCGTTGAAAACCTTGGCCTCGACGAGAATGCCAGCGCTGCTCTGGTGGGTTTCATGACCGGCGCGAACTCTTTGGGTTCTGCAGATATCACAGCTGTCTACACACGCTAACCCACTCACGGCACCAGTCGCCCGGATCTCCGAGCGGCTGGCTCATTTCCCATCTCCGCTTCACGTTGCTGATAGCGGATGGATTAATAACAGGATCAATTCAATGACCGAACCAGAACAAGATATCCCCGACAATACCGCATCCTTCGTGCTGACCAGCACCGACATCGCCGAAGGTGAGAGCCTTGGCAAAAAGCACGAGCTGAACGTCTTTGGTGGCAATGGCGACAACCTTTCACCTCAGTTGACTTGGGCGGGGGCGCCGGAGGGCACAAAGAGCTTTGTTCTCACCTGCTTCGATCCCGATGCACCGACAGGTTCCGGCTGGTGGCACTGGGTTGCGTTCAACATTCCTGATGACGTGTCTTCTTTGGACACTGGCGTTGGCACAGAGACCGGTATGCCAGCAGGAACTATTCAGGCGCGCAACGACTTCGGTGAAAAGAACTTTGGTGGAGCATGTCCGCCGCCAGGCGTGGTTCACCGTTACGAATTTCGTGTACACGCATTGAATATCGAAGCGCTTGACCTTGATGAAGGCGCCACTCCGGCTTTGGTTGGGTTTATGACGCACGTTCATACGATTGCGACAGCGAAGCTGACTGCGGTTTATACTCGATAAAGCAGCGTTATGTTCCAGCAGTCGTATGTGATTGGCTGCTGGAGACAAACTAGAAAAAGGAAGCATTGGCGGATGATGGTCAGGTCTAAAGCCACAGTTTGATGCAATTTCTCAAAATTGTCCCCATGCGCAATCTAATCAAATATGCCATTGAGATTCATAAGCCGAACGCATGTCACTAATCGGGCTGAGAAATACGCACCCGTGTTAACTATTGCTTCAAGCGCCGCTGTCGATAGTTCTGCCTCTATGGCAAAGGGCTAGACCCCTGGGCGATCCATCCGTGACCGGCTGGTTTCGGTAGATTCCGCATCTCAACGACAATCTAACTGTCAAAAAAGGTCAATCGGATGCTTCATTCTGATTTCGGGTGACGAAAAAACAATGGGTTAGCGACTGCCCATGGGTCAAACCATCTGTCACTCCACACCTTTTTTGTAAGTGGCCACATAGTTTGACCCCTATGGACAGCACTTTGATCCCTATGGCCACATAGATTGCTTTTCGGGGCAGAGCCATTGACCCAATTGGCAAGTGCAGCCGTTCGTTCACCGCGCGGCAAATGGCTCGGATGAGCCATTTTACCAGATGCTGCGCAGTGTACCATTAGTGGCTAATGTGATTTCAGGCTACTATAGCATCCATCACATGCTCAGGTTTTGGCGATTATGTAATCTATCAACAGTCGTGTGAGAGAGCTGCGACGGCTAGTGTCGGGCCAGACACCGTAGGTGCCTAGATCGGGGATCTTCCAATCGGGTAGTATCTCGGCTAGTGCGCCGGACTTCAGGTCTGTGTCAGCGACAATGGCCGGTAGCCGTTGAATGCCCAATCCGGCGCAGAGGGCGGATCGCAATGCCGCGAAATTGTCCACTAGGACACGGCCTCGACCTGTGTGCAGCACTTGCTCCTCCCCGTCTTTCAGTAAGGCAACTTGATCTGCCAGCCCCTCCATGGCGACAAAGTCGGCGTTCTTGAGGTCATCCGGCGTAACCACGGGCGGAAGGGTATTCAGATACGATGGTGCGCAAACGAGTTTTCGACCAAAGCTGCCCAAGCGACGAGAGCGAAGCGCCGAATCCGGCAATTCTCCCATTCGCAGGGCAAGATCTATCCCTTCAGCCACAAGGTCGAAATTGCGGTCGAGGTACTTGATCGTGACTGCGACAGCCTGATGCTGCCGAGTGAAGCTCCAGATCGCCTGCTCATAGGTGCTGCCCGCCATGAATGCCGGTAGAGTAATGATCAGCGCACCAGCTGGTTCATTGCTGATGTCGACGATACTGTTCAGCCCGTCTTCTGCGGCAGTCATCATCCGTTGGGTATGCTCTAACAAACGTTTGCCCTCGTTCGTGAGCGAGAGCGAACGTGTGGACCGATAGAACAACGTGACGCCCAGCCGATCCTCAAGATTGGTCACATGCTGGCTGATCCCGGATGTCGCCAACCGCAACTGCCGCCCTGCCGCTGAAAAGCTGCCAGTTTCCGCAACGGTCGCGAAGATTGCCATCGCGCGCAGGTCATCAATCATCTTTCATCCTGACTGAATAATGATTTCACTAACAGACATATTATTGAAAGACGTGGGAATGGCTAGTTTGTTCTCACGAAAGGACGACTGATGATCATATCCACCAGCCAATTCGGAACGAAGCATGGCGCTGAGTATCTCAAACAGCTTTGTACGCATTTTTCAAAACGAGTGCCCGTTCAAGCCAAATCGGGCGAGGCACATGTGACGCTACCAATCGGAACCTGTGATCTTACCGCGAGCGAAGACGGTATTGCGGCGCGCCTCCAATCCTCCCCGGATCATATCGACCGGATGGAAGAGGTTTTTGGTGGATGGATCGAACGCATCGCCTTTCGTGAGAACGCAATCTTAACGTGGCACCGCGCCGCGCATCAAACAAAGGACTAACCCATGTTTCATAAGTCAATTCTGGCCGCCGCGGTGGCCCTGACGGCTGGTGCCGCTTCTGCCGAAACCATGTTTACCGTCGCGAACACTTTCCAAGACCCGCAAATGACCGGTGGGAACGAGATTTCGACCATCGCATTCAGCGCCGATGTCTACGCCAATCAGGCCGCGACGGTGAGCGCAGGTGTCGAAATCCCAAATTTCGTCAATTTCTATGAGATCGACGTGGCAGAGGATATGTCCACACTGACCATGACCGTCAGTGATACCGCCAAGCCGGCCAACAACCCTATGCCAGCCGATCGCTTTGATCGCTACTACTACACCTTCACCGGTGCAGGCCCTGCCTCAGCTAGCATCGACGCTGACGCTTCCACAGCAGCGATTGCTGAAGGCGCAACCGTTACCGTCACAACAACTGGCCGCCTTGTTGTCGCCTTTGGCGAAGGCGCCGATTTCACGCCGGGCAACAAGGTGGTTATCAACCTTCAATAATGCAAATTTCTGGCTCCAGTACGGGGCCAGCACCCTCAAAACGGAACTCCCACATGACCCTAATCACCATCTTTACTGGCCTCTTATCTGCATTCTTCCTGTTCGCTAGTTCAATCAAGATCTTCGGTTGGCAAAAGATGATCTTTGAGACCCAGCTGGCAATGTTCATCAAATATGGTCTGAACCGCCAGATCATGGCTTTGACTGGCGTGGTTGAGTTGTTTGGCGCGATTGCCATTTGGTTCCAGGGATCGTGGATCGGCACCTTGGGTGCATTGGCGCTGCTAGGAACATCTGTCGGAGCGATCGGCTGTCACCTGATTTGGGACACTTGGAAAGAGGGTGTTCCCGCGATGATCACGGGCACCTTATCCGCCATCGTCGCCTGGTCAGGGCGGGCAGAATTGCTCGGGTTCCTGGGGCTCATCTAATTCCATCTTTGGAGAAAGAACATGACAGACAGCATCCGCGTCTCGAACGCAAAAGGCCTATATCTGGAAGGTATTCGCGACGGCAACATGGTCGAAGCTTTGGATAAATACACCGGCGATCGCTACACCCAGCACTCCACCGGCGTGCGCGATGGGAAGGAAGGGTTCATTGAGTTCTTCACGCCATTTCTAGCACGCAATCCGATCCGCGACATTCAGGTTTTGCGCACAATTGAAGACGGTAATTTTGTCTTCTGCCACGTCTATCAGAACTTAGGTAACGGTGAAGCGCAGTGGGTCACAGCCGACATCTTTGACACTGATGAAGACGGCAAGATCGTCGAGCATTGGGACGTCATCGCCGAATACAAATGGCCCACCGTTTCTGGTCGCACCATGGTCGATGGCCCGACCAAGATCGAAGACCTCGACCAGACTGACGCCAACAAGGCGGTGGTGCAGGGCTTTGTCGACAACGTTTTGATGGGCGGGCGTGCCGATCTGGTCACGGATTATATCTCTACGGAGCAGTACGACCAACACAATCCGGAAGTCGGTGACGGATTAGAAGGTTTCGGCAAACACCTGAAAGAGGTGATGGCGAGCGGTCAGGCCGCGCAATACGTTAAAGTTCATCACTTGCTGGGTCAGGGCAACTTCGTGGTGATCTACAGCCATGTGAAACAAGGCGGCGATGATTGGGCATTCTTTGATCTGTTCCGCTTAAAGGGCGGCAAGATCGTCGAGCACTGGGATGTTCAGGAAAAGATTGGGCCGAAAGAAACCTGGAACAACTCCGGCAAGTTCTAAACAAGGCGCGGCCCCGGAAAGGGGGCTGCGCGTCGTCCCAGAGTAGGAGTCGAGACATGGCGCTTCAAATTCATGAAACCGCGGCCAAATCCATCATCGGCAGTACCAAGGTGCCGAGCGCGGATTACGTGATCAATCCTTACACGGGCTGCCAGTTCACCTGCATGTACTGCTTTGCCAGTTTCATGGGGCGTTTCGTGGGCGAGAGTAACGGCAACTGGGGCAACTACGTTTACGTGAAAACCAACGCTGTCGAGTTGATGGAAAAGCAAATCCACAGGCTGCTCAAGAAAGACCCGCATCCACGCATCGCGATCAGTACGGTGACCGATCCCTATCAAGGGGTGGAACGCAAATATCGTCTGACACGCGGTATTCTGAAGGTCTTTGCGGAACATGACTATCAGGGGCGTGTCAGCATCCTGACCAAATCGCCTACGGTTCTGGATGACCTGGAGGCGCTGAAACGGATCAAATACGCAGAGGTCGGCCTCAGCATTACAACCTCGGATGACAAGCTGAGCAGACAGCTGGATGCGATGGCCCCATTGACCCACGCACGACTTGAAACACTGCGCAAACTGACAGATGCGGGCGTGAAATCCTATGTTTTCGTGGGTCCATTCCTGCCGCATATGTATTTACGCCCCGAGTTGATTGACGAACTCTTCGCAGGTATCCGCGCAACGGGCGCGACAGAGGTAAAAGTCGAATACCTGAACTTGCCATCCTATGTGCGGCCACGTTTGCGCGAATTCCTCAAGGATCAACCCGCCGACATACAGGCCGTCTATGCCAAATCGCAGAATTTCGAATATCGCGACACGCTGGAACCCATGATCCGCGAAGCGCTGGCCAACAATGGCCTGCAACTTCGCTTCAACGAAATCGTTCATCACGTCAGTGACCAAGACCTCAAGGAAACATTATGACCGCATTCAAACTCGCCGCTGGCGCACCATTTCCCGTAAGCAAGATTGCCCGCTTGGGCGGAGGGGACCTCACGCTCGGCAAACCATCCGAGGGATTTGATTGGCAAATGATTGTCGTCTATCGCGGGAAACACTGCCCCTATTGCAGCCGTTATTTGCAGGAACTGGAACCGCTTGTTCCGCGCCTGAATGGGATCGGCATTGACGTCGCTGCGGTTTCTGCCGACAGCCTAGACCGCGCAGAACCCCATATCGCCAAGCTTGGGATCAATTTGACAATTGGCTATGACCTGTCCATCGCACAGATGAAGTCACTCGGTCTCTATATCTCTGAACCCCGCTCCGATGCCGAAAGCCCGCGACCATTCGCAGAACCCGGGCTTTTCATCATCAATGGTGATGGCACGCTGCAAGTGACTGATATCTCCAACGGCCCGTTCGTGCGCCCGCATCTGGAAACACTTGTCGGCGGGTTGGAGTTCATTCGGAACCCGGATAACAATTATCCAATCAGAGGGATGTTGGAGTAGATTTCAATATCGCTCTGATTAAGCCCGTTAACTCTGGTAAGTGGATTTACAGCTTGCAAACAACTATGCTCTGATTTCCCGCTTCATAAATTCGACAAACGCCTTCACGCGCGGTTTTCGAAATGCCGACGGTAACTGTACGCTTTGGATCGGCAGAGTCCGAGAGTGGAAATCAGAGAATAACTCTACGAGCTTCCCGGTTTTTAGATCATCTCTTAAAAACACATCGGGGCAGATGAATATCCCACGCCCCGCACGCGTTGGCACGAGACAAGCAGGAGGGCTGTTGGCGAGGAACGGACCGGATACCGGAACTTGCACGGTTTGTCCCTCGATGCGGAACGGCCAGCGGTTTGGATCGGGGTTGTTGGCGTCACGGATGCAGATGTGATCGGAAAGCTCGACTGGATGTGAGGGTGCCCCGTGTTTCTGGAGGTAGGAAGGGGCCGCGACCACCTTCATATGTGTTTCACCAAGTTTGCGAACGATCAGGCTGGAATCGCTGAGTGCGCCGATCCTGATTGCAACGTCAAAACCGCCTTTGGCAAGGTCAACGTAATGATCAGACAAGTCCAGTTCGATTGTTACGTTCGGGTGCTGTTCCACAAATCTGGATGCCGCCCGCGCAACGGCGGTGTCCCCATAGGTAATTGGCGCGGCCACGCGGATAATGCCCTTCAGACCTTCCGATGGGTCAAACTCATCTTCCAACTGCTCCAGTTCGGTCAAAACGCGCCGGGCGCCTTCAAGATACCGCTCGCCCTCGTGGGTCAGGGACATTGATCGGGTCGTGCGATGCAACAGGCTCATGCCAAGTTGGTTCTCGAGCTGAGCGACCCGTTTGCTGACCAGCTTGTTTGATATTCCCAGACGGTGCCCGGCTGCGGCAAAGGAGCCGGATTCCACCACGGCGACGAAGCTCTTCATTCCTTCAATGCGGTCCATGGGATTATCTCCAAATTAGCGATATATATTCTCTCTTATCGCCATTTTGTGGAGTAAAGGCCATCGCTAAGTTCTTCTCAAGCTGAAACGCAGGAGACAAGAATATGGCAACCTCAGACGCCCCCATCTCAATTGGCCAAGTCGCCCTTACGGTGCGCAATCTGGATAAGACTGCTGCCTTTTATGAAGAGGTGATTGGCCTCCAGCTGATCGAACGCAACGGAGAAAGCGCCCGTTTGGGCTCAGATGCCGGAACGTTGATCGAACTGCGCCAGGACCGGAAGGCGAAGCCGTTTCCAAGAGATGCAGGACTGTTTCACACGGCATTTTTGCTGCCGACGAAACAGGATCTGGGCTCTTGGTTGATCTACGCGGCAGAGCGCGGTGTTCAGCTTGATGGTGCATCACACCATGGCGTCAGTGAGGCCCTCTATTTGAGTGACCCGGAAGGCAACGGGATAGAAATCTATCGTGACCTGCCCCGCGAGGCATGGAAGCGGCAGGGCGACACCGTGCACATGACCACGCGCCCGCTTGATCTGAAATCTCTCACTAAAGAAGCCACGCCATGGCAAGGCGCGCCGCAAGACACGGTCATCGGACATGTCCATCTGCGCGTTGGTGATGTGCGCGAAGCCGCGCGGTTCGTTACCCAAGACCTTGGCATGGTGGAAACATTCCAGCTTCCCTCGGCCCGTTGGTTCGGAGCGGGAGGTTACCACCACCACCTTGCCGCGAACGCGTGGCAATCCCAAGGGGCAGGCCAACGGTCAGAAGGATCAACTGGTCTTGCGAGTGTCGAGCTATTGGCCGCATCCGAGAGCCTGTCCCCCGGTCGTTTGATCGATCCATGGGGCACTGAATTCAAGATCACCACGGCGCAAGCCCGCGCTGCGTGAAACCCGTCAACCAAACCAAATAAGGAGTATACCAATGACACCTAAAGAACTTGTACTGGAGGCCGTTTCCGCCATCTTCATCAACTTCGATCCGACAGCCGCTGAACAGCTGCTTGCACCGGATTATATTCAGCATAACCCAGGCGTCCCCACAGGTGCGGCCCCGATCCTCGGCTTCATTCCCGGCTTGAAAGACAGCGGGATCGAGGTCGACATCCATCGCGTGATTTCCGAAGGCGACATGGTTGTTCTGCATACCACCTATAACAACGCCCAAGCCTTTGGTGCGGAAACTCTGGTCGGCTTTGATGTGTTCCGTGTTGAAGATGGCAAGGTTGCCGAGCATTGGGACAATCTGACACCGGTCACGCCTCCGAACCCCTCGGGCCACACGCAAACCGATGGGCCGACCAAAATCACCGATCTGGACAAGACGGCCGAGAACAAGGCATTGGTCACCGATTTTGTCAAAACCATTCTGAAGAATGGCGAGGTCGACCGGATCACCGATTTCCTGTCCACCGAGACCTACATTCAGCACAACAGCAACATTGCTGACGGTCTGGACGGTCTGGGCGCAGCACTTGCCGGAATGGCCGAGCAAGGTATCCAAATGATCTACACAGATGTGCATTTAGTGGTGGCCGAGGGGGACTTCGTCTTCACAGCGTCCGAGGGTACGTTTGCCGACAAGCCAACAGCGTTCTATGACCTGTTCCGTGTCGAAGACGGCAAGATCGTTGAACATTGGGACGTGATAGCAGACATCCCGTCCGAAATGGCCCATGACAACAGCAAGTTCTGATCGGTGGCCGTTATGAAAGCACTTCTGATCACATTGTTCTTAGCTTTAGGAGGAACCGCAATGGCACAGGACAACGGCGTCATCGAGATCGTCACGATGAATTTGGCTGAGGGTGTTTCAGCAGACGCCTTCGACCCCATCGACAAAGCCATCGAAGATGAGCATGTCAGCAAGCAGCCCGGCTTCATTTCGCGCCAAGCTGCCTTTGCAGATGGTAAATGGGCGGTCGTGGTCAATTGGGAAAGCGCAGAAGCGGCCCAGGCATCCATGGATAGCTTCGCATCTGCACCAGCTGCGGAAAAGTTCATGAGCATGATCGACGCATCCACGATGTCGATGACACGCTACGAACTGGCGCGATAACAAGACAAATGAGAATGAAGCACCCGTGGTGGCCACGGGTGCTTTACTGTTTCAACGGCTCATTCAGAAACGAGCAGGCCTTGATGTCTCGAATACCAATGACTGCAAGGTTCGCACTGCTGACTTTCAGGAACTCTTTAGCGAATGTCGGCTTGCCTGTTCGTTGATAGGGCGCTTCTATTCAGATTGTCGGTTCTGTCTCTAGCAGAACCTAGGGCAACCGAGTGAGGATTTTCAATTCAAGGGAGGCGGCGAGGCAATCGGTCGCTCCACTAAATGTAAGTAAATCATTACGAAATTTTTGGTCAACATGCCGTGCCTCTGTGATAAGAGTGTGTTGATCTAAAAAGGTTTTTCGTGTGTGGATAGGTAATGTCAAATGGAGCGCTACATGATGAACCGCAAGGCAATACGAACCCATCTCGACGATTTTAGCGCCCATACACAAGGTCATTAGCGCCCACAATTCGTAACTCTTCGGTTTTGCAGGAAAAAAGGCGCCGGAATTTAGGTCACCGGCGCCTTGTTCTTTGCTGGTGCGAGATTGAAAGTGTACCCAGAAATCTCACCAGAATTGATGCCGAGAGAGGCGATCAATAGTAGCCGGAGCTAACAATCGCTAGCCAATCGGAAAACCCACTTGGAACCTCAGCGAATTTCAGGGCGTGTTGTGAGGGTTGATAGGTTTTGGGACTACTTGCTTGCCGAGGTTGTCTCTTGCGCTGGACGACAGCGTGGTGACGCAACACCATCGACAATTAAAACTCTTCAACTTCACCCACTCCAGTATAAACACTAGAAGTGCTTACCTGCACACTGTCAATGATCTGGGTTGTTATCCCGCTCAACACACGCCGGTCATCGACACGCGGCTTACCGTGAGACTTGGG
>NZ_JAEDOU010000013.1:0-35781 GCF_017872515.1 Ruegeria sp. HKCCE3926 | reverse complement strand
TCTCGGACGCGATCAGCTCGATCTCGTCGCGCTGACGACCCAGTTCCGACGTGATCGAGCCAAAAAGCTCGGGATCACGATCAGAAAGGGACTGGGTGAAAAATCCGTCTGAACGGTGCGGGGCATTCACTGGTCATATCTCCTAATTGAGGAACGCAACGCAGCCACGGCTGCGTTGGACGCCATTGCGTGAAGTTTGAAGGTGGCCTCAGATCACGCGGTCCCGAGGTTCGCGGCCGTCGAAGAAGTCGCTCAGATTGTCGAGAACCCGGAACCCCATCGCTTCGCGCGCTTCGCGGGTCGCGCTGCCCAGATGCGGAAGCATGACGAGGTTGTCGCATTGCAACAGGTCCGGGCTGACCCGCGGTTCACCATCGAAAACGTCCAATGCAGCGCCGCCGATCATGTCGAACACCAAGGCCTGGATCAGTGCCCATTCATCGATCACTTCGCCCCGTGCGGTGTTGATCAGAAATGCGTCAGGCTTCATCAGGCCAAGTCTGCGCGAATTGATCAGATGGCGGTTGGCTGCGCCGCCCGGACAGTGCAGTGAAACGAAGTCACATTGCGGCAGCAGGTCATCAATGGTGTCCACCTGTCTTGCGTTGCATTCGGCGAGAACATCGGGCGATACGGCGCTACGGTTGCAAACCAGCACGTCCATGCCGAACCCGTGATGCGCACGGCGGGCCATCTCCTGTCCGATGCGGCCATATCCGATGATGCCCAGTGTCTTGCCGCTGACCTTGGTTCCGACCAGATGCGTGGGCCGCCATCCTGTCCACTGACCTGCACGCAGCTCGCGTTCGCCCTCACCCGCCCGACGCGCCACCATCAAAAGCAGCGTCATGGCGATATCGGCGGTGCACTCAGACAGAACGTCGGGCGTGTTGGTCACGGTCATACCCAACTCGCGTGCCGACGGCTCGCAGATATGGCTGTAGCCGACGCCGTAATTGGCAAGGATTTTTGTCTGCACACCCGGCACATCCAGTGCCTCGGCGCTCAGCGTGTCCGTTACAGTGGGCAGCACGGCGTCATAGGATATCAACGCTTGCCGGATTTCAGCCGGGGACATGGGTTTGTCGCCGGTATTCAAAACGGTGTTGTAGTTCTCGGCCAGCTGCGCCTCGACGGCAGCAGGCCAGCGACGGGTAACCAGAACCGATGGTTTGACCATCACGCAGCCTCCATCACGCGGGCGATCGTCTCACCGATCACGGCAGGGTTTTCGGCCACGGTGACACCTGCGGCGGACAGGATCTCGACCTTTTCGCTGGCGCTTTCGCCGAAGGCCGAGATGATCGCCCCCGCGTGCCCCATGGTACGGCCTTTCGGAGCGGTCAGGCCGGCGACATAGGCGATCACCGGTTTGGAGATGTGGTCGCGGATATATTCGGCGGCTTCCGCTTCCTGCGGGCCTCCGATTTCGCCGATCATGGCGATGACATGCGTGTCTTCGTCGTCTTCAAACCGTTGAAGGATGTCCTTGAATGACGATCCGTTGATCGGGTCGCCCCCGATTCCGACACTGGTCGAAACGCCGATCCCGCGCTCTTTCAACTGGGCCGCCGCCTCATATCCCAATGTCCCCGAACGGCCGATGATCCCCACATGTCCGGGAAGATAGATATGCCCCGGCATGATGCCCAACAAAGCTTTTCCGGGCGAGATGGTGCCGGCACAGTTCGGACCGGTCAGAACCATGCGTTTCTCTTTCGGATAGCGATACATGTACCGTTTCACCCGGATCATGTCCTGTGCCGGAATGCCGTCGGTGATGCAAACGCAATAGCGGATGCCCGCATCGGCGGCCTCCATGATGGAATCCGCCGCAAACGGGGGCGGTACGAAGACCAGGCTGGCATCGGCGCCGGTGGCTTCGACGGCCTGTTTGACGGTGTCAAAAACCGGAACGCCTTCGACGGTTTCGCCCCCCTTGCCGGGCACGACGCCACCCACCACGTTTGTGCCATAGTTCAACATGTCCTTGGTGTGGAACCGCGCCATGCGCCCGGTGATGCCCTGCACGATGACACGCGTGTCACGATCGAGAAGAATGCTCATTACACAACCCTCATTTTGGTGCCCTGAGTAAGGTCGTTTTTCCAAGCGCCCACAGCGCGTTCTGCCGCCTCCATCAGCGTCGTGGCGCGAATGACCGGCAGGCCCGATTTGGCAAGAATTTTCTGGCCTTCTTCGACATTAGTGCCGGCCAGCCGCACGACGACGGGAATATCGAGGTCAAGTTCCTTCAACGCCTGAACGACTCCTTCAGCCACCCAGTCGCAGCGGTTGATACCGGCGAAGATGTTGACCAGAATGGCCTGAACATTGTCATCCGACAGGACCAGCCGGAACGCCTTGGCCACCCGTTCAGGCGACGCGCCACCGCCGATGTCGAGGAAATTTGCAGGCTCGCCGCCTGCCAGCTTGATCGTGTCCATGGTGGCCATCGCCAGACCGGCCCCGTTGACGATGCAACCGATATTGCCGTCAAGCCCGACATAAGACAGCCCGCGATCCGCAGCGCGGCTTTCGCGCGGGTCTTCCTGGCTTTTGTCGCGCAGTTCGGCGATCTGCGGGTGGCGGAACAGAGCGTTATCGTCAAAGCTCATCTTGGCATCCAGCGCCAGCACCCGGTCGTCACCGGTGATGACCAGCGGATTGATTTCGACCATCGTGGCGTCAAGATTGCTGAAGGCGGCATAACAGCCCTGCAGCGTCCGCACCATTTGCTGGATCAGTTTGGCTTCAACCCCAAGATTGAAGGCGATTTCACGGGCCTGAAACTCCTGAAGCCCGACAGCCGGTTCAACGATGGACCTGACAATGCTGTCGGGGCGGTCGGCCGAGATGTCTTCGATCTCCATCCCGCCTTCGGACGAGGCGACGATCATCACCCGCTGGCTGGAGCGATCCAGAACAAAGCCAAGGTAGATTTCCCGGTCAATCGGCACTGCGGCTTCGACGTAGACACGATAGATGCCTTTGCCTTCAGGACCCGTCTGATGCGTCACCAGTTTGCGACCGAACAGATCATCGCAAGCCTTGTAGATTTCGTTTTCGCTGTTGCAGAGCTTGACCCCTCCGGCCTTGCCGCGCCCGCCTGCATGGACCTGCGCCTTGACAATCCATTTGTCGCCACCCAGTTCGCGCGCCCGATAGGCCGCCTGTTCTGGACTGTAGGCAAGCGCGCCGGCGGGCACGTCGACGCCGAATTTCGAAAGAACTTCTTTCGCCTGGTATTCGTGGATATCCATCTGATGCGCTCCTGTTTAAGCAGCTATTGAAGTGCCGTAACGGCTTTCCAGCAGAGCTTCGATCGCGTCTTGATCGACCTCTCCCCCCAGCTCACGAATGGCTTCGGCGAACAGGCGCACAATCCGGCTGACGGCCTCGCGATTCAATTGATTTAGGATGCCGATGCGCACCTGCACCGGTTCGCTCAAGGTGGGCCAGATGCCAAACCCGCGGGCGCGGCAGTTCTGCACCAGTTCCATCTCGCGGCCAGAAAGCGCGGAAGGCAGGTTGAGAACGATCAGGCTGGGCATGTCCGAGGTGACCTCGCACCCCATCTCGGTCACCGCGTCGCGAAGAACCTTTTCATGCGTCCGGTAAGACATCGACCGCTTGGCCAGACCTTCCTGCAAGGTCAAACGCAATGACTCGTGGAATGCCGCAACCGCATATCCGGAATGGGTCCGGTGATAGGTGCCCTTTTCCACGTCCTGCCCATCGACGATGCCCCAGTGGCGGGCCTCGAAGATCGGATTGTGCACATAGGTATAAGCACCTGTGGATTTCAGTGCCTCGATATAGGCATCGGTAAAACTGACAGGGGCATAGGTCAGCGGCAAGCAGCACAGGCCTTTCTGCGGACAGGATGCCCAGCCTGCCACACCCGGATAGTCATCGATCGCAAAGTCTTCGACACCCAGAGACGAGACCGCATCGATCAGCCCCATGGTGTCATGACGTTCACATGCGTCCGAGAAACCGCGCAGATCGTTCACCCTGCCCGATCCGGTTTCCCAATGCGCCATGAAGGCCCATTTCGGCTTGTGCTCGGCCAGAGTCGCTTCAATCAGTTCAGCAGTCACCCGCTGGCCATGTGGAACCTCGACTACCGTGACACTCGCCGCCTGTGGGTCAAGCGGGCTGGCTGCGTGCTCGGCGGGCGTTGCCGCCTTGATCCGCAGCGTCAACGCGTCGATCCCCGAGAATGTGCCGTTGGTGAATGCAACAACCTTGTCACCGGGCATGACGGCCGAGAACATGGTGTCCAGCGCGCTCCAGCCGGTACCCGCGACGGCGAACGTATAAGCGTTCCGGGTGCCCCAGATTTTCCGCAGCATGTGCTTGCATTCGATCATGCCCCTGAGGACATCGCCTTGCATGTGATCGGCGACCCCTGCGCCGGCGAAGGCTTTCAGGACACGCACATCCGTATTGCCCGGCCCTGGCCCTGCGGCAAGGGTGTCGGGAATTTCGAGCGGAGGGAAAATCTGAAAGGTCATGGTCTGACGTCCTCGGCTGTTGGCCGGGTATTGCGGCCTGATGGTTCAAGATACCGGTCAGAAAACGCGAGCTTGCCGGATGGCGCAACGTAACTTACTACTGCTTTTGGATGGCTAATAGTGTGGGTAATTACCTACCCGTTTTGGCAAAAATACGACGGTATACCAAAATCTACCCCACCCTTTTGGGTAGTATCTTGTAAAATATGGGCAAAATCATATGGTTGAGACATCGGACAAACCCATCGACATCATGCTTGCGGACAGCAACCCGCTGGTTCTGTCGGCCATGTCGGAAATTTTCGAACGTGATCCCCGATTCTCTCTGGTCGCCACGTCGGCAACGGCAGAAGGGTTTCTGGGAACGGTGATGCGGATACCCGTTCAGGTCGGTGTCGTGGACTGGACGCTTCCGGCCCTGGGCGCTGCCAAACTGATCGAGGTGCTGCGCGATCAGGCCGATGCACCGCGCTTTGTCATCTATGGCGATACCTCTGGGGATGTCCCGCGATTGGCGATGCAGGCGGGCGCCGCTGGATTTGCAGCCCGCTCGGGTGAGGTCGAAGGCCTTCTTGAGACCTGCGCCGAAGTGGCAGCAGGCAAGATGGTGTTTCCGTTCATCGACGTCCGGAAGATGAAACAGGATCCGATTCAAAGCCTGTCGCGCAAGGAACGCGCCATTTTGGAGGCCCTGGCACAGGGGATGTCGAACCGGGAACTGTCCAAGGAACTTCAGATATCCACCAACACGGTCAAGTTCCACCTGTCCAATATCTATGAGAAGCTGAACGTCAAAAACAGAACTCAAGCCATTGCGTTTTTCTATTCGTCCCACCGTGGGGCGGACTAAACGACAAGAACAGAGAGCCCAGATGACTGAAATCAAAATTAACGTTGTCGGTGCCGGGCGGGTTGGCAAAACGCTGATCAGCCTTCTGGATGGCACTGATGGCTGCCGGATCCAGGATATTCTGAGCACATCCTTTCGGTCGGCAAATGAAGCCGCCCAGTTGTCCAAAACCGGGCGCGTTGCCGCAAGCTATGCCGATCTGCGGCCAGCTGATCTGTGGATCCTCTCAGTACCCGACACGCAAATTTCTGCGGTGGCCTACGAATTGAAAGAGGCGTTCGAAAACCAAGAAAAAACCGGGAAGCCTTCAGTGGCTTTCCATTGCAGCGGCTATTTTCCTGCCGAGCACCTGGCGCCGTTGCGAAGCCTCTCATGGTCTCTGGCCAGCGTTCATCCCGTCCTGTCTTTCGCCGATCCACAGGCCGCTGCCGCGCAATTCAAAGAGGCGCTGTGCGGGTTGGAAGGCGATGAAGACGCCACAGCGTTCATTCAGCAGCTTCTGGAAGGATTGGGAACCACCTGTTTTCCCATCCGGTCTGAAAGCAAATGCCTGTATCATGCAGCCGCTGTGATATCGAACAACTTCGCCGTTGTCTTGCAGGCCATCGCCCGCGAAGCGTGGGCCGAGGCCGGCGTGCCGGACGAAACTGCCCGCAAGCTCAACGCTGGTTTGTTGAGCAGCACAGTCGAAAACGTCAACCTTCTTGGCCCGCAATCTGCCCTGACCGGTCCGGCGGCAAGAGGGGACGCAGAGGTCGTTGCCCAGCAGGGCGCGGATGTAGCGGCGTGGCACCGCGATGCAGGTGAAATTTACAAGCATATGAGCCTGCTGGCGCAGAAGCTGAAGGCAACCGGTTTCACGAAGTAATCACCAGATCCATTGCTGCAAGGCATTTTGGATCCTGCGTTCGAAACGCGTCGCGGAAAAGGCGGGCCCGGGCCTTTCTTTTGCGAATCCCTGAAACATGTTACGTTGGGTCAACTTTCGAGATTTGGTTTTTCCCGGCACTCAGTTTCTTGCAGCGCTTTCCTACGAGGTGACTTCATGTCCGACTCCAGCAGTGAGCCCCCGCGCATTACACTGTCCCTTCCGACCTCTCGACCCAATCCCACGATCTCGGCGGAACTCTCGGGATCGGCCGGTTTTACGGCTGACAGCCTTGACGATCTCAGGCGCGTCGAAGCCGAGAAGCTCAAGGCGCTGCGCCGTGGTGTCGGCATTGACCTGTCTGCTGAGGTGATCAACGATCTGGTCGATCAGCGCGTTCAGTCCACCGGTGCCGTCTTTCGTCAGCTTGAAACCATACGCAAGGATCTGGCCGACGGGTTTCTGGGCGCTGTCGTCCCAACCCTTGCCCCGAAACTGCGCGGTGAACTGATCAATCCCGACGGCACCCCTGCCGAGCGGGTAATCGTTGAAGCGCTGCGCCCAACCTTTACCGCCAGTGAAGGCATCGACAACGCGGATTTTTCATGGGCTGTAAAAGCCGCCGTAACGGATGCGCGGGGCCTGTTTTCGCTTGATCTGCCCAATCTGCGCCTGCCGCAAAATGGCCTCAGATTGCGGATTCGCGGGCAGAACACCACTCTGACCGAGGCAGTGCCGCGCATTGATGCATTGGATGGCGAATTGGGCCTCGTGGTGCTGGATCGCACTGTCCTCCCTTTGCAGCGCTCGATCCTGGGTGAGCTTGCCGATATTCTGCCGGTGGATCCTGAGGATGCGGAAGAAAACATATCCGACTTCGCCGGCACGCAGGCCCCAATCGTTCTGGGCGAAGGTGATTGCGCTTCGGAATACCGAACCGAAGGAGGCACGGTTTCGCGGCGGCGTTATTCGGTTCTTTACCGGTTGATCGACCCGCTTGTCGGGCCGAAAAACATCGTTCGCACCCGCCCTGTTGGCGGCAATCGCTTTGTCACGACAATTCCGGGCGGCACCTTTGCACAGGCCAATCTTTCTGCCGAAACACTGTTGAGCGCATTCAACAATGACGGCGGAGACTGGGATTTCCGCGATCGGATACCGATTGACGAACCCATTGATATCGAGGATTTTTTCGAAGATCTGGAACAGCGCCCGCAGGATGTGCCAAAAGCTTCCAGCCTGGCGCTTGGCTATATCGCCAAGATGCGTTCAACCGCCGTTCACGCCGGAATGTCATTGGGGCGTCTGGTCTATTCCCTGCCGCTTGCCCCGGGCGAAGAGCAACGGATCGTCGTGTCGGAACAGCGCGAAACCCTGACCGTGCGCGAACGCGAAAGCCTGACCTTCGAGGAACAACAGGAATTCGAAGAGGCGCGCGACACCTCTTTCGACAGCACATTCGAAACCGCATTGGACGAAGTGATCCGTGGAACATCCTCTTTCTCGACCAAGGCGTCCACAAAAAGCTTCGGGGGCGCCGGCGGCATTGGTGGCGGTCTGTTTGGCGGCATCGGGGCCATAGTGGGCGGGGTCGGTTTCAGCGGCGCCCGTTCCAGCTCCAACTCGTCAGGCAGTTCGTCCAACACGCAGAACACGTCACGCGATTTTCTGTCAGACACGCACGAGACATTCTCGGCCGCGCTGGAACGGGCCGCTTCGGTCAAGCGAAGTTCGGCCCGAACAAGCGTTCGTGCAGCCACGGCAAGTGATCGGCGGACGGCGACGACAAAATTCGTGGCCAACCGCAACCACTGTCATGCAATGACGATGCAATGGTTCGAGGTTCTGCGCGACTTTTCCCTGGAAACGCGGATCGAAGGCGTTCAATTGGTCGTCTTCGTTCCCATGCAGCTCATCCGCTTTCGCCGTTTGGGGCAAGGCGATCAATTGCCGGGCAATGTCAGCCGGTCCGGATTGCTGAGCCGGTACAAGGTGATCCTGCGCCACGCAGACGTGTTCCGCCGCGTATTCCGAAACCGTCGCAGATTCCGCACCGCCCTGAAACTGTTGGAAGAGTTTTACGCGGACAAGGACGCAACACCGCAGAATGCTCCGGGTGTCGCGCAGGACATCGTCAGCTTCGAGGCGCAGGGCACTTTCATGCCCAATGATGACATATCCGCGGTGATCTTCACGCAGGATGGCGACCGCGTTGGGCCAGTGCCCCTGACCGGATCGCCGATCGACATCGACAACCTGCATGACTTGCCTGCCGAGACACGCGAAAACCTGCTGGTTCGGCTGGCTGACGCGCGCCGTGATCCAACCAACCGGCGGACTTATACCGGATCCGTGGCGTTGCCCCGCTCGGTCGAACGTTCCGACATCGCCCGCGTCGAGTTGCGCAGGCGGACGGGCTCTTTTGCCTATTCATTCTATACCGGCCCGGACCCGATCAACATCTTCAACATTTGGGAACATATCTCGAACCTGGAAGATGCGGATGATCTGGATCGCGCCACACGCAACATCAACCGGAGCCTTCATACGACGATTTCAGGCTCGGATTTCGACGATCTGGTCGGCGCGCCGATGATCAGCGAGTTCGAAGCGCGCATGAATGAGGACGCACAGACCATCGTCGACGACAACACATTCCAGGCTTTGCCTGCGACCCTACCCTATTCGGTACAGGAAGTGCCGGATGTGTTGTCACGCCGTGATCTGCGGCGGATCGAGGAAATGTATCAGCATATCGTTGCCGACACCGTTCGCTATTCCCGCGTGATCTGGGCCAGTATGACGGATGAGGAACGGGCCATCCTGCTGGAACGCTTCACCATCGGCGTGCCCGATGGCGGATTGGATGACGCCTCAAGCGAGATATCGCTGCTCAGCACGGTCCAGAACAAGGTGTTGGGCTTCTATGGCAATGCAATGATCATGCCGTTCTCGATCCCGCCCGATCTGGCCGACAGAATAGAGATGCGGACCGGCGACATTCAGGACAGCCTACTGGCCTTCCATCGCGAAGACTTCCGACCACCGCGCCGCACGATCTCGCTGCCGACCAGGGGCCTGTTGGGCGAGGCTGTTCTGGGCCGCTGCAATTCCTGCGAGATGATCGACCATCGCCGCTTCTGGAACTGGCAGGACAGCCCGACGCCACCCCCGGTCGGCGACACGCCGGTCCTGCCCGCGGACAGCGATGCGATCTTTGGCGCCCGTGCGCCATCAGACCTGCCGGCCAATCAACCTTCGAACACGCTCACCATCGCCGGTGGCAACATTGGTACAGGCCAGGCCGTGCCCACTTCGCAACTGGCCGAGATCCTCAAAGCCGCGCCTGATCTTGCACGGGCGGGAACCGATCTGACGGGCCTGAAAGAGTTGCAGGCGCAACTGGCCCTTGAAACGCAATCGGTCGCCGCCGGTCGGGACAAAGCCATAGACACGGCGACGGATCTGACCAAAGAGCTTGTCGGCAAGGCCACTGAGCTTGCGGGCAAGGGGCAAGAGATCGCTGCGGCTCGCAAAGAGGAAGAAGCCAAAAAGCAAGCCGCCGAGAAGAAAAAGACAGCTGCCGACAATGCCGCAAAGCTCAAGGGGTTTGAGGATATCGCCAAGAACGCTTCGGGAGTTTCCGCTCTGATTGGCGGGCAACCGGATGGCAACCGGGCCGGTTTCGTTCAAAACCTGTTCAAGGATTTCCCCGGTGGTGCTGCGGCTCTGGCCAATCCTTCCAACACGTTGCTTCTGGCCAAGCTTTTCGGGGCCTTTACCAAAGCCAATACGGATGCGGATGACGGCAGCGCAACCAAGGCCGGCAGCCAATCCGTACTGGATTTCCTCAATGGCCTGAGCGCCCCAGCGGAGGACGACGATGACTGACACCAGCACAAATGCAACCCCCGAACCGGGCATCGATGAAAGCCTTGCCGAGGCCATCATCAATATTCTTGAAACCACCAATTCCCCGGCGATTCAGCGCGCCCGAGAGGTTATAGCCCACAGGCTGGCCATCGCTGGCGACATTGCACCATCCCGCATCCCTGCCCCGCGCAACATCACCGAGATCGGAGGCTATATCAATCTGCTCAGCGAGTATGGAGAGGCCGAACAGCGCGCGCGCATGATCGCGGCGGCGCTGGGCATAGCAGGGCCGCAGATTTCGCTGCCACAGCCCGGTGCCGTTCCACCGTTGTCCTTTGTCACACGTGACGGTGCCCGACCTGCGGGGCCACAACAACCCAGCTTCCCGTTGACCTATACGATCCGTAGCGACTTTGTTCCGGCATTTGACAATGCGGTGCAGGAAATCACGATCCGCGGTGGCGCGGTTCCGATTTTGACACCTGTCAGGATCCTGCCTGCTGCGGGGTCTGCACCCGCAACAGACGGCTCTGCGCAGCTGGCTCTGATCGGTCGTACACTCAGCCTGGCGCCAACAGCGGCTTTGCACGCCGTGGCGACAGACCCTTTGTCGCTCAGCCGTCCGACGGCTGGTGGCGGGTTCGAAGTTATGGTTCGGGTCATCGACGCCGCCGCACCGATCGCCGGAACCATCGCGGCGGCGAACTGGACAAGTTGGGAATGCGATGCCGCTGCCTGTACCGAAGTCGACAGCAATGATGCGCGCTTTGCGCTCACACCACTGCTGAACGCCGCCGGGTGGCACCAGCCCGCTGATCCCGGCAATCCGAACAGTCTGTCAAATCCCGGAACCTGGGCGGAATGGCGCAACATCACCGGGCTTGTGCCGGGCGTCACGCGGTTTGCGGATGAGCTGCAACTGCTATATTCCGCAGAAATGCTCATTACTTCACCGGTCTTCAATCAACTGGACAATGTCTGGACTGGAAGCGAGTTCGCCGCGCCATAGCACGGCTGCCTGAAACGCAGGAAAGTGATTTGGCAATGCGCCCATCATGGGGTTCAATGCCTTCAGGAGGTCAGCCATGCAGAACCCCGAACGTTTCGAGAAATTCTATTTCGCCAAAGTCGGCATGGGCGAAGCCTGTGGCTGCGCCGAGCGGATAATCGACGTGTTCGAATTCAACCGCAAAGGCGGTGCGCAATCCAGGCAACCTGTGAAACAGGACAGGCGCAGACGTGGATCCTTTGGGGCATGGGCGGTCAAATATGGGCTGATGAGCCGCAGGCGCACATAGCCAAGGCCTGACGACGCACAAGGTTCGCTTTCCGTTTCATGGCGTGGCTCAGGCGGTATGATTGCATATCTAAAACCACCATGTCCGGTTGCTACGAGAACAGGTCAGACCGGCACCAGCTTCCCGTCGCGAAGATCCAGTTCATCGGGCGCCAGTTCCAAGCGGAACGCCGGCGAATGACTGACAAGCAAAATCGCCTGTGGCAACGCGCGCAGGATTTCCAGCAGGCGCGCTTCGTTTTTTGTATCCAACGCATTCGTCGGTTCGTCCAGCAACAGCACTTCGGGTTCCATCGCCAGAACCGTCGCCAGGGTCACCAGCCGTTTTTCACCGCCTGACAATTTGTGGGTAATGCGGTTCTTCAGATGCATCAGGTCCAGATCGCCCAGAACTTTGTCGACGATGGCAAGTGCCTCGTCACGGGTCTTGCCCAGATTGAGCGGGCCAAAAGCGACGTCTTCGGCGACGGTCGGGCAGAACAGCTGATCGTCCGCATCCTGAAATACAAGCCCCACCCGGCGGCGGACCTCATGGAAATCAACCTCTTCCACGCGTTGCTGACCAAAAACGGTGACGGTGCCCGAACACGGGCGCTGCAACCCAAGCAAAATGCGCAGGAGCGTCGATTTCCCCGCTCCGTTCGGGCCTGTCAGGGACAGGCGCTGCCCCGCGCTCAGGCTCAGGCTTGCCCCGTCCAGAACGGGTGGCTGGCCGGGGTAGGAAAAACAGATGTCTTCAAGCGCGATCAGTGTCATGCGAATTCCAGAATGATCAGACCCAGGCAGAGACCGCTGAAACCAGCCGCAAACACAATGTCCGCGCGGGTCAGGGCAAATTCCTGAAGCAACGGCATACGCCCGGAAAACCCGCGGCACTTCATCGCGGCCAGGATGCGTTCCGATCTTTCGATCGCGCGCACAAGCATCATACCCACAAGGTAGCCAAAGCTGCGATATGTGTGCCAGTTTGTTGCTGGCCGAAAACCACGTACCTTCATGGCGGCCCGCAGCCGCAGGTATTCTTCGCGCAAGACCTCGATATAACGGATCGTGAACATCAGCAGGTAAACCAGCTTTTCCGGGCACCGCAGACGATGCAGGGCGTGGCCCAGTGTGACCGGCTCCATCGTCCCGACCAAAACCATCAGGGACAGGATCACGGCATTGGCGGTCAAGGCAATCTCGACCGCTTTCCAAAAACCCTGCCAGCTTGCAGGGAATCCCCAAAGCGTGAACATCGGATCCCCGGGCATGGAAAAGGGCAACAGGACCAGCATGAACAGGATGAACCCATCCATCATGGCCATTCGCTTCAACGTCTTTCGCCGCGGCAGACGTGAAACTATCAGAAGCGAAAGCGACACTGTCAGCGCCGCGCAAAGCGCGCCGAGGGATGACAGCGCAACGGTCACGACTGCAAAAACAACTGCCATGACGATCCGCATCCGGGGATCCAGCAGGCTGATCAGACCTTCTGGCCCGTCACCGGCTTCGGACAGTGTTTTTTCCTTGTGCCCCAGAACGTGTGCCATCAGGACGCCAGCTTGCGGCGGGCCGCCATGTAAAAGCCCAGACCAAACAGACCAACGATGTACCCAATCCCGCCAAGGATGGTTTGCAGGTCATTCTGTTCGCGATAGGCCGCAATCTCGCGCCTGAGCGGGCGCAATTCGTCACGTATGGCCTTGGCGATAACCTGCTGTTCTTCGGCGCTGAGAGACGCCGCCGAACCGCTGGCCTGCGTCACAGCAGCCGAAGATGAGTCACCGTTTTCTGCCACAGCAACGCCCATGATCCGCGCGACATCTTCGGCAGGCATCGTGACTTCGGCCACATGCCCGGCGCCAAGGTCGGCAAAGAAAGTGTGCGCCACGGCCGAGGTCGGCGTGTAGACAAAGAAACCGTCCGCATCCGTGACCGATCGACCCAGCTCGGCCCCATCCGGGCCGGTGACAATGACCTCGGTGCCGCTTGCCATGTCGCCGTTGGAAAAGCCGATTTCGCCCTCGATGACGTCTTCCGACTCGAAAACGCCGGCTAGGACCTTGTGCGCCAGGGCAGGCACAGGTGCGCAGCACACGGCCAATATGACAACCAGATGCTTCATGTGGCTGCTTCCCTTATAAACAGCTCGGGTTTGACCTTGCGTGCCAACAACACGGCGAACCCGGTCAAAATCGCCTCAATGGCCATGACAGGAATATGGGCGAAGAAAACAAGCCTGGCGGCAGGCAGAAATTCATCCCCCGACAGCGCCAGGGAAAACGCGACCATGCCGGTTGTCGCCGCAATGGCAAATGCGCCGCCGACGCCCCCCCAAATCGCACCTTGCAAAGGCGTTCCACGCGCGATCAGACGACCGAACAACATTCCGGCCACCACAGCTGGAAAGGCGATGTTGACGGTGTTGATCCCCAACACCGTCAACCCGCCAAAGCCGAAAAAGACCGCCTGTAGCAAAAGCCCGACGAACAAAGCCGGGAATGCGGCCCAACCAAGCAGCAGCCCGGCCATGCCGTTGAGGATCAGATGGACCGACGACGGACCAATGGGTACGTGGATCAACGATGCCACGAAGAAACTGGCTGACAGCACGCCCGCAGTGGGGATGCGATCAAGATCCAGAGACCTGAGACCCATGGCGATCCCGCCCGCGGCGGCTATGGCGCCGCCAATTACAACCGGGTTGGAAAGGGCTCCGTCGACGATGTGCATCTTGGGTTACTCCAGATCCCAGGAGCGAATCCAGATGACCGCATCCTGGCTGAGTTCTTTGCCCTCATGTTCGGTTGCCGGACCGGAACCAAGTGCTGCGAAACCCCAGTAACCGGCATTTGGAACGCCGAACGAGAAATACCCGTTGTCGTCAGATATGGCGACCACCGCACCACCCGGCATCGGAGAGACTTTCGGTGTAGAAGCGGCCGAACTTTCCATGTCGGGCTCGGCGGCCATGTACTCGATCTCGATTTCGACCCCCGCAACCGGCTGACCATCAGCCAGCACACGGCCCGTGAAAGTCGAACCCGCGATGATGTTGGTCGGCTTGTTCAGCGGGATAATCTCGGTCGGCAAACCTACGGGATTCATCCAGTCGGTCGGCAATTCGTTGCGGTTCAGGAAGGCTTTGGTGAGCTGTTGGATATAGATGTCTTCGGATTCCTCGTAATAAGGCTGAGGAACCGTCACCAGCACATAGTCGCCCGACCGTTTGACCGGGACACTGCCTTTGAACGCCACGCCCTCGTTTTCCCCGCCGGTGAACCGGATAGGTTCCAACGTGTCCAGCAAATCGGTCTTTTCACCGTTGTGGATCACATAGAATTCCTGCGGCTTTTCAAGATCCATGACGTGGCCGTTCTCGAACGGATGCCAGAAAATCAGCTTGACCGGCACATCGCCCGGTTTCTGGATCATGGTATCGGTAGTGTATTCCAAAAGAAAATGCGCATCTGCGATGGCGGGAAGAGCCACCGCGGCAACGGCTGCGCTGAGCAGCGTTTTCATGAACAGTCGTCCTTGTCCCGTCGCGCCAATCCCGGCGCGAAATTCGTTTTGACTACGGGACATTCAACGCCAAATCACCCTTTCAGGCATCCTGGTACGACGCACATCCCGTCGCCGATTAGGAGTGCCCCTTATGAGGACACATGTCCGGCAGGTATCCTGACTTGCGGGTCAAAGCGTTGGACTGGCCTTCCCGGGGCAAACCCCAGTGGCGTTTCAGCCCTGCTCGCCGCTTACAGTTGCGGGTGCAGTTGCGGAATTGGGCCTAAGCCCGCACCGCATTCCCTATTGATTCCAGAGCAAGCCCCGGAACCGGACATGCCGAGCGGCTTGCCAGACAACTCAGCCTTCCGTCAACGAAAATGTGTTACGGCCATCGAAAATTATGAGCTCGGCAGTTTGCGAGAGTGAACCGGTTTGTGAAATATCCAAGGCAACAGGGTGATTTCACATCTAAGCTTCTGAAAGATACCTTTCCGACAATGGCAGGCTTGCCGCGCCCAGTGAGCGTGCATCCGGGCCCACGGTCCCTGCCAGCACCACGGGGTGCTCGAGACCGGTCAGGTTCAGCTCGGACAGTTTGTCTTCGACCATTTCAACCAAACGCGCCTTGATGTCCTGCGGCATCCAGCCGTCAATCTTCACGCATTCGAAATCTATCAGGCTACAGGATGAGACAATCGCATAAGCAATCCCGCTTGCCGTCCGTTTCAACCAGTTTTCCAGTTGAATTTTTGGCACATCCCAACGCTGGGTCGTTTCCCAAATGGAATGCGACGTTACCCCTGCTGTGGTGATTGCACGCTCGAGAACATACAGGCTGGCCACGTCGATAAGCGGTCTGACACCACCCGCACCATCCGGTACAGGCAGGGGGCCGATTGCGCCCGAGTTTCCACGCCCGGAAAAGATCGCACCATTGAGAACCACACCGCCGCCAATAAAAAACCCGATATAGAAGTACAGGAAATCCCTTGGTCCATCGGCCGGACCGAATACCAATTCCGCCCCACAAGCCGCAGTGGCGTCATTTTGCAGAAAAACCGGCATATCGAGGCGACGAGCCAGGTCAGCCTTCAGGTCTGATACGCGCCACGGGTCCATTTCTTCCTGAGGAACCTGAAGGGTCTGGGCCCAGTCCCACAGGTAGAACGGCATGGCAATTCCAAGACCCGCAATCCTGCCTTTGGCCTCGGGCGACATGGATGACATCATTTTCCCCAGACTCTGTATAGAAAACTCCAAAGTGGCTTTTGGCGTTGGATAGTCATAGGTTCGCCGCTCGCGTTGCCGCACATTTCCGACAAAGTCAGTCAATACCAGCTCGGTACTGCGGCGCCCGACCTTGAGCCCAAAGAAAAACGCACCATCCGGGTTGAGGCGCATGGGAACGGAAGGTTGCCCGACTTTCCCGCGGACCGGCTCACCGCGCAAAAGCAAACCGTCCTTCTCAAGCAGCCGCATGATGACGGAAACGGTTTGCGCCGACAGTCCGGTCATGCGCGCAATCTCGGACTTAGCAAGAGCCTGATGACGCCGGACAAGCGACAACACCAGCCGTTCGTTCCGGGCCCGCATCCCGCTTTGATTGGTTCCGCGCACCTCTGACCCGTGCAGGCCAATCGAATTTTTCCGAGATGAATTTTCCGGCACGACCACCCCTTTCCTGCTGAAGAATGAGAAAGCCCGCCCGCCCTGTCAATAATAAATAAGAGTGATTTATTTATTGACTCAAATTTCGAATCTTGTGATTGTTTCTTATGAGATCAGGGTTTTTGCCTGATCGCCCTCGTGCCCTGTACGGCACAGGAAAAACTGGGAGGATAATCGATGAAACTTGCAAGACTTGCGGGTGCTGCTGCGCTCGGGGTTACTGCCATGGCTGGCAGTGCAATGGCGGAAGGCGAAACCGTTTGTCTGATCACCAAGACAGACACCAACCCGTTCTTTGTCAAAATGAAGGAAGGTGCGACAGCGAAGGCGGAAGAGCTGGGAATGACGCTCAAAGCCTTTGCAGGCAAAGTTGACGGTGACCATGAAACGCAGGTGCAAGCCATTGAGACCTGCATTCTGGACGGCGCCAAGGGCATTCTGCTGACGGCCTCGGACACATCATCCATCGTTCCGGCCGTGAAGCAGGCGCGGGATGCAGGTGTTCTGGTTATCGCTCTGGATACGCCGCTGGAACCCATTGACTCGGCTGACGCAACCTTTGCCACGGACAATTTCCTTGCCGGGCTGCTGATTGGACAATGGGCCAAAGCCACGCTGGGCGACGCGGCCAACGACGCCAAGATCGCGACACTGGATCTTGCCGTCAGTCAGCCGACAGTGGATGTGCTGCGCAATCAGGGTTTCCTGCAAGGCTTTGGTGTCGATCTGGCGGACCCGAACGTAATCGGTGATGAAGATGACCCACGACTGGTCGGAAGTGATGTCACTGCCGGCAACGAAGAAGGTGGTCGCCGCGCGATGGAAAACCTTCTGGCCAAAGATCCCACGATCAACGTTGTTCACACCATCAACGAACCTGCCGCGGCAGGTGCCTACGAGGCGCTGAAAGCCATCGGGCGCGAAAATGACGTGCTCATCGTTTCCGTGGACGGAGGCTGTCCGGGTGTCCAAAACGTTGCCGATGGTGTTATCGGCGCGACGTCGCAGCAATACCCGCTGTTGATGGCATCGCTAGGTGTTGCGGCCGTCAAGAAATGGGCGGACGAAGGCGTGAAGCCTGAAAACACGCCTGGCAAGGATTTCTTTGACACCGGCGTAGCGCTTGTAACGGACAAGCCTGCCGAAGGCGTCGAGTCGATCTCGGTCAAAGAAGGCATGGACCTCTGCTGGGGTTAACCTGACCACCCGGAGGGCCGCAGAGGGCGGCCTTCCGCTTTTCAAACCACCCATTCGCCCGAAAACTTGCTAAAGTCGTCAGTAACCTGACGCTTTGGGGGAACCTTTATGTCCGATACTTCACGACGATCAGACGACTTCGAAGCCGCTGCAAAAGGCAGCCCGGAACAGATTGCTGAATTTGACGATCACCACCGCGGGTTTGTCGGAACGGTTCAACATTTTTTGCACGTGAACCCCTCTCTGGTGCCGCTGATCGTTCTAGTGGCTGCCATCGTCATTTTCGGGGCTTTGCTGGGCTCCAAGTTCTTCTCGCCATTCGCGCTGACCCTGATCCTGCAACAGGTTCAGATCGTCGGGATCGTGGCGGCGGCGCAAAGCCTCGTCATCCTGACCGCCGGTATCGATCTGAGCGTCGGAGCAATCATGGTGATGTCGTCGGTTGTCATGGGACAGTTCACCTTCCGATATGGGCTGCCACCAACGGTCGCAATCGTTTGCGGCCTTTTCGTTGGAGCCGCAATCGGCGCGGTGAACGGATATCTGGTCAGCCGCATCAAACTGCCGCCGTTCATCGTGACGCTTGGCATGTGGCAAATCGTTCTTGCGGCGAACTTCCTCTATTCTCAGAACGAAACCATCCGGTCACAGGAGATCGAAGAAAACGCCGCGATTCTGCAACTTTTCGGGGCCAAGTTCAACGTGGGCGGGGCGGTATTCACCGTCGGCGTGATCTTCATGCTGGTGCTGATCCTCGGGCTTTCCTACGCCCTGCGCCATACCGCGTGGGGCAGGCATGTTTACGCGGTCGGAGATGACCCGGAAGCTGCCGAGTTGTCAGGTGTCAATGTGCACCGAACGCTTATGTCCGTTTACATGTTGTCCGGGCTGATCTGTGCCTTTGCGGGCTGGGCTTTGATCGGCCGGATCGGATCGGTGTCTCCGACATCAGGCCAGTTGGCCAATATAGAAAGCATAACGGCGGTTGTGATCGGGGGCATATCCCTGTTCGGTGGCCGCGGGTCTATTCTGGGGTCGCTGTTCGGTGCCCTGATCGTGGGCGTCTTTACGCTTGGGCTTCGGTTGCTGGGCGCTGACGCGCAATGGACGTTTCTGTTGATCGGCATCCTTATCATCGCGGCGGTCGCGGTCGACCAGTGGATCAGAAAGGTGGCAGCCTGATGGAACCTATTCTCAAAGGACGGAACCTTGTGAAGCGCTACGGCAAGGTGACGGCGCTGGATCAGTGCGATTTCGATTTGATGCCGGGCGAAATTCTGGCCGTGATCGGTGACAACGGGGCAGGCAAGTCTACACTGATCAAGGCGGTGTCCGGCGCGGTGATGCCGGATGAAGGCGAAGTCTGGCTGGAAGGTCGGAAAGTAAATTTTCATTCCCCGATCGACGCGCGCGAAGCTGGTATTGAAACCGTCTACCAAACGCTTGCCATGTCCCCTGCCCTGTCAATTACGGACAACATGTTCATGGGTCGCGAAATCCGCCGCAAGGGGCCGCTGGGCTCGTGGTTTCGAATGCTCGACCGCCCGGCGATGGAGAAATTCGCCCGCGACAAACTGAGCGAGTTGGGCCTGATGACGATCCAGAATATCAATCAAGCCGTTGAAACACTGTCCGGGGGTCAGCGTCAGGGTGTTGCGGTGGCTCGCGCTGCGGCATTCGGATCAAAAGTCATCATCCTTGACGAACCGACAGCTGCGCTGGGCGTGAAAGAAAGCCGTCGGGTCCTTGAACTGATCCTGGACGTGAAGTCTCGCGGCATTCCGATCATCCTGATCAGCCACAATATGCCACATGTTTTCGAGGTCGCCGATCGAATTCACGTACATCGGCTGGGCAAACGCCTCTGCGTCGTTGATCCCAAGGATTACACGATGTCCGACGCAGTGGCGTTCATGACCGGTGCCAAGGAACCACCCGCCGAGGACCAAGCCGCGTGACGGGTAAACTTGCCACCCCCGAGGCGCTTGCAACCAAAATCGCGGATGCCGTCCAGGCCTTGCCGCCGCTGCAAGACCGGCATCTTGTCGCGATTGCCGGGCCGCCGGGTTCGGGAAAAACGACTGCGGCGGGCCTTGCAACCAAAGAGCTCAATCTGCGCGGCGTCGCAACCGGACTGGTTTTCATGGACGGCTTCCACTATGACAACGTGATCTTGAAGGATCGCGGCCTGCTGAGCCGCAAAGGGTCTCCTGAAACCTTTGATCTTGCCGGCTTTCATGCGTTGCTTGATCGATTGCGCGCGGAAGAAGAAGTCGCAATACCCGAGTTTGACCGGGAACTGGATCTGGCCATTGCCGCGCGGTCCATGATCACGGCGGATCAGCGCGTTGTTCTGGTTGAGGGCAATTACCTTCTCTTGAACGAGCCGGGTTGGTCGGACCTTCACCAACTGTGGGCATTCAAGGTATTTCTGGACACCGATTTGAAAACACTCGAAACCCGCCTGACCAACAGATGGATCGGCCATGGACTGGACGCCAATGCCGCCAAGGACCGTGCGCAGTCGAACGATCTGCCGAATGCACAGCGCGTGATCCGAAATTCGATACCCGGTGATCTGACACTGGCTTGAGTTTTGCCTGCGGCCAACACAATCCGTCTTGATGAAAGGCCAGAGGTCAGTTCCGGTACACCGGCGGAACAAGACCGGCTTGGAACCAAGTCACGAAGGACACGATCGAAAACACCGGCAGCCCGGTCGCCTGCCGAATATCCGGCGCATAGGGGCACATATTCGTGCACTCCAGAACTATTGCCCCAAGTTCGGAATTGTCCGAGGCTAACGCGATTGCGGCCTCAACATTGTCCTCCCGTGCCTTCTCAACATTCAGACGCGATTCATTGCCAAGAATTGCGCGGGTGAACTCCTGCCCACCCTCGGTAGTGCCGATTGGCGTGTCCAAGGGGACATTGGCAGCCTGAAGATGGTCATTGGTCAAGGTGGAGGCCGAAATGGTCAGAATGCCCGCGCGCTTTCCCTTGGGAAGGATACGATTCACCATTTCGACCTGCATCAAGGACGACGTGACGACAGGAACCGGAACGGCCTCGGCCAGTTCCTTCTGGAACAGGGACAGGAACCCGCAATTGGTTGTTATTCCGTCCGCGCCGTCTTTGACCAACTCTTGCGCGGCGTCGATGAAGACCTCGAGCATACCTTCGGCCCGATGCCGAACTACCCGATCAGGCGAGGCATCCCGGACGATGCGGTACAGCACCGGAAACGGCCATGTCTGCGCATTGCCCATGTCACCGGGAATTCTTGGGAATTGCGCGTCCAGCATGAGGATTCCCACGGATGCGCCGTAAATGGACTTGCCGCCCTGCACGATCATCCCTGTTCCTCCTCGATAATGCGGGTCGAGATGTCTTCGGCCCCTTCCATGTAGATGTTGGTAATTCCGTGACGCACTGCGTCCTGAACCTGATCCATTCGTTTTGTGATATGAGCCGCCAGAACCCGGGCCGCCTCGTCCGCGTCCCGATCCAGCAGGGCCTGCATCACGCGTTTATGTTCGTCCTTGGACTTCTGCACCCGGTCCATGCTCATGGAAATCCAGCGGATATAGCGGATACGCTCGTTGATCCGCGTCAGAGTTTGCAACAACTCCATGTTCCCTGACAGCCTTGCGATCCCCAGATGGAACGCTTCGTCCCGGGCCACTGCTTCTTCGATCGTCAGGCCAGTGATGTCGATGCCCGTTTCGTAAAGTTCATCACGCAGCCTTTGCAGGCCTTCATCCGTCGCCTTGGTACAGGCGGATCGGGCCGCCGCGGATTCGATGATCTGGCGCAGCTCGAAAAGGTCGAACACGGTTTGCGCATCCAAGGGACGGCAAAAGAACCCTTGCCCCGGGCGGAAATCGAACAGCCGTTCGGCAACCAATCGGTTCAACGCTTCTCGCAACGGCGTGCGACTGACGCCCAGATCCCTGGACAGAGCGACCTCGTTCAGGCGGTCACCGGGGCGCAGGCGGAAGGAGACCGCCATCGCTTTGACCTGATCATAGATATCATCGACGCGTGGACCCGCCATAAACAATGCCCTTCTTCCGTTGATTCACAGGTGCCACACTCAATTCTTGAAATCAATATGCAAGCCTGTATACAGTTATGTGTACAATTATAACTCGAAGGAATCGCGAACCATGACAGGGACGAATTACCTGACCGGAGCCGAGGCGATGGTGCGTATGCTCGAGGCGCATGGCGTGACGCATATGTTCGGCCTGTGCGGCGATACCACCTTGCCGTTCTATGACGCGCTCGCCCGAATGGATCACGGCATTCAGCACATTCTGACCCGCGACGAACGGCACGCCGCCTACATGGCGGATGGCTATGCACGCGTGACAGGCAGGCCCGGCGTTTGCGAAGGCCCTTCCGGAGGTGGCGCGACCTACATTCTGCCGGGTGTGGTCGAGGCCAATGAAAGTTCGGTTCCAATCCTGGCGATAACCTCTGATGTGGCGACGACCAGCCGCGGGAAATACCCTCTGACAGAACTGGATCAGCCGGCGTTGTTCCGCCCGCTGACGAAGTGGAACGCGTCTCTGGATGATGCCGCCCGGCTTCCGGCCATGGTTCGTGCGGCGTTCCGGGCGATGACAACGGGAACACCCGGCGCGACCCATCTGGCACTGCCGTTTGATACGCAGAAGGCACAGGTGGACGAAGCGGAAATCTGGGCCGACGACCGGCATCGCAGCTATCCCGCCGAACGGGCTGCCCCAGATCCGGATGCCATCGAAGCGGCCGCAGCCATTCTTGCCCGGGCCACATCCGCCGTCGCGGTCTGTGGCGGCGGCCCGGTTCTGTCCGGCGCGACCGATGCGTTGCGCCGCGTCGCCGGTCTGTTGGACATGCCCGTCGCCACAACCGTTTCAGGCCAAGGGTCCATCGCCGAAACCGATCCTCTGGCCCTGGGTGTCGTCGGATCGAACGGCGGCATCCCCGCGACACGCGCCGTGGTGGATCAGGCTGATGTCGTCCTGTTCATCGGGTGCCGCGCCGGTTCGGTCACGACCGAACGGTGGAGAAGCCCCGGGCGCAACGCCACGATCATTCACATCGACAGCGACCCCATGGTGATCGGCGCAAACTATCAGACCGAAGTGGCGATCTGCGCTGACGCCCGCCTCGCGCTTGAGGCATTGGCCCGAGCGCTGGAGGACCGGCAAGACCTGAACGGACAAGACGGAGCAACCAAGGCCCGCGCCGCATGGGCGGCCAAGGCGGCGGCATTTGCCCCCTTGGCTGCAAGTCGGGAAACGCCAATACGGCCCGAGGCTGTCATGGCGTCCCTGATGGACATTCTGGACGACGATGCGATTGTGGTCGCTGATCCCGGCACCCCCTGCCCCTATTTCAGCGCGCATTACCGTTGGCGGCAGCCCGGGCGGCATTTCATCACAAATCGCGCACATGGAGCACTGGGCTATTCTCTGGGGGCGGCCATGGGTGCACATGTCGGGCGGCCCTCGGTCAAGACCCTGGCCGTCATGGGCGATGGTTCGTTTGGGTTTACCTGCGGTGAATTTGAAACGATGGTCCGGCACAAAATGCCGATCACCTCGATCGTTTTCTCGAACTCGGTCTTCGGATGGATCAAGGCGGGTCAGGACGCTGGGTTTGATCAACGCTATTACAACGTCGATTTCAACCGGACCGACCACGCCGCCGTCGCAGCCGCCTTCGGAGTGAAATCATGGACGGTCAAAGACCCTGAGGACTTGCCAAAGGTGCTGAAACAGGCCGTCGAACATGACGGGCCCACATTGGTCGACATCCATTCGCAACAGCTTCACAAGGCCGCTGCACCTGTGTCGGAATGGGTTGCGTAAGAGGCAATCGACGGGGTCAGCTGGGCCAGAAATTCCTGCGCAATCGTGGACAGGGGGCGCCCCTTTGCGGTGATGATTGCAAGATCCAGCATGACGGATGGCCTGAACGGGCGGGTCTGGTACCCGCTCTCACCATCGAACGTCACGGTAAAGGGATCGATCATCGCAACCCCCATGCCCTGTTTCACAAAACTCAGCAGGTTCTCAGACAGGTGCGTGTGAATCTGTGTCCGCCACGTGCGCCCGGATGCCTGAAAGATGTCACGGGTTCGACGGTGGGTTTGGTGTTCCGGACCCATCACGATGAAGGGCTCGTTTTCCAGTATTTCCGGTGTCAGAACGTCATAATCCGCCAAGGGGCTGTTTTCTGGAAAAGTCGCAAGCGTTTCGAACTGAAACACCTGATAATTCAGAGTGTCGTGCAGGATGGGCATCTCGACGATGCCGATTTCAAACAGGCCTGAAATCACCCATTCCTGAATCTTGGATGAATACTGCGACTGGAAACTGACGGACAGGTTGGGGCGGCTTTTGGCAAAACGAGCGATCTCGCGCGGCATGAAACCAAATGACAGAAGATGCGGTGCCGCAACCTGCAATTGACCGGGATGTTTGTTCTGCAAATCCGTCACGGCCTGCGCCACGTGATCCAGCCCGCGCACGACCGTGTCGACTTCGCGGAACAGCAGCTCGGCTTCGGGGGTGGGCAGCAAACGGCCCTTGTTGCGCTCGAACAGAGGCAGTCGCGCTTCGCGTTCCAACTGAGCCAACAGATTGCTGATACCAGGCTGGGATATCCCTAGTACCGACGCCGCACCGGTTACGGTTCCGGTTTCCATGATGGCGTGAAACGCTTGAAGCTGGCGAAAGCGCAGGGACATGGATTACTGCATCATTTTTTCTGATGAACTGTCGAAGATATAGTATTTGAAATGATATGCCCGTCAAGGCAGGCTTTCGCTCAGCCACAGGGGGCGGAATGAACGATCTGTCACAAAACATCATCGGTTACGACCTTTGGCACCTGAAGCTTCCGGTCACGTCCCGCCGGGATCACGGTATAGGATCCGTCGAAGGCGCCTGCGAAGTCGTCATACTGCGACTGACATCCGAGGATGGCACACAGGGATTTGGCGAAGCGTCACCCTGGTCGGTGTTCACCGGAACCCCGGAAGCGACATTCGCGGCACTGGATCGTTATTTACGCCCTCTTGTTCTTGGCGCCAGCGTGGGCGACCGGTCAGCCATCACGGCGCGCGCGGCCTGTGCCGTGGCGCATTGCACCGAGGCCAAGGCCGCGCTGGAAACCGCGCTGCTGGATCTGGCCGGCCGTATCGGTGACATCCCTGTCTGGTCTTTGCTGGGCGGTCGCTGCCGCACCACCATTCCGCTCAGCTGTTCCATCGCCAACCCGGACTTTTCCCAGGACATAGACCTGTTGGCGCGGTTGCGAGAGGATGGCGTGCGGATTGTCAAACTCAAGACCGGGTTCAAGGATCACGCCTTTGACATCATGCGATTGGAATATCTGGCGCAGAACTGTCCTGAATTCTCGGTCCGCGTGGATTTCAATCAGGGGCTGAACATCGAGGATGCCCCGGCGCGGGTGCGGGACGTGGCCCAGTTCAATCCTGATTTCATCGAACAGCCGGTTCGCGCCCACCATTTCGACATGATGGCAAAGCTGCGCCAAATGACCGATATTCCCCTTCTCGCCGATGAGAGCGTCTTTGGCCCCGAAGATATGGAACGCGCCGCGCGTGAACGTATTTGCGATGGTGTTTCGGTGAAAATAATGAAGTCTGGCGGCCTGACCCGCGGGCAAACGGTCGCCCGCATTGCGGCCGCGCATGGTCTGACGGCATATGGCGGGGATATGTTCGAGGCCGGCTTGGCCCATCTTGCCGGCACCCATATGATTGCTGCAACGCCCGAGATCACATTGGGCTGCGAATTCTATCAGGCGTCCTATTTCCTGAAAGAAGACATTCTGGAAGAACCCTTCCGGATCCAGAACGGACAGGTCTGCGTGCCCGAAACCCCCGGGCTTGGCGGCAGGCCCGAGATGGCCAAACTAAACCATTACGCAGTGGCCAGGGCGGTTTCAGAATGAGTGACAAGAAAACCATAGCCATCATCGGCGCCGGTATCGTCGGCGTGTCGGCCGCGGTCTGGCTGCAACGGGACGGGCACGACGTGATCCTGTTCGACAAGGCCGGACCGGGTGAAGGCACGTCTCATGGCAATGGCGGTGTGCTGGCGTCCTGTTCCATCATACCTGTGACGGTTCCCGGACTGCTTAGCAAAGCGCCCAAAATGTTGCTGAGTTCGTCGCAGCCGCTGTTTTTGAAATGGGGGTATCTGCCAAAGTTGCTCCCATGGCTCCGGCAATATCTAAGCCACGCGAACGTGGCAGACGTTGAACGGATCGCGGCGGCGCTGACGCCGATCGTCGGCGACAGCCTGAATGACCACAAGGCATTGGCGGCAGGCACGCGTGCTGAAAAGTGGATCGTGCCCAGCGACTATCTGTTTCTCTACGAGAACCGGGCCCATTTTGAACAAGATGCGTTGGGCTGGGGAATAAGGCGGAAGAACGGCTTTGATTGGGAAGAACTGGAGGGCAAGGCGTTTCACGACTATGACCCCGTGTTCAGCCCGGATATCGGTTTCGCTGCCAAGCTGTCAAACCACGGTCATATCATCGATCCGGGGCGGTACGTGAAAGACCTGGCCGCCCATGTCGAGGCCGGCGGAGGCCGGATCATCCGCGCCAATGTCGAGGACGTCACCCGCGACAACGGCCGCGTTACCGGTGTGCGCGCGGATGGTGAGACCATCGTTTGCGACACCGCCATTGTAACGGCTGGCGTCTGGTCGGGGCCGCTGGCAAAGCGACTGGGGGTTTCTGTTCCTCTTGAAAGCGAGCGCGGTTATCATCTTGAATTGGTGTCACCTTCTGCCATGCCCCGCAGCCCGGTCATGGTGGCTTCGGGCAAGTTTGTTGCCACGCCCATGGATGGGCGCATACGCTTGGCGGGTATCGTGGAGTTCGGTGGGCTGGACGCACCGCCCTCGCGCGCACCGTTTGAATTGATGCGAAAGAATGCCCGGGCCGCGTTTCCGGGCATAACATGGAAGGAGGAAGTGGAATGGATGGGGCACAGGCCGGCCCCGGCTGACTCGATCCCGATCATAGGCGACGTGCCCGGAATCAAAGGGGCCTATATGGGCTTTGGGCATCATCATATCGGCCTGACAGGTGGGCCAAAGACCGGGCGGCTTCTGGCGCAGATGATCGCGGGCAGAACCCCGAACACCGACGTAAGCGTCTATGCGCCGTCGCGCTTTGCAACATAAGAACAGACCGATGAAAAACACCGGTATTTCAAAACTCGATAGGGAGAAAACGATGAAAACACTGACAAACCTTCTGGCGGCAACCGCTTTGACTGCTGCCGCGGCAGCACCGGCCATGGCCGAAAAATGGGACATGCCGATGGCCTATTCGGCGTCGAACTTCCATTCGGCCACCGGTGCGGAATTCGCCAAATGTGTAACGACCGGAACCGGCGGTGAGATCGAAATCGTTACGCATCCATCCGGCTCGCTGTTCAAAGGTGCCGATATCAAACGCGCAATCCAGACCGGGCAAGCCCCGATCGGAGAACGCCTTCTGTCCGGCCACCAGAATGAGAACGCGTTGTTCGGTTTCGACTCGATCCCGTTCCTTGCGACCTCGTTCGACGACAGCGCCAAGCTTTGGGAGGCCGCCAAGCCCTCTATCGAAAAACTGCTGGCCGAGCAGAACCTGACGCTGCTTTATGCTGTACCGTGGCCGCCGCAGGGACTGTATTTCAAGAATGAGGTGAACTCGGTCGCCGATATGAAGGGCATCAAGTTCCGTTCGTACAACAACGCGACTTCGCGACTGGCCGAGTTGACGGGCATGTTGCCGGTAACGATCGAAGCGGCAGAAATCAGTCAGGCTTTTGCGACGGGTGTCGCCGAGTCGATGGTGTCTTCGGGATCGACCGGGTACGACCGCAAGGTCTGGGAAAGCCTGAACTATTTCTACGAAGTCGATGCCTGGTTGCCGCGCAACTACGTGATGGTGAATTCGGATGTCTGGTCGGGCGTGTCCGACGCCAACAAGAACGTCATCAAGGCCTGCGCAGAGCTGGCGGAATACGCGGGCAACTGGCGCGCCAAGGAATACACCGGCTTTACTCTGCAAGGTCTGCGTGATGGTGGCATGACCGTCGGTCCGGCATCCGAGCAGATGACGAATGAGCTGAAAGAGATTGGTGTGACCATGACCAATGAATGGCTGGAGGCCGCCGGCGACGAAGGCAAAGCCATCGTCGACGCGTTCAACGCCTCTCAGTAACCATTCGAGGCAGGCGGCGTTGCATTGCGTCGCCTGTTTTCCATCCAATCATAACAAAGCGGGGACGCCATGGCGGTATTGCGGGGGCTTCGGTCCGTTCTGGATTTCATCTATCTGGCAGCGGGGGTAATGGCGGCGGTCAGCCTGATTGCCATTCTTTTGCTGATCGTCGTGCAGATGCTGGCCCGCTGGACCGGTGAGGTATTTCCCGGAGCGCCCGACTATGCCGGCTATGCAATGGCGGCGGCATCTTTTCTGGCCTTTGCCAATGCGTTGAATCGGGGCAGCCACATTCGGGTTTCGATCCTTCTGAACGCGGTGCCGGACAGCGTGCGGCGTGTCCTTGAAATCTGGTGTTTCACCATCGGCACAGCCGTCATGTGGTATTTCTGCTGGTATGCCTATCGCTTCGTCTATTGGAGCTGGAAGTTCAACGACATCAGCCAGGGTCAGGACAGAACCGCGCTGTGGATTCCGCAATCCGCGATGCTGATCGGAGCCGTCATCCTGGCCATCGCGCTGACGGATCACCTGATCCACGTCCTGTTCAAAGGTGACCATCGCATTGTCCGCGATCTGGCCGACCAGAGCCACGGAGAATAGACGCATGGAAAACCTGTCTGTCATCATCCTTTTCCTTTTTGTTCTGTTCACGTTGCTCGGTACCGGTGTCTGGGTTGGCCTGGCCCTGATGGGGGTCGCCTGGGTCGGGATGGAGCTGTTCACGACACGCCCCGTGGGCGACGTGATGATCACAACCATCTGGTCGGCGTCGTCGTCGTGGACCCTGACCGCCTTGCCCATGTTCATCTGGATGGGCGAAATCCTGTACCGCACGCGATTATCCGAAGACATGTTCAAAGGGCTGTCCCCTTGGATGGCACCCCTGCCCGGCGGTTTGGTGCATACCAATATCGTGGGTTGTACCGTCTTCGCGGCAGTCTCAGGTTCGTCGGCGGCAACGCTGACCACCGTCGGCAAGATGTCGATCCCCGAACTGCGCAAGCGCAATTACCCCGAACGGATGATCATCGGTACTCTGACCGGCGCGGCCACTCTGGGGCTGATGATCCCGCCGTCCCTAACCCTGATCGTCTATGGGGTGACGATCAATGAATCGATCACCAAGCTGTTCTTTGCCGGCATCCTTCCCGGTTTGGTGCTGGCAGCGATGTTCATGGGTTATGTTGCGATCTATTCCAAGTTGGGCAAAGATTGGACCCCGGATGTCGAGGGCAAGCTGAGCTTCTCCGAGAAAGTCAGAAATTCCCGCTTTTTGTTGCCTGTGATCCTTCTGATCACGGTCGTCATCGGCTCAATGTATCTGGGCTATGCCACTGCGACCGAAGCTGCGGCTTTCGGGGTGATCGGCGGCCTGTTGCTTGCGGCAGGCCAGGGGTCGTTGAACTGGAAGACATTCACTGAAAGCCTGATGGGGGCCACGCGAACCAGCGCGATGATTGCCCTGATCCTTGCTGGCGCTGCTTTCCTGTCACTGTCCATGGGCTTCACCGGCCTGCCGCGCGGGCTGGCCGATCTGATTGCAGGTTGGGAACTGACCCGTTTCGAACTGCTGATGGTCCTGCTGGTGTTCTACATCATTCTGGGCTGTTTTCTTGACGGGATTTCTTCCGTCGTGTTGACCATGGCCGTGGTGGAACCAATGATCCGCGATGCTGGCATTGACCTGATCTGGTTCGGCATCTTCATCGTGGTCGTTGTTGAAATGGCGCAGATCACACCTCCGATCGGGTTCAACCTGTTCGTGATGCAGGGCATGACCAACCATGAGATGAGCTATATCGCACGCGCAGCGATACCGATGTTCCTGATCATGGTGCTGATGGTCTTCATCCTCATCTGGTTCCCCGACCTCGCCACCTGGCTGCCCGAGAATTTGCGTCAGAGCCCGGGCGGGTAAAACGGCCTTGAACCTGCTCCATCTGGCGGCCCGTCACGGGCCCCGTGTTCTGGTCGCCGGATTGGCGGCGGGTCTTTTATTGCCGGGTTTGGCCGAGCCCATGCGAGGCCTGCTGCCGCCCCTGGTCGTGTTGTTGCTGTTCGTCACCGTCCTGAGAATGGACCCCGAAACCATTCTTGGATCGTTGAGCGATCTGCACAAGGTCGCGTTCACCGTCATCGGGTTTCAATTCGTGATGCCGCTGATCATTCTGGCTATTGGATTTGTCGGGGGATGGACCGGAACGCCGGTGCTTCTGTCCCTGCTCATCATGACGGCTGCGCCCTCGATTTCCGGCAGTCCCAACATGTGTTTGATGATGGGCTACCCACCTGAACACGCGATGCGAATGATGGTGGTTGGGACCGCCCTGCTGCCATTGACAGCGTTTCCGGTGTTCCTGCTCATGCCAGAACTGGGCGGCATTCACTCTGTTCTGCTGGCCGGGTTGCAACTGCTGTTGACGATACTCTGCACAACCGGCGCCGCCATTGTTGTCCGGCGCGTCTGGTTGCGTTCACCATCACGCTCCACATTGGTGAATCTGGAAGGGTTGGGCACAATCACCTTGGCCGTTTTTGTCATCGGCCTGATGCCTTCCGTCAGCACCACTGCGCTGAAAAGCCCGGCCGTCGCCGCTTTCTGGATCGCGCTCGCCTGTCTGGCCAATTTCGGAGCACAATTCCTTTCGTTCCGCATGACCCGTGGACGTCTGCCGGCAGCCAGAGCAACCGCTGTCTCTCTGATCGCGGGAAACAGAAACATCGCGATTTTCTTCGTTGCTTTGCCGCCCGAGGTCACCGCACCCATCATGGTCTTCATCGGCGCGTATCAAATCCCGATGTACCTGACGCCAATGGTCATGCGTCATCTCTACATGAGGCAAGTCTTGCCCGAGTAGCTTTGGAAAGCCGCCTTAAGATATTTTTTCCTTTTCTCCGATCCTTGTCCGCGTTGGGCCGATACCTCGTGCTTGGTTCAATGCAAAAAAACACCCTCAGGAAAATCGGGTGAATGCTTGTCACTGTTGACAGCTAATTGCATCTTTCCTATTTACTGTCAATATCGACAGTAAAGGATACATCATGCCGATAAGCAAACTGGTCGTCGCATCTGTGATGACACTAGCTTCAACCCTCGGGGCATCCGCACAAACTCTCACTGCAACGGTGCAGGGCGTGCGCAATGCAGAGGGTGATTTGATCATTGCCGTGTTCGATGACGCAAAGTCTTTTAAGGCCATGGACATGACGAACGCGGCGGCCTTGGCTTCCGTTCCTGCTGTCAAAGGCTTGGCTTCGGTCACCTTTCACAATCTCCCGCCTGGCACCTATGCGATTGCCGGGATTCACGACGAGAACAGCAACAGCAACCTGGATACCGAAAAAGATGTCCCAACCGAAGGGTACGGCTTTGGCGGTATGGGGCAGAACGGTCTGCCGCCGGAATTCGCGAATGCCGCTGTCACCGTCGGCACCGGCGTAACCGCAAACCTGAAGCTGAAATACTGGAAATAACATGATCGGCGCCCCACAAATCGTGAAGAACGTCATGAGCAGATCATGCAGGCTCTGATCAGATGTGTTGCGAAATCTGGCCTGGATGGTGCATCGCTTTCGCTGCGCTCATGGTCGCGACGGCGCTTGGCTGTCAGACGTTGTGGGGGATTCTTTTCATGTTCTGGACAATCCCGAGTTTTCATTCCGGGCACTCTTTGCTTTTAACCAACGTATCCCGGGATGAGGATCCCATCCTGTTTTGGCTGGTCCAACTTGCCTGGATCGCACTTAGCCTGTCGATGACCGCTATCGACTTTCACCCTCGGACGTTTTGAAAACTCTTTCACAAGAGGCTCAAATGAAACCCATGCTGCACCTTTTGCCGGTCGAAGCTTACACGAGCCAGGATTGGTTCGACCGGGAAATGCGCGAAATCTTCTCCAAAACCTGGCGCTACGCCGGTTTTATGGAGGATGTCAGTGAACCCGGCCAGTTCATCGCCTTGCAGGCCGGACTCAACAATATATTCGTGATCATGGGGCGCGATCGTCGCCTGCGCGCCTTCCATAACATCTGCCGCCACCGCGGAACCCAATTGATCCGCGCGGTTGGCAAAACGCAAAAAGCATTGACCTGTCCTTATCACGATTGGACCTACGATCTTGAAGGCAATCTGATTTCGGTGCCGGATGAGCACGAGGAATTTGGCAAGGTCGACAAGTCCTGCCTTGGCCTGAAACCCGCCAAGGTCGATATCTGGAAATCGATGATTTTCGTCCACCCAGACCCCGACGCGCCTTCCATCGCCGAATGGTTCGGCCCCGTCGAACCCCATATCGGCCCGCACGTACCGGAAGAGCTGATCGAGTACGAAGACCTGAACACCAGCTATGAGATAAAGGCCAACTGGAAGGTTGTCGTCGAAAATTACATCGACGTTTACCACCTGAGCCATCTGCATTCGAATACGCTGCAGATGTATGACCACAAATCCGCCGAATTCCACTGGGAAGGACCTCATTACATGTTTTGGGAGCCGCCCGTGGCGGAGTTTCTTGAAGATCAGGACAGCAAACTGACCGCCCCGCGCGTCATCCCCAAAGACATGAACGGCGCCTGGGTGCCGATGCTGTTCCCGGGGATTGGTCTGGCCGCTTCGGAAGACGGCTGGAATATCTTCATTGTCGAACCCCTTGGCCCGGAACTGACACGAGTTCACAACCGCGGGCGGGTGTCCAACAGCTCGGAATGGGAATTCACCAAACAGTCGATGAAGTCGTCCTCTTTCTGGTCCAAGTTTGGAATAGCTGGGAAATACGAAGCCAATGACGCGATGGGCGAAGATGACCCGATGGTTGCCGGTGACTTTACCGGCGAAGATATCTACGCGTGCGAGCAACAGCAGAAATCCCTGCATTCTCCGTATTTTGAAGCAGGTCCGGTGGCAAACGGTGAAAGTCCCGTCATCGCGCACCAGAAAGTTGTTCTGCAATGGTTGGGGGAAGGGAAATGAACTCGCGTGATTTTTTCCCATTGCGCGTTTGCGGGACCAGAGTCGAGCCGGATGGCGTGGCAAAGACCGTTATGTTCGATGTCCCTGACCACCTGATGGACATATTCGCCTGGAGGCCGGGCCAACACGTGTCCGTTCGTTTCAATATTGATGGCGAAGAGCACCGTCGAAGCTATTCGATCTCCAGTTCGCCTTACTCCGGGGACCCGCTTCGCATCACCGTCAAACGGGTCAAGGGTGGCCGTGTCAGCAACTTCATCAACGACACTGTTCAGGAAGGGCAAACCATTGACGTCATGCCGCCATTTGGCAGTTTCTGCCTGGACCCCGACGAAACGGCGCGGCGCACCCATTACTTTTTTGGCGCGGGCTCTGGAATTACTCCGCTCTTTGCAATGCTGAACTCGGTTTTGACAGCCGAGCCCCATTCAGTCGCGCATCTGGTGTACGGCAACACAAACGCCAAGAGCATCCTGTTGCAGCACGAACTGAGCGTGCTTCAGCAAGCGCATCCCGAACGTTTTACAATCAACCATGTCTTTTCGAAACCCGGCTGGTGGTCCAACGCCGAGTACTGGCGGCAAGGTACAATCGACAAGGCCGCCATCGAAGCGTTGATCGCCGAGTATCCACCTTACGCCCAGGACGCGCGTTACTATATCTGTGGTCCGGGCGATATGAACCAGGCCGTCAAATCGGCCTTGATGTCCATTGATGTTCCCCCGAACCGTCTCCACATGGAAAGCTATGGCGCTGCGCCGGATCTGGACACGGGTATTGACGGGGTGGACGCAACCGCTGAACTGACGCTGGAAGGCACCCGACACCTCATTTCGGTTTCCAAGGGACAGACCATTCTTCACGCAACGCAGTCAGCGGGGCTCAAGCCACCCTATTCCTGCCAATCCGGAGTTTGCGGCGCGTGCCGGGCCAAACTGACCAACGGCACAGTTCATTTGCGGGCGCGCATGGCGCTGGAAGACAAAGACATCAAAGCCGGAGAAATCCTGACCTGCCAGTCAATACCCACGGCGGAAAAACTGACGATCAGCTTTGACCAGACCCGTCGCTGAAAAGCCAATGACGCGCCTGAGGCATGACGGTTCACGCCGCCTCAGGTCATTCACGGATCAGATCATGCGTCCGGCGCGCAATCTCTGATCACGAAGTGCTTGGTCGTTTCTTCCACGACTTCCCAATAGCCGCGAAAGCCGTTGGGGATCAAAAAGCTGGCCCCGGTGCGAAAATCCTGACGGGTCCCGTCTTCGTGGATCAGGGCGCAATGGCCTTTGACGATATAGCAATATTCGTCCTTGTCCGTGAACGCGTGCCATTTGCCCGGCGTAGACGTCCAGGTTCCGGCAGACAATTGCCCATCCGGGCTGGTGAAGTGCATTCCAATCTTGTGATGCGGATCACCCTCGACAACGCGATCGGGAAGATCGGCCAAACGCCTTTCGCTGCGCGTTTCCGGCTCATCGAATAGATTGAGTACCTGTGTCGTCATGAGGTCATACCCTCCTGCTGGTCATGTAGTGCGAGATGACGTGACCGTCCAATGGTAGATCACGTGCTGGACGTGGAATTTCGCCATCCTCTAGTGAAACAGGTAGACGCCCGCCAGAACCAGAGCAGCGATGAAGATCGTCTCGGCCACAATCAGGACGATGGCCTGCCCGCCAACATCCAGAATCCGCTTGAGCGACGTTTTCATGCCCACTGCGGCAATCGACACCAACAGCGCCCAACGGCTGAGATCGGCCATGGCCGACGAGACCACATCCGGGATCAGACCTATTGAATTCAGGACGGCAAAGATCAGAAAGCCAACGACAAACATCGGCAAAATGGGCGGGCGCTTGCCGTCTTCCTCGCTGAACTCCGCGTGGCGCCGGACAAGAAACGAGATAACCAGCACCACCGGGGCCAGCATGGCAACACGGATCAGTTTGACCAAAGTCGCGACCTCACCGGTTTGGTCCGAAACCGAGAACCCGGCCCCGACAACCTGCGCGACATCATGTATCGTTCCGCCCAGGAAGACCCCTGAAACCTCGTCGTTGAACTCGAAAGCCTCGGTGAGGATCGGGTAGGCGATCATCGCGATTGTCGACAGAACAGTTACCGACAGTACCGTGAAAACCAGGTTCCGCTCCGAATGCTCGTTTTTGGGCAGAATGGCCGACAAGGCCATCGCGGCCGATGCGCCGCAGATCGCCACCGATCCCCCCGTCAGCACCCCAAAGCGCCAACCACGGCCCAGAAGACGCGCGCCAAGAAGGCCGAACAGGATCGTGAGGATCACACCGGCAATCACAACGGCAATCAGATCAGCGCCAAGGCTCATCATCAATTCAACGGAAATACGCACCCCAAGCAGCGCAACGCCAAAACGAAGAACCGTTCGTGCGGTAAATTCGATTCCGGCCTTGCAGTCGCCGGCATCGTCTTCGGCCAGGAAATGGAACGCGATGCCCAGCAACAAGGCCATCAGCATCGCCGGGGCACCATAATGTTCGGACAAGAACTTCGCTGCGACGGCGACAACCACGGAAACAAGGAAACCGTGCCCGTTCAAACGAACGAAAGACCGTGCCCGAAGCCACGGCGAGTTGGATGCACTCAACGCCTGCATCTTACTTCCTTTGCAATATTTGAGCTGCCTTTTGGGCAAAGCCTGCCCCCACCCGAACCGTATTCGGCCCGGGTGGGGGCAGGATCAGATTACAGTTCGGCCTGAGCTTTCATGTCGTCGGCGGAGATTCCGGCGACGGCGACGGGTTTTTTCAT
>NZ_JAEDOU010000012.1:0-59857 GCF_017872515.1 Ruegeria sp. HKCCE3926 | reverse complement strand
CAATCCCGTGCATCTGCAAAACCTTAACAAAGGCCTCTTCCGTCGTCATTTTCATAAGGGTGCTCTCCAACCAAGAGTGAGTGAAACCGGGCACTGCACCCGGCGTTTGATATGGTTTTGGCGCAAGGGTGCGACCTGCGTTAGGGCCAAAACGAAAGCCGGATTAGGTCCAGATAAGGCTCAAACGGCCCGAATTGCGTCTGCGATCAGTTTCACGCCGGTCGCGATGCGGTTAGTTGGAATTGAGGAATAGCCCAGGCGATAGAAATTCTGTGGTCTGTCCGGCCCCGAGAAGAACGGTGCGCCGGGTTCGATGTGAACACCCTGGTTTTGCAGTCTTAATGCCAGTTGAGTTGTGTCGACATGCTCAGGGGCTGACATCCACAGTGAAGAGCCGCCAATCACACCCCGTCCAGCCACGGTCAGCCCACTTTCCGCGATGGCTTTGTCCATCGCGTCGCGCCGCTCTTGCAAGGCCTTTGACATACGCCGAATTTGCGCGTCGTAGTGGCCCAGCGACAGGAAATACGCCGCCGTGCGCTGAATGTGGCCTGGTGGGTGACGCAGAACCAATGAACGCAGCGCGCGTGCCTCGCGGATAAAGGGCTCTGAGCCGACCATGTATCCAAGTCGCAATCCTGGAAACAGCGACTTGGAAAAACTGCCGACGTAGATCACGCGCCCATCCCGATCCATGGATTTCAGCGCCGGCGAAGGGGCGCCTCGGAAGGCCATTTCAAACTCATAGTCATCCTCGACGACCATCGCGTCGAGTTCGCGTGCTCGATCCAGCAATTGGTTGCGGCGGTCGATCGGCATCGTCGCGGTCGTCGGGCTTTGATGGCTGGGGGTGGTAAAGATGACGTCCGCTTCGTCGGGAATCGCCTCGGGAGGCAGACCGTCCCGGTCCACGCTCAAGGGTGTGACCGCGCAGTCCCAATGGTTCAGAAGGCTGCGCAGCGCATAGTAACATGGGTCTTCTATGACGGCCGTGCGATTGTGGGTCAGCAAGATGCGCGATGCCAGCCAGAGCGCGTTCTGCGCGCCCAGAGTGATCAAGATCTCTTCGGGGCGGGCCGCGATGCCACGGCGTGGTAGAGTGTGACGGGCAATAAACTCGATCAACAACGGATCATCCAGATCCACGTAATCTCCGGTCAGTGAATCGAAATCTTTATGCCCCAGCGCGCGGACGGCGCATAACCTCCAATTGGCGTGGTCAAACAAGGTTCGGTCAGCCTGCCCGTAGATGAACGGGTAACGGTACTCTCGCCAGTCGCTGGGTTTTGGCAGAACGTCGCTGTCCAGAAAGCGGCGTGCCAGTGCCTTGTCCCAGTCGACGGATTCGGTGCCGCGCTGGACAGGTGAATACTTGGGGGGGACAGGTGCGTTTTGCGAAACGTAATACCCGGACCGCCCCTTGGCCGTCAGGTAGTCATTGGCCAACAGTTCGGTGTAGGCCAATGTTACGGTTATTCGGCTGACCCCCAGATGCGCGGCCAGTTTGCGTGACGAAGGGAGTTTTTCTCCGACGTGAAAGCGACCCGACAAGATGCCTTCGGCAATCATCTGCTGGATCTGGGCCTGCAATGTGCCCTGACCATTGAGTTCAAGAAAGAATGTATCGACCGAAATCCCCATGCCTGCTTATAGGGTGGACTTAAGGGCGGGGCAATCTGGACTTACATCGCAGTCACGAATTTTTGTCAGCAGGGTTGACCGAAGATCCCCTTCGAGCTAAATAACTAAAAATCTAGTTTAGTGGAGATAACGGATGTGGGAAGCTGCTGCTGCCGGGTTTTCTGCCATGGGCTCTGAAGCCCGGCTGAAAGTCCTGAAGACGCTGGTCCGGGCTGGCAAAGCCGGATTGACCGTTGGCGAGATACAGGACCGGACAGGGATTGCCCCGTCGACACTGGCCCATCACCTGCGGTTTCTTGCGGCCGGTGGTGTGGTCGAACAGGAAAAGGTCGGTCGCACCACGATCAACCGCGCCAGTTACGACGAATTGAGAAATCTTGCGCAATTCATTCTCAGCGAGTGTTGCGCCGACGAAGTTGGAAAGGCTGCGAACGATGGCTGAGTTGACACAGAACCCGCGCATGACTGCCAAAGGGGTGCTGGACCTGATCAAGACGCCCTGGACGCTGATCGTCGTCATTCTTGCGGCAGTGGCAATCCTGGATCCCGGAAACTTGACCGGGGTGGTGACATTCGCAGCCAAGGCTCTGGCGCACACAGGGCAATATATTCTGTTTGCAGTGCTTCTGCTGTCTTACCTCAAGGCGACCGGCGCAGAGGTGATGGTGGCGCGTGCCTTTGAGGGGCGCGAAACCCGGATGATCTTTCTGGCTGCCTTGTTCGGTGGTCTTGCACCGTTCTGTTCTTGCGAGGTTATCCCCTTTATCGCGGGTCTTCTGGCCCTTGGTGCGCCGTTGTCCGCAGTCATGGCGTTCTGGCTCAGCTCACCCTTGATCGATCCGCCGACGCTTTTGATTACCGCCGGTGCGCTGGGATGGCCCTTTGCCATCGGCAAGGCTGTCGCTGCGGTTGCGCTTGGCCTGTTCGGTGGGTTCGCGGTTCGGTTGCTGATGCGCAAAGGTGCGTTTGCCCAGCCTTTGCGCGAATACAAGCCCGCCGGATGCTGCGGATGTGGTCCGAAAACGGATGACAAACCGGTCTGGAAATTCTGGCAGGAGCCCGAGCGTCGCGCCCGGTTCCGTTCGGAATTCGTGCACAACGGTCTGTTCCTGTTGAAATGGCTTGCGCTGGCGTATGTGCTGGAGGCGCTTTTGGTCAACTATGTCCCCGCCGACCTGATCGCAGGCTTGGTTGGCGGAGAAGGCGTGCTGCCGATCGTCGTTGCTGCGCTGGTGGGTATGCCAGCATACCTGAACTCCTACGTAGCGCCGCCTTTGCTGGCAGGGTTGATGGAGCAAGGTATGACAGCGGGTGCGGCCATGTCGTTCATGGTTGCCGGTGCTGTCAGTTCCATCCCGGCGATGGCCGCGGTCTGGTCATTGGTCAAACCACGCGTCTTTGCAACCTATCTGACCCTGGGCGTCGGTGGCGCAATCGTGGCTGGTATCATCTTTCAATTGGTATGAACGCAAAAGCCGCCCGGTGTCACATCGGGCGGCTTTTATCCGTTCGGTTCCGTCGATCAACTGCCGTCGCAAAGACGCGGCAATTTGAACCGGTATCGGGCTTCTCCGCTTTCGACATATACGCGCTTTTCGATACAGGCCGTCGTGCCCACTGTCTGCGAAATCTGCGCATCCGTGGACGTAATCGATGTAGCGGAACCATCCGGCAAGCGGACCGATGCCACGACGCCATTCTTCAGGTCTCCGTTCACCGGAGTTGCAGACAGTACCGGGACGGTCAGGAACGCCTCATGCTCGTGTTCGCCTTCATCCCCCAGCAGGAACAATGTCGTGACGATGGCAATCATGACAACGCCGCCGGCCAGACCAAGCCCCCACGTTTTCAGAAAGGCATAGATTGTGACGGCGCGATGCGGGCCAAGAACCGCAGATAGAACGTTCAGCATGGCAAGTCCGTGAAAAAAGCCCCAGCCGAAATGGCCGAGGCTGTTTGCGTGTTATGTGCGAGGATCTTCTTCGTCTTCGTCATCCGCCCCACCCTTGGGCAGGTTGAAGAAGCTGTCTGCGTCGAGGATCGGCTCGTCGTCTTTCTCGTCCGACGGCTCGTCGGACAGCGAGAAGGTTTCCAGACCTTCAATTGCGGTCGGGATTTTCGGCGCTGCGTCCATTTCCAGCGACTGCTCGGTCGACACCAGCTTGCGACGTTCGTCATCGCTCATCACGCCGCCTTCAGCCGCTTTCTTGGCCGCCGCTTTCTGCACGGCGGTGTCCAGTTCGGACTGTTTGCACAGACCCAGAGCAACAGGATCAATCGGCTGCATGTTGGCGATGTTCCAGTGCGTGCGTTCGCGGATCGACTGGATGGTGGGTTTGGTGGTGCCCACCAACTTAGCAATCTGGCCGTCGCTGAGTTCCGGGTGGAACTTGACCAGCCACAGGATCGAGTTCGGACGGTCCTGACGTTTCGAAAGCGGCGTGTAGCGCGGACCACGGCGCTTTTCCTCACCGGCGGCCGATGGGTTGAACTTGAGCTTCAGCTTGTGAAGCGGGTTGTTCTGTGCCGCGTCGATTTCTTCCTGGGTCAGCTGGTTGTTGGCGATCGGGTCAAAGCCCTTGACGCCGGCGGCGACGTCGCCATCAGCGATACCCTGCACTTCCAACTCGTGCATTCCTACGAAATCCGCGATCTGCTTGAAGCTGATCGTGGTGTTATCCACCAGCCATACGGCGGTTGCCTTGGCCATAAGCGGTTTTGCCATCAGCCCGTCTCCTATACATACATCTGTCCCGTCGCCGGAATTCGGCGGCCCCTTGGTTTTGGGGCAGGTTTCCGTTGTCGGGGAACTTGGCCCGTATATAGTCGCGCAAAGGCAAGAAGGGAAGAGGCGAATGCGCCAAGGGATTACGGGGCTGGTTTTGTGGGTCTTGAGCGCGGTCGCTGCGCCGGCCGAGGGCGAAAAGGCGGGCGAGTTCGATTACTACGTGCTGTCGCTCAGTTGGTCGCCCAACTGGTGTGCCCGCGAAGGTGACGCGCGCGGCTCGGATCAATGTGACGATCGGCATGATCACGGCTGGATACTGCACGGGCTATGGCCACAGTTCCATCAGGGCTGGCCGTCCTACTGCCGTACCCCGGAAGGCCCACCTTCGCGACGCACGACGCGGGAAATGGAGGACATACAAGGCAGTTCCGGCCTTGCTTGGCATCAATGGAAGAAACACGGCACATGCTCGGGATTGTCGGCATCCGACTACTTTGCCTTGTCCCGGCGGGCTTACGAAGCCGTCAAGCGCCCTGAGGTGTTCCGCAAACTGGATTCATCCGTCAAACTGCCGGCTTCGGTGGTCGAGGAGGCATTCCTGAAGGCCAACCCGGAGTTGGAGCGCGACATGATCACGATCACCTGCAAACAGGGCTATATCGAAGAAGTCCGCCTGTGTCTGTCCCGCGATCTTGATTCCGTACCCTGTGGCCGCGACGTGATCCGCGACTGCACGGCCAAGGACGCGCTGTTCGATCCGATTCGTTAAAGCTTTTTGTTCTGGCAATCCCGCGCATAGTCCAGCGCCTTGGCGGTGCCTTTCAGATCGATGGCCATCACCACCTCACCTGCCGGATTGTAGACGGTCATCGTTTTGTTCTGAGCGATGGCGTTCACAAAGCTCCGGTCAGTGAAAAACACGGTTGCGCCCGGCACGTCGCGTTCGTTGAACCCGATGGCCGTCGCATCATAGCTTTTGCCGTCCAGATCAAAGCGGATCGGATAACTCTCACCCTGTTTAATGTCGCCCCATGCCTTGTTGTACACGGCGAAATACCCACGATTGCCCAAGGCATCATAGCCCAGCCGCACCACCGAGAGATCCTGATACACCGTCTGGATCAGGCACCCGTTGCCAAGCGCGGGGTCCATCATGATGTTCCAGCCGTCGACAAAGCCCTTGTCGATGAGGTCTTGGGCTAGGGCGGAGGTGGCTGTCAAAGCGGCGAAGGCGAGGGCGAGAAGGCGGGTCATAGTATATCCACAAATCAGACAATCTATTCATGTCATTGTAAATTGTTGTAGAAGTTAGACAATCCATTTATTTCCCGCGGGCCGTGTCAGGTCTCCTCGCCGTTGGAACAGATCTCAAGTCTCAGGTTAACAATTGCCTGGTTTGGAACGTCTTCTGAATTCAGCGATCCTCCGACAGCTAACCATTCGGAGAATTCAGGGTTAATGCAATCAACGTATAGAACGCCGAAAAAATCGCCGTACTTACCTTCACCGCGAACATAGACGTGCCTGTGTGTTTGTTCATCATACCTTTTGTCTTCTGGAATGGCGCTCCACCATTGTTTGTATGGCGGCGGTAAATCGTGCGTGTCTTCGAATAAGTAGAGAGTTTCAGCGGCAATAGGCGAGGCGAAAGCACCAACAATTGCAAAATACGCTAAGTGTTTCATCGTGTTTGATAATCCGTGGAATTAACAGAAAGAAACTCATCCAATAACTGTACAGCTGTCAAGCTAGTTACCGCGATACTTGAGCGTGCATCGTGCGTTGCGCTGGCACCGCCTAGCGCAAAGGCCTCGCGAAAAAAGAACCGGTAAGTTAGAGCTACAGTTCCTTCCGCGCCCTGAGCGCCGCCGTAATCGTCCCGTCGTCCAGATAATCCAGTTCGCCTCCAATCGGAACACCCTGCGCCAGTGAGGTCAGGCGGACCTGCCCCTCGAGCTGATCGGCGATGTAGTGGGCGGTGGTCTGGCCATCGACGGTTGCGTTCAGGGCCAGAATGACTTCGGAAATCCCTTCGGCCATCACCCGATCCTTGAGTCGGGGAATGCGCAGTTGGTCCGGGCCGACCCCATCCAAAGCCGACAGCGTGCCGCCCAGAACGTGATAGCGACCCTTGAAAACTGCAGCGCGTTCCATCGCCCAGAGGTCGGCGACGTCTTCGACCACGCACAGCTCTCCGGTCGCGCGATCCGCGCTATCGCAGATGTCGCAGATATCGGTGGTGCCGACATTGCCGCAGTTCAGGCATTCGCGGGCGGTGGCGGCCACTTGTTGCATCGCGTCCGAGAGGGGCGTCAGCAGCAGGGCGCGTTTGCGGATCAGGTGCAGAACCGCGCGGCGGGCCGAGCGCGGGCCCAGGCCCGGCAGTTTGGCCATCAGGTCGATCAGGTTGTCGATGTCGCTGTTCGAACTCATGGCCAATCCTGCATTGCGCCAGAGGGAGCCTCCGGCGGGAGTATTTGGGAAAAGATGAAGCTCAGAACGGCAGCTTGATGTCTTTGGGCAGGCCCATGCTTTCGGTCAGCTTGGCCATTTCAGCCTGCGAACGTTCGGTTGCCTTGGTCTGCGCATCCTTGATGGCGGCCAGGATCAGGTCTTCGACCACTTCCTTGTCATCGCCGTTGAAGATGGAAGGGTCGATATCCAGACCTTTGAGTTCACCCTTGGCCGTCGCCGTTGCCTTGACCAGGCCTGCACCGGATTCGCCGACAACCATCATGTTGTTCAGCTCTTCCTGCATTTCGGTCATCTTGGTTTGCAGGTCCTGCGCGGATTTCATCATCTTGGCCATGTCGCCCAGACCGCCAAGCCCGCCGAGTCCTTTCAGCATAGTATTCTCCTGTGTCTCCGTTTGCGCTCTAGATACGGGCAGCAGCGACATGGCACAAGGGTTCTCCCGCCGGTCGGAGGCTCATCCGTTCCGGTCGGCATGTTGATCAGCGCAGGCGTCAGCAGGAACGTGCTAACCATCTGCGACACCATATTTGCCAGCAGGCCCGACAAGCGCAGATCGTCCTTGGCGCGCATATGGTCTGCTGCCGAGACTGATTGCACGGAACACAGAAAATCTGGGCGGGGTTCGAATGGCTACGCAGTATCCGGATCAGAATTGTCACGGGCCGCCTTCCGCTGGCCGGTGTCGCAACAAACGATCTGAGACATGCGGGCGGATGTGTTCGATCGAAACCTCGGTCAGCTTCGTTTGAACCAGGGGATGACGGGCGGCGAGGTCAGTCTTCCTCGAACGGGTCCCACTCGTCTTCCACCTCGGGAAGCGCTTCGGTCTCGACCTTGGCGGCGCGTTGCTCCGGCGTTTCGATCCTAGTGATTTTCGCCTTTGGGAATTGCGCCAGTACCGCCTGCACCAAAGGATGTTGTTCGGCCTCGGATTTCAGTGCGAGCTCGGCCTCATCCCGTATTTCTGCAATCGTGGGGGCTTCTCCGTCCGAGACGATCGAGACAGCCCACCGATTTCCTGTCCAGCGTTGCAAGGCAGTGCCCAGTCGTGGCGCCAGATCCGCCGGTGCCTGGGTGGCGGGTGTGAATTCGATTCGTCCGGGTTGATAGGAGACGAGGCGCACGCCGTTTTCCACCTCGACCAGCAACTTTACGTCGCGATTGGTCCGGATCAGTTCCACCACGTGGTCGAAGGTCGGGTAATGGGCAAGGGCCGTCTGGGCATCCTGCGCCAGGGCTGCAACCGGTGCGCCACCGGAACCGCGAGGGGACGGCGCGTAGGCAGGTGGATGGGTCGCGCCAGCCGGCGCCGGACCGGCGCCCGGTCGGGATATCGAAACGCCGCCATTGGGCCCGCCCGGCGGCGGTGGCGGGGTATCTTGCAACCGTTTGATCAGCTCTTCGGGGCTGGGCAAATCCGCCACATGGGTCAGGCGAATAACGGCCATTTCAGCGGCCATCATGGCGTTGGGCGCAGCCGAGACTTCCTCGAGCGCCTTCAGCAGCATTTGCCACATCCGGGTCAGAACCCGCATCGGCAGAGCCTCGGCCATGTGTTGGCCCCGGGTCCGTTCGTCCGGAGAAACCGTCGGATCCTGCGCCGCGTCAGGCGTGATCTTCACGACGGACACCCAATGCGTGATCTCGGCCAGATCGCGCAGCACCGCCAGCGGGTCTGCGCCTTCGGCGTATTGGCCGCTCAACTCGGTAAGTGCTCCGGCGGCATCGCCGCGCAGGATCATATCCATAAGGTCCAGAACCCGGCCACGGTCTGCCAGTCCAAGCATTGCACGGACCTGATCGGCGGTCGTCTCGCCAGCCCCATGCGAAATCGCCTGATCCAGCAACGAGGTCGCATCCCGGGCCGATCCTTCCGCTGCTCGGGTGATCAGCGCCAGCGCGTCTTCGGCGATCTGGGCGTTTTCCGCTTCGGCGATCTTGCGCAGCAGGCCAATCATGTCTTCGGGTTCGATCCGGCGCAGGTCGAAACGCTGGCAGCGGGACAGCACAGTGACAGGGACTTTGCGGATTTCAGTGGTTGCGAAGATGAACTTCACATGCGCGGGCGGTTCTTCCAACGTCTTGAGCAGCGCGTTGAACGCACTGGTCGAGAGCATATGAACCTCGTCGATGATATAAATCTTGTAACGCGCGCTGGCGGCGCGATAGCGGACACTGTCAATGATCTCGCGGATGTCGTTGACGCCCGTACGGCTGGCGGCGTCCATCTCCATCACGTCGACATGGCGGCCTTCCATGATGGCGACACAATGTTCACACTGACCGCAGGGTTCGGTCGTGGGGCCACCGGTTCCGTCGGGTCCGATGCAGTTCATCCCCTTGGCGATGATCCTTGCGGTCGTGGTTTTGCCGGTGCCGCGAATACCGGTCATGATGAAGGCCTGCGCGATCCGGTCGGCCGCGAACGCGTTTTTCAGGGTGCGCACCATGGCATCCTGACCCACCAGATCGGCAAAGGTTTCCGGGCGATATTTGCGGGCGAGAACCTGATAGGCGGGGCTGGAGCTGTCTGTCATGTCTTCTCGTTGGGATTCGGTGCTTGGGCACAGCGTAGTGGCCACCGTTGCCCGCGTCCACAGCGGGGCGCGATGATTTTTGATTTAGAAACGAGTCGCTTTCGCACTAAACTGCATCAGCGGATTTAATGGCTCATTTTTGTATAGAGTTCTTTGGGGAGGACAGGATTCATGTCGCAGTTGGTGATCTACGCCCTGCAAGTCGGTGGCGGAACGCTGGCGCTGACCTCGATGCCCGGACGCGGCGGAGATTACTCCAGCGATCTGGATATGATCGCAGCCTGGCAGCCTGGGCTTGTTGTTTCGATGACGACGGATGTCGAAATGCTTCAGGACGGGGCGCAGGAATTTGGCAGCGATATTCAAAGCCGCGCCAGCCGTTGGGTTCACCTGCCGATCGAAGATTTCGGAGCGCCGACAAAAGCGATTGATGACGCGTGGCCGTCCGTCAGCGCCGCGGCCCGGCACGCGCTGTCCGGCGGAGGTCGCGTATTGGTACACTGCCGCGGGGGCTGTGGCAGGTCAGGTATGATTGTCCTGCGGCTGATGGTCGAATGCGGCGAAGGCGCGGACACGGCGCTGCAACGATTGCGGGCGGTGCGCCCTTGCGCCGTCGAAACGGATGCGCAACTGGCCTGGGCCTCTCGGCGTGCCCAGGCACAGGTCAGTCTGGATTCAGATTGAAATCTGCGCGGGCGCGCAAGCAGGTTTTCGAGGCCGGATCGTAGAAACTTCGATCATCGCGCAGGGTGGGGTTTTCACGACGCCGGATGGCATCGCACTGAACGTGTTTCCGAAGATCAGGTCGGCATAGCCGTTCAGCGGCTCAATCGTGGTTTCGGGCTGCGTCCCGCAAAAGACACGAATGCGGTCTGATTGCGCGCGGAAAATTGCATGACATCCTTCGCTGCAATGTGACAGCTCGCTGCTGCCCTCAATCTCGAAATCGTCACTTGTGGCCGAGGTCGCCTGGGCCATGGCTTCGGATATCGAGCGCGCCAGCCGCGCCAAAGCGGGACAGGTTTTGCCCGTCCGCTGACATACTGTTGCACTGAATTCATGTGTCTTTGTCTTCCAGATCATCCTGCGCCCTCCGCGCTTGGTGGACAGGATATTTGGGACAGGTGGGACAGCGTGATGCCGTCAGGACCTGCCCGGACACCCCGCCCGAGTTTCGGTTTCGTTTCCGATGGCAGGTCTCCTGACTTGCGGGTCATCGCTTTGCCGACCTTCCCAGCCTTTGGGCCAGTGGTGTTTCGGCATCGCTTACCGCTTACAGTTGCGGGGGCAGTCGCGGATTTGGTTGTTGCCTGCATGACCAGACATTACCGCACCGTGTTCCCTTTTCATTCCGACCCCTTGTGGAGGCCGGAAACCATCACACAACCGCTAGCGTTTGAGCACGCATCGAGTCAAGCCGATCTTTTGACCGGACGCTTGGTCATGCTGGATACGGTGTTGGTTCATGCATAGTGTCGAGGGCGTTGAGGTTCGGAAACCGGATTTACCAAGCGCAAAGCCAGAGATCATGTTGGACACAGAGCAAACGGTAATGACCGAAGAATTTCGCTTTCCGTCCGGGCAGAAAACACTGTCTGCCCGGTTGTACAGCCCGCTGTCTTCGCCCGAAATCGTCGTCGTGCTGAACAGTGCAACGGGTGTGCCGCGCGATTATTACCGTCATTTCGCACGATGGCTTGCTGCCGAGCGGGGTATGGCCTGCCTGACCTATGACTATCGCGATTACGGGCATTCCTTGACCGGCCGCCTGAAAGATTCGCGTGCGACCATGGCGGATTGGGCCTTGATCGACATGCCCGCGGCACGGGCAGAAATGCGCAGACGGTTTCCCGATTCGCAGCATTGGACCATCGGCCATTCGATCGGCGCGATGTTGGGGCCTGTGCAGCCGGATATCGATCTGATTGATCGCATGATCTGTGTGTGTTCGGGGCTGGTAACCCTAAGCGACCATCCATGGCCCTATCGTGGTTTGGCAGGATTGTTCTGGTATGGTCATGCCCCGCTTTTGGCCCGAGCCCTTGGCTACCTTCCCGGAAAGGCGATCGGGTTCGGCTCGGATCTGCCGGCATCGGTCTATTGGCAGTGGCGCAAATGGTGTACGGCGCCTTTGAACTATGTGCCTGAAATCGGGCATGAGTTACCTGCGGCGCAGTGGAAGGATTCTGGAACGCCCGTGGATCTGTTCACCTTCGAGGACGACCAGATGGTGCCGCCGGAAGCGGTTTGGCGGCTTGCGGATCTTTACGGCCCCGATGCCAACCGCCACCTGCTGAGCCCTGCCGATTTCGGGTTGCCTGAGGTTGGTCATATCGGAGCATTTGCCCGGCGCAATGCAGCGGTTTGGCCGCGACTGATCGCTTGATCAGACGCGGCGCAGGACGGGCCGGGCACCGTCCAACGATCACCGGTTGCGAAGTTTCTTTTCCTTCATGACGCCACGGACCATCTTGCCGAACGCTTTGTCCCGCGCCCGGGACTGCGCGACGGTTTCAGAATTGCGCTGATCTTCGCGCCGAAGCTTGCGCCACCGGTCCAATCGAGCCGGATCAAGCGTGCCGTGGCTTATTGCCTTTTGCACGGCACATCCGGGCTCGGAGCTGTGCTGGCAATCCGAAAAACGGCAGTCCCGGCTCAACTCGGCAAGGTCCGAGAAAACGTCGTCGATCCCGTCCCGAGCGTCCAGCAGGCGCAACGCGCGCATTCCGGGTGTATCGATCAACCAGCCACCGTTGCGCATCCGGTGCAATGCGCGTGCGGTCGTCGTGTGCCGGCCCCGCGCGTCATCCTCGCGAATGTCCGAGGTGGCGAGATCCTGATCGGTCATGGTATTGGCAAGTGTCGTCTTGCCAACGCCCGACGATCCAACCAGCGCTCCGGTCTGGCTTTTGGGGCACCAGGACAGAACCTTTTCAACCTCTGCCGGGTCCAGCGCGTTGATCGCCAGAACCGTCAGGAACGGATCCAGAGATTGCACCTGCCCCGAGAAACTGTCGGGGTCCGCCGATTTGTCGGCCTTCGTCAGAACAACGACCGGGTAACACCCGGCCTGATGCGCGAGCGCCAGATATCGTTCCAGCCGGGGCAGTTTGAAATCGGCATTGCACGAGCTGACGATGAACAGCACATCGACATTGGCTGCGATCAGTTGCGTCGCGGCGCCTGTACCCGCGGCGCGTCGGTGCAGCAGGCTGCGCCGGTCGAGCAAATGGCGCACGCGTTTGTCGTCATCGGCGAGAACCCAATCGCCAACAGCATAGCTGCCGGTCGTTTGATCGGGGGTCAGTAACGGGACTTCGCCGTCAGGGTTAAGCCCTATCAGGCGGTCCCGATGAACGGAAGTGATGCGAAAAGGCGTGCAGGAAGGATAAGCCGCGTGTTGCGCGGCAAAGTGAGAGGACCATCCCAGGTCCGAAAGTGCAAGAAACATTGGTTTGCCTGTCGTCAGAAACAGCACTCCCGACGGATGGCGATCGCTCATCCCCGGGTCATGTGTTCAGGCAGTCAGTCGATACCGTGAGGTCAGAACCGTGCTGCCCGAAGGATCTTTGCTACAATCATAAAGCCCTCCTGCGGCCAAGGTTCGTAAAGTGAGAGGTTGGACATCGACCCAAGCGGGGCTCGTTGTGGCTGCTTCCTTCCGGACCTGACCAGGTTGGCGAGGCGCTCGCCCGCGCCAACCTCTCGACTCTGGATATAGGGAAGGCTTCGGCAAAAGACAACCCGTCAGAGCGTCAGCCGAATGCGAGCAAAACCGTTTTCGTCAGGTTCCAGAATCTTGGGGGCAAACCTGTTCAATTCGTCAACATACTTCAAAGCACCGGGACCGGTCCGAAGAATGGTCGTCACCCCCGATTTCGGCATCAGAGAGAACGGGTAAGGTTGCCGGGCCAATGGGTCGGGTGGCAGGCGGTGCGTCATGTAGTCCCGCAAAATGTCCCGGATATCCAGCGGGGGCAGATCGATGGCCGGGGCCGACGACACATGCGGGAAATGTCCGCCCCCGCTTGCGCGATAATTATCGAGCGCGACGACAAATGCCTGATCAGGTTGCACGGCTTGGCCTGCGCAAGTCAGATGATGCACCCGCCTGTGGCCGGGATGGATCATTTGCCCCCCGACATCGTAACGCGCCGGTTGCGACGGGTCGATCTGATAGGACAGGCCAAAGATGACATCGAAATTGTACCCCGCCCGATCCCGGTCGAATAGCTCTGCCTCGGCGTCGGGGAATTGTTGGTTGAAGGCGCTGGCTGACATCTCCAACCACTCCAGCAGCTGCGCGCCCGTGATCTGAACCGCGCGCAATTCGTTTGGAAAGACATGCAGGTCCGCCACGTGACGCAGACAGATTTCACCGGGCGGCACGTCCGTATAGTGCCTGGGGCCAGAGCGTCCGCCGCATTTGGCCGGCGACGCGGCTGACAACAGCGGCAGCTCTGCAAGCGTGGTGCCGTGTAAAAAAGGGCGCAACGCGGCTGCCTGTGCGGCGGCCACAAGCGTCAATCCACGATCCGGCGCACAGAAACTGAAATAGCTGTGCAATGTGTCCGAGACGCGCGCAACGGGCGCGGCCATGTCCTGACGGGTCTGCTGATGTGCGGGTTCAACCAGATGCGCGATTTCCAAATCTTCGCCAATCGCGGTGCCGTCCACCGAAACCGGGCGCAATTCGGCGTGGCTGTCGACAACGCGCAGCCTCGACTGGGGCTGTAGGGTAACGGCCAGATCGATTACTCCAAGATATGCGCCTGCCGAACCGGGCATGACAACCGGCGTTCCATGCACCAGCCCTTTCACGTAATCCACATTCGGGGTTTGCGCGCCGGTGCGTGCGGGAAGGGTCAGGTGCGTGTGCCCGGCGACGACAGCGTCGATGCCCTCGTTCGCGGCCAGGGGAATAACGGCATTTTCAATGTCGGTCGCTGCGTCCGGGTGTCCAAGCCCGGAATGGGCGAGCGCCACGATCAGATCGCACCCCTTTTCGCGCAAGATACGCGTCAGGGACTGTGCCGCGACAACGATGTCGTCCGCCTCTACGGTTTCGTTCAGATTGTGTTCTTCCCAACGTGTTGTCTGCGGTGGCAGAACCGAAAACACGCCGACGCGAATGGGCACATCCTTGTTTCCCACCCTAACGAGACGGTCAAGGATTGCAAAACGCTGCCAAGATTGGTGTTCTCCGGACCGATGAAGATTGCCGCACAGAACCGGGCACGGGGCTTGTGCAAGGGTCTTGTCCAATGTCGGCAGCCCGAACCCGAAATCATGGTTGCCCAGACCAATCGCATCATAGTCCAGCGCCTTGAATGCCTGCATCATCGGGTGGGGATTGTCGTTCCGAACGGCCCATTCGCCCATCGGCGTTCCCTGAAGCGAATCCCCGTTGTCGAACATCAGCACCAGCGCGTCTGTGGCCTCGTGTCGGGCCTTGCGGATCAGGCTGGCGGTGCGTGTCAGCCCAAGCGTCGGGTCCGGTGTGTCCGCGTAATAGTCAAAACCAGTCAGATGCATATGCACGTCGGAGGTGGCAAGAATACGAATACGCCCACGGTCTTTTGTGGGTTGCACCTGCGTCGATGGGGTTTGCTTCACTTTTGTTGTTCTGCTTTTGAGTGTGGTAATGGGCTAAAATCATCAAAACGCAGTCTAGATGATTTTTCCGAGGCCGCCATGCGGCTTTTCGGTGGCGTGTCCCTGCGTTTTGCGCCTTGAATTGCCATTGCAACAGGGCCTGAGACATGGCAGCCCTGTGCGCAAGACCAGAAGGAATTCCAATGAAAAACGCAGAGCAGGTGACTTTCGGCGGCTCGGGCCTGAATCGGGCAGCGCATCTTCGTGGGGATTCAGAGAAGCTGTCCGAGATGGCGGGCGACCCTGCTGCGCGATGCATATTGTTGTGGCGAGGCAAGCTTCTGGTCGTGGGCGCGGCGCTGGATCAGCTTGCCCTGACGCAGATGACCCACCCGCTGGTATGCGATGGCCCCGGCGGCGTGATCGAAGCACCGGTTTTTTTGGGCCTGAGCGCAGAGGGCGCACCCCTGTTTGCCGCAGATATCTCGGCCTGGGGGGCAGAGGGATTGGATCTGACCGGCCTGGGAGAGTTCGTGGACAGATCCGAACAGCAGCACCCGGATTTGCCTGAAGGGCATGTTTTTGCCGAGCTCCGCCGGATCATGGCGCGATTGTCGCCTCGTGATGCCGAGTTGGCCGCATCGGCCAAGGCGGTTGTCGGTTGGCACGAAACACATCGCTTCTGTGCTCGCTGCGGCGCAGCCAGCGATATGTCGCAAGCGGGATGGCAGCGCAGTTGCCCGTCATGCGGCGGGCAACATTTTCCGCGCACGGATCCGGTTGTGATCATGCTGATTACGCATGGGGACAGCGTGCTTATGGGGCGGTCTCCGGGTTGGCCCGAGGGAATGTTTTCCTTGCTGGCGGGATTTGTCGAACCCGGCGAAACGCTCGAAGCGGCGGTGCGCCGCGAAGTGATGGAAGAGGCAGGCGTACCGGTTGGTGCGGTGTCGTACCTGTCCAGCCAGCCCTGGCCGTTCCCGGCATCCCTGATGTTCGGATGCGCCGGCGAGGCCCTGTCGCGTGACATCGTTATCGATCCGGTCGAGATCGAAGAGGCGATGTGGGTCAGCAAATCCGAAATGATGCAGGCATTTGCCGGCGAACATCCCCGGTTGTTGCCGGCTCGCAAGGGGGCTATCGCTCATTTTCTGCTTCAGAACTGGCTTGCGGATACGCTGGACTGAAGAAAAACTGGTGAAGCCATAAACAGCAAAGGTCATTATGCAGTTTTCAGCGCGCGAAGATATCGAAGCCCCGATCAATTCGGTGTTCGACATGGTGTCGGATTTCGAAAGGTTCGAACGTATGGCGATGCGTCGTGGCATCGACGTGCGGCGTCTGGACACTGATGCGATGGTGGTTGCCGGCACTGAATGGAAAACCGAATTCAAGTTGCGTGGAAAGCCGCGCCAGATGTCGGTGGTGATGACGGATTTCGACAAGCCGTCGCAAATGCGGTTCGAGGCGGCCAGCAAAGGGATGACCGGCCTGACGACAGTAGATTTTCTGGCCTTGTCTCCGCGCCGGACACGCCTGAGCATCGAGATGTCCTTGGCCGCAAAGTCCTTGCCCGCGCGGTTGCTGTTGCAGTCCATGAAGCTTGGACAGTCAAAGTTCCGCAAGCAATTCCAGGTGCGGTTCAGCGAGTTTGCGCGTGAACTGGAACAGCGTCACCTGCACGGGGCGTGAACGGCGTCCGCTGGGCTGATCGGGGCAAGGATTGGAAAAGAAACCTCGGATGTCGCACATTATTTTTCTGCATGGCGCATCAAGCAGTGGAAAATCGACAATCGCGCGGGCTTTGCAGCAGAAGATAGAGAAGCCGTTCTGGCATATCTCGATCGACCACCTTCGCGATTCTGGTGTTCTGCCGCTGGATCGCTATCGCCGTGGCGAGTTCGATTGGTCCGACGACCGATCGACTGTCTTTGATGGGTTTCATCAGTCGCTAGCTGCCTACGCGGCCTCGGGCAACAATTTGATTTTGGAACATATTCTGGATACGCCGGGGTGGGACAAAGATTTGCGCGACCTCTTGCGCCCGTTTGATGTTCTGTTCGTAGCTGTCCATTGCCCGGTTCCCGAGTTGAACGCGCGCGAACGATTACGCGGCGACCGTCCGGTGGGAAGCGCCCAGCGGGACCAAACCATGATCCATGCTGGTAGAGTTTACGATATCGAGATTGATTCCATGGACGGCATTGAAGCCAACGTGCAGACAATTCTTCAGGCATGGCGCAGTGACCTGCGCCAATCGGAATTCAGCCAGTCTTTCGCGTGACCTGTCAGCCGCGAGGATGGGCCGCAGGGTAGACGCCAAGAACCTCGACATTGGTCGTGAAGTGTTCCAGTTCGTCCATTGCCAGCTGCACGTTGCGGTCTTCGGGATGTCCAACAATATCCGCATAAAACTGCGTTGCCGTGAAGGACCCGTCGACCATATAGCTTTCCAGCTTGGTCATGTTGATCCCGTTGGTGGCAAAGCCACCCATGGCCTTGTACAGCGCGGCCGGGATGTTGCGGACCTGAAACACGAAACTGGTGATCATCCCATGATCGCCCCGGCGGGACAAATCCGTTTCGCGTGACATGACAAGAAAGCGGGTCGTGTTGTCGTCATTGTCCTCGATATGGCGGGCCAGCACGTTCAGGTCGTAGATTTCAGCCGCAAGCTCGCTTGCCAGAGCGGCGGAATGCAAGTCCCCGATTTCGGCCACTTCGCGCGCGGCGCGGGCATTGTCGGGACTGACACGGCCACGAATACCGTGTTCTTTCAGAAATTCTGAACATTGCGGCAGCAGCACCAGATGCGAATGCGCTTCGGTGATGTCTTCCAGTTTTGCGCCGGGTACACCAAGAAGGTTGATGTGAACACGCACGAACGCTTCATCGATGATGTGAAGCCCGCTATGGGGCAACAGCCGGTGAATATCGGCAACCCGACCGTAGGTCGTATTTTCGACCGGCAGCATCGCCAGATCGGCCGCGCCCGAGCGAACTGATTCGATCACATCCTCGAATGTGCGGCAGGGCAAGGCCTCCATTTCGGGTCGTGCGTTGCGGCAGGCCTCGTGACTGTAGGCGCCGGGTTCGCCCTGAAAAGCAATGCGATTGGTCATTTGGTCGATTCCATGCAACAAGTTCGCGATTTGGTCGTTTCGTCGCGGTGTCTATACCTTGCCTCTCGCAAGTGGAAGCCTTAGACACCTGCGCAGACAGCTGAAATGGACACGCGATCAATGTTCGACACGATGACAGTTACGAAGGCCGCCGCAGGCCTGTTCGGCACTTTCCTGGTGCTGCTTCTGGCCAAATGGGGGGCTGACATCCTCTATTCTTCCGGTGGCCATGGCTCGGCTGAGGCCGCCTACATTATCGAAACCGAAAGCTCGGGCGAAAGCGCCGACGGCGAAGAAGTGGTCTTTGAAGATCTGCTGGCCGCCGCTGACGTTGAGAAGGGCGCGAAAGTATTCCGCAAGTGCACCGCGTGCCACAAGCTGGAAGACGGGGCGAATGGAACCGGCCCTTACCTGTATGGCGTAGTTGATCGCCCGGTTGCCTCGGCAAAAGGTTTCACCGGTTACTCAGCCAGTATGCAGGCCCATGGCGGCAACTGGACGCCCGAAGCGTTGGATGCTTTCCTGGAACGCCCAAGCGCCTATATCTCGGGAACATCGATGAGTTTTGCTGGCTTGAAAAAACCTCAGGACCGCGCGGACTTGATTGCTTATCTGCAGACAATTGGCAACTGATTGCCTGAGAGACCATTGAAGTTCAGAGCCGCTGCCCCGCGCAGCGGCTTTTTTGTCTGAAGGGAACTTCACAAAGCGCTCACGCATTCTAAACTTGAAACTGTCAGCGTTGGCACATTAGCTAGCGTATGCGACATAAAAGATTACAATAACCCAGAGGATGAGCCCCATGATGTCCCTAATGCCTGCTGCATGTGATCTTAAGGTCAGGCCATTGGCTGGCATATTCGGGCTTTGTGCTGTTCTGCTCTCACCGCAAGCTGCTTTGGCATTGGATGAGGGGGTTACCCGCAGTCATGGATATTCGTATTTCGGCAATCTGGATTACCCTGCTGACTATCCGCATCTGAATTACGTGAATCCAGATGCGCCCAAAGGTGGTGAGTTGTCCTTGGCGGCTTCGGGGACGTTCGATTCCTTGAATCCCTATTCCCGCAAGGGGCGCGCAGGCGCCTTGACGACGCTGCAATATGACCGCCTGTTCGAAAGCTCTGATGACGGTGTCGGGCAGTATTACGGCGTGCTGGCGGAAAGTCTGGAATATGATGAAGGGCGCAACTACGTCATTTTCCATTTGCGACCCGAAGCAACCTTTTGGGATGGCACGCCGGTGACGGCCGAAGATGTTGTCTACAGCCATCGCCTGTTCATCGAACAGGGCCTGCCTTCCTACGCCCAAGCCGTGGGCCGCATGGTGACGGGGGCCGAAGCGCTGGATGATCACACGGTCAAATTCACGTTCAATCCGGAAGTCACCCGCCGCAGTTTGATCGAGACCGTCGGGTCGACCCCCGTCTTTTCGAAAGCATGGTTCGAAGCGGACGAGTCCCGGCGTCTGGATGAGCCGCGTCTGGAAGTGGCGGTCGGCTCGGGTCCCTATAAACTCGACAGCTATGACATCAATCGCCGTATCGTTTACAAGCGACGTGACGACTATTGGGGTAAGGATCTGCCATTCAATGTCGGTCGCAACAATTTCGATACCATTCGCGTCGAGTATTTCGCCGATCAGACAGCGGCGTTCGAGGGGTTCAAGGCCGGTGAATACACGTTGCGGATTGAAAGCGATCCCAAGCTTTGGGCGACGGCGTATGATTTTCCGAAGCTGAACGAAGGTGTGATCGTACGGGACGAGATACCGGATGGCAGCCCGCCAACACCGTCCGGCTTCGTCTTCAATCTCGGAAAACCGCAGTTTTCCGACAAGAACGTACGCAAGGCCCTTGCCTTGGCCTTCAATTTCGAATGGGCAAATGAATCCCTGCTGTTTGGTCTGAATTCACCGCGCAATTCCTTTACACAAGGCACCCCGCTGGAAGCGCAAGGCCTGCCCGAGGGCGATGAACTGGCGTTTCTTCAAGCGCTGGGTGAGGTTGTGCCCGAGGACCTTCTTTCAGAACCTGCCGTGACGGTTCACGAGTCAAACCCCGCGCGCCTGAACGATCGCAGAAATCTGCGAAAAGCCGCGAAACTGCTGGACGAGGCCGGGTGGCCGGTCGGCGATGGCAATGTGCGGCGTAACGCGGAAGGGCAGACACTGAAGGTTAATATCCCCTATCCTTCAAACCTGCCGACTTCGACGGCCACGATGATTGAAACCTATGTCCAGAACCTGCAAGCCATTGGCGTGGATGCGTCGGCGGAAAAGGTTGACCCGGCGCAATACACGCTGCGCAGCCGCGAGCGGGACTATGACATGGTCTATTCCACTCGTTACGGGTCTTTTTTGTCGACCGGTGGCGGGTTGAGCCAGATGTACGGGTCGGAAGAGGCCGCATTCAGTCTTTTCAACCCGGCCGGATTGGCAAGCCCATTGGTTGACGCAATCATCGAAGCATCCTTTGATACTGACAATCAGGCGGATCAGGACATGGCGTTGAAGGCGTTGGATCGCGCTTTGCGGTACGAGTTCTTCGTGATCCCCGTAGGATACATCGCTGACCACTGGGTGGCATATTACGATATGTATGAATACCCGGAAAACCTGCCGCCTTATTCGCTGGGCTATTTGGATCTGTGGTGGATCAATCCGGAAAAAGAGACTGCACTGAAAGCGAAAGGCGCGCTGCGATAACATGGGCGCCTATATTCTAAGACGTTTGTTGCTGATCATCCCGACCCTTCTGGGCATCATGATCGTCAACTTCACGCTGGTACAATTCGTGCCTGGCGGGCCGGTTGAACAGATCATTGCCCAGATCGAAGGTCAGGGGGATGTTTTCGCCGGTTTTGCGGGTGCGGGCGATGCCGGCGCGGGGTCAGAGCCGGCGGGCGGCGTTTTCGACGACAAATATGTCGGTGCACGGGGCCTGCCGCCCGAGTTCATTGCTGAACTTGAAAAGGAATTCGGCTTCGACAAACCGCCCCTGGAACGTTTTCTGATCATGATGGGCAACTATCTGACGCTGGACTTCGGCGAGAGCTATTTCCGCTCGATCAGCGTGATTGATCTGGTGCTCGAGAAAATGCCGGTCTCGATCTCGCTGGGTCTGTGGTCAACGCTTATCGCCTATCTGGTTTCGATCCCTCTGGGCATTCGCAAGGCGATCAGGGACGGTTCGCAGTTCGACACGTGGACCAGCGCAGCGATCATCGTGGCTTATGCGATCCCTGGCTTCTTGTTTGCCATTCTGCTGTTGGTGCTTTTCGCCGGTGGATCCTATTGGCAGATCTTCCCGCTTCGGGGGCTGACATCTGACAACTGGGACAGCCTGAGTCTTTTTGGCAAAATCGCAGATTATTTCTGGCATATCGCGTTGCCGACCATCGCGCTGACGATCTCGGCCTTTGCGACATTGACGCTGCTGACCAAGAACTCGTTTCTCGATGAAATCAAAAAGCAATATGTCATGACCGCCCGCGCCAAAGGCCTGAGCGAACGCAAAGTGCTGTATGGCCATGTGTTCCGCAACGCGATGCTGATCGTCATAGCCGGATTTCCGGCCGTGTTCATCGGCGTGTTCTTCGGAGGTTCGATCATCATCGAAACGATCTTCTCACTTGATGGTCTAGGACGTCTGGGTTTTGAAGCCGCCGTGGCGCGGGATTACCCGGTGATTTTCGGCACGCTGTTCATCTTTGGCCTGATGGGGCTGGTGGTCGGCATCATCAGCGATCTGATGTATGTGCTGGTCGACCCGCGCATCGATTTTGAAAAGCGGGAGGGGTAAATGGCATTGTCCCCCCTGAACCAGCGCCGCTGGAGCAACTTTTGCCGCAACAAGCGCGCCTTCTGGTCGTTGATCATCTTCGCCGTGTTGTTCGGCCTGTCGCTGTTTGCCGAGTTCATCGCCAATGACAAACCGATTCTGGTGAAATACCGGGGCGAGTTCTACATGCCGGTCTTCAACTTCTACGCGGAAACCGATTTTGGCGGAGACTTCCAGACAGAGGCGATCTATCGCGACCCCGAGGTTCAGTGTCTGATAGACAGCGGCGGCCTGGAAGACTGTTTTGACGATCCCGAAGGCATTATCGAACAGATCGACGCCGGTACGTTCCAGGCGGAGGGGTTCGAGCGTGGCTGGTCGCTTTGGCCGCTGATCCCTTATTCCTACAACACGTCTGTGGACCGCCCCGGGGCTGCACCCTTGCCGCCCAACGGCCAGAACCTGCTGGGCACCGATGACACCAAGCGCGATGTGCTGGCACGGGTGATTTACGGCTTCCGCCTGTCGATCCTGTTCACGCTGCTGGTGACGGGTGCTGCCAGCCTGATCGGTATTTTCGCCGGTGCCGTACAGGGTTTCTTCGGCGGTTGGCTGGATCTGATCTTTCAGCGGATCATCGAGATCTGGTCCGCAACCCCGTCGCTTTATGTCATCATCATCATGTTCGCGGTGTTGGGGCGAAGTTTCTGGCTGCTGGTCGCGTTGATGATCCTGTTCAGCTGGACCGGGCTGGTTGGCGTGGTGCGCGCAGAATTCCTGCGGGCGCGAAACCTTGAATATGTGCGCGCTGCACGGGCATTGGGTGTGGGCAACATGACGATCATGTTCCGCCACATGCTGCCCAACGCAATGGTGGCCACGCTGACCTTCATGCCCTTCATCGTCACGGGCACCATAGGCGGGCTGGCTTCGCTGGATTATCTGGGTTTTGGTCTGCCGTCTTCGGCCCCCTCGCTGGGGGAGCTCACCTTGCAGGCAAAACAGAACCTTCAGGCCCCATGGCTGGCTTTCACGGCCTTTTTCACCTTTGCTATCATGCTGTCCCTGCTGGTCTTCATCTTTGAAGGCGTACGGGATGCGTTCGATCCCAGAAAGACCTTCTCATGAGCCTGCTGGATGTAAACAACCTGAAAGTCTCGTTCCGGCAGGACGGTCGGATCAGTGCTGCGGTTCGGGGCGTGTCATTCCATGTCGATCGCGGGGAAACCGTGGCGCTGGTGGGCGAATCCGGGTCGGGCAAATCTGTCACCGCGCTCAGCACCGTATCGTTGCTGGGCGACAGCGCGATCGTCGAAGGGTCCGTCACCTATGACGGGCAGGAGATGATCGGCGCCTCGGAGCAACGCCTGATGGATGTGCGCGGCAATGACATCAGCTTTATTTTCCAGGAGCCGATGACATCGCTGAACCCGCTGCACACGATCCAGAAGCAGATGGCGGAATCGCTGGCCCTGCATCAGGGGGTCACGGGTGATGTCGCGCGCGAACGAATTCTTGAACTGTTGAACAAGGTCGGTATCCGCGACCCCGAAGACCGGCTGGACAGCTATCCGCACCAGTTGTCGGGCGGACAGCGGCAGCGCGTGATGATCGCCATGGCGCTGGCGAACAAGCCGGACATCCTGATCGCCGATGAACCGACGACGGCGTTGGATGTAACCATTCAGGCACAGATCCTCGAGTTGCTGGCCAGTTTGCAGAAATCCGAAAACATGGGGATGCTGTTCATCACCCACGATCTGGGCATCGTGCGGCGCATCGCCGACCGGGTTTGCGTGATGAAGGATGGTGAGATCGTCGAGACCGGCGCGACCGCCGAGATCTTCGACAACCCGCAGCACCCCTATACCCGCAAGCTCCTGGCCGCGGAACCTTCGGGTCAGCCAGACGCCGTTGCAACAGATGCCGAGGAAGTCGCGCGTACGGATCATCTGAAAGTCTGGTTCCCGATCCAGCGCGGGTTTCTGAAACGCACGGTCGGCTATGTGAAGGCGGTGAATGACGCCACGCTGAGTGTACGCGCGGGTGAGACCTTGGGGATCGTGGGCGAAAGCGGGTCGGGCAAGACCACGCTGGCGCTTGCGATCATGCGCCTCATCGCGTCCGAAGGCGGCATCACCTTCCGCGATCAGGATGTGCGAAGATGGTCTACCCGCGAATTGCGCCGGCTGCGCAAGGATATGCAGATCGTGTTTCAGGACCCGTTCGGCAGCCTCAGCCCACGCATGACCTGTCAGCAGATCATCGCGGAAGGTCTGGCCATTCACAACATTGATCCTCATCGCGCGCCGCGCGAGCTGGTCGCTGAGGTGATGGCCGAGGTGGGCCTGGATCCTGCGGCCATGGACCGATATCCGCACGAGTTTTCGGGCGGTCAGCGTCAGCGCATCGCGATTGCGCGCGCGATGGTCTTGCGGCCCAAGCTGCTGGTTCTGGACGAACCGACCAGCGCGCTGGACATGACGGTTCAGGTTCAGATCGTCGATCTGCTGCGCGATCTGCAAAAGAAATACGGGCTGGCGTATCTGTTCATCAGCCATGACCTGAAAGTTGTGCGGGCGATGTCGCACAAGGTGATCGTCATGCGAAACGGAGATGTGGTTGAAATGGGCACGGCCGAGGATTTGTTCGAAAACGCCCAGACCGACTATACCCGCGAATTGATTGCTGCGGCGGGCTGAGATCAGCCCGCCATCGTCAGGCCATCAGGCGCTGGCTTTTTCTTTGGCCGCCGTTTTCGGCACCGGCCCGCGCAGTTCTTCATAGTGATCAAAGCTCAGCTTGACCCACCCGGTTCCGCGCGTGGCACTGGCAAGAGTGCGATGCAACTCATCTTCGGCAACGGAGGGAATCAGAGCGTTGAAAATCTCCCAGCCTGATGCGTTCGGGTTGCCCTCAAATCCCAGAACCTGCCCTTGCAGAGAGCTGATCGTCGGTACGAGGTCGCCGACAAAATCAGAAGGCAGGTGGATTTCAGCGTTCAGGATCGGCTGCAAAACAACGGGCTTGGCCTGAGGCAGCGCTTCGCGCACGGCGTTCTTGCCCGCGGTACGGAAGGCATAATCCGAACTGTCTACGTTGTGATGCTTGCCGTCATGCAGCGTGACCTTCACATCCACCACCGGAAAACCCTCGGGGCCTTGCTCCAGCGCGTCTCTGGCGCCCTGTTCCACGGATGGAATGTAATTCTTGGGCACCGCGCCGCCCTTGACCACCTCTTCGAACTGGAACCCAGATCCGCGCGGCAGCGGCGCGACCGAGATCACCACATCCGCGAACTGCCCAGCCCCGCCGGATTGTTTGCGGTGTCTGTGGCGATGTTCGACAGGTGTTCGGATGGTTTCGCGATAGGCGGTTTCGACCGGGTCGGCTTCAATCTCGATCCCGAAATCCTCGGCCAGCTTGGCGGTCACGCGTCGCATGTGCTGCGGACCTTGAGACCCAAGAACGGCATGGCCGGTAAGCTCATCCTGTTGCAGGTGAAGGCCAGGGTCGATTTCGGCCAAGCGGCTCAGGGCGTTTGACAGGCGCACATCGTCCCGCTCATGCGCGGGCGAGACGATCTGACGATGCGCCACCGGATGCGAGGCCGCCCATTCCGGCAGTTCCGTCGCCGAATTGCTGTCGTAGATGTAGCCGGGTTCGAGGTGATCGGATTTCACCGCCAGACCAATCTGCCCGGCCTCCAGCGTGGCGATCTGGGTTTTGGCATCCAGCGTTGTCAGATTGCCGACGGTCTCACCGCCCAAGGCTTCATGGGCTTGCACGCCGTCCCCCAGGCCGCGCAGAACCACGATTTTTCCGATGTGTTTTTTGACATCCGCGAAACCGGCAATGGCGCGGGCGCTGTCAGCGGCCTCGTCGCGCCCGGCGGCGATGTCAAATTCGGGGGCTTCGTGCCGCAGCGCCTTCATCAGACGCGTCAGCCCGTTGCCGTGACTTGCGGCACCCAGGCAGGCGGGAATCAACTGATGGTTCTGCAAAACCTGTGCCGCCAGATCATAGACCTCGCCACTTGGCGGCTGTTTGTCTTCTATCAGCTGTTCCAACAGGTTGTCATCAAAATCGGACAGGGTTTCGAGCAGCTCGGTTCGCGCTTCCTGCTCGCGGTCTTCGACGGATTGAGGCAGTTCGATCAGGGCCGAGGGCTGGCCCTCCTGATATTTCCAGGCCCGTTCCGAGATCAGATCAACCGCCCCGATGATCGTATCCCCTTCGCGGATCGGCACCTGACGCAGGGCAATGTGGTGGGTGCAGTATGTTTGCAGAGCGGCGATGATATCGCGGACGCGGCCATTGGGGTTGTCCATCCGGTTGATGAACAGAAAACAGGGGATGCCGGCCTCTTCGACCAACCGCAGGTAGGGCGCGCACAGAACGGCGGCATTCGGGTCGGGGGGCACCACGACCACGGCGGCGTCCGAAATCGCCATTGCGGGGCCGACATAGGCCAGCGCATCGCCGCCCCCATCGACGTCGATCGCGCACCAGGGCTCGTCCAGGTAAGAAAAACCGTGCAAATGCACGGTTCCGGAAACATCGAATGTGGTGGGGCGCCCGTCGAGGCGGCTGATGGCCTCGACAAGCGTAGATTTGCCCGATTGGCTGGGCCCGAGGACGGTGAAAACGCGCATGAGTGTTGTCCCTCTTTCAGGTTGCAGATTGGCTACACGAAAGGGACCGACCGACGCGTTGGCGCCGACAAGGGTTGTCTGTATTTTGCCCGCCTCAGACCGCAGAGCGAGATGCCGCCCTACAGCATGAGTGTGGGAAAAACCGCAGGCGTGCGTCAAGCCCCTGATGTGTTTTGCGCGTCACGGGCCGAATGTTGCCCGCCGAAAAAGGGTCAGATGGCCGAGCTGTGCCCGGCTTTGCTGAGGTCATAGGCGTCAAAGCTGCGGGCGATCATCCGGGTCAGCGCGCGCGCTTCGGGCGGTATGAAAAGCCCGGCTTCAGTGATTTGCAGCATCCCGTCGAAAGATGCATTGGCTGCGTGATACATCTCGTCCAGGTCAGAGGCTGAAATATCGTGATCCCGCAGGATTTCTGCTGAGTCGATCTTGAAATCGCACATTAATGCTTCGATCAGGCGGGCACGCAGAATGTCCTGACCTTTGAAAAGGTGCCCTCGGGATGTCGAAAACTGCCCATCGCGAATGGCTTTGGTATGGGCAGAGGTGGCCGGAGCGTTCTGCGCGTAACCTTGCGGGAAACGAGAGATCGAGCTGGCCCCGACACCAATCAGAACATCGGCCTGATCGTCGGTGTAACCCTGGAAGTTCCGCTTGAGGCGGCCCGCGCGCAACGCGTGGGTCAGCCCGTCATCCTGAGTGGCGAAATGGTCGATGCCGATTTCGGCATAATTGTCCCAAAGGAACAAACGCCGGGCTGTGTCGAACAGTTCAAGGCGTTGTTCGGGCGTTGGCAGTGCGTCCGACGGAATCAGCTGCTGCCGCTTGGCCATCCAGGGTACGTGGGCATAACCATAAAGTGCCACGCGATCCGGGCTGAGCGACAGGAGTTTCTGTACGCTTTCCGTCATGCGCGCCTTGGTCTGATGTGGCAGGCCGTAAAGAATATCCGCATTCAGGCTGGTGATGCCACGTTCACGGATCATGTCGATAGCGTCGCGCGTGGTGTCATAGCTTTGAATACGGCCTATGGTTTTCTGGATTTCGTCATCGAAATCCTGCACCCCAATCGAGGCGCGGTTCATGCCCGCGTCAGCCAGCGCATCCAGACGCGCCTCGTCAATCTCGTTCGGATCGATCTCGACCGAGAATTCGGCATCCGACCCCATGGGGACGATACCCAGGATGTGTTGTGCCAATTCGCGCATCAATTGGGCGTTCAGCAACGTTGGTGTGCCGCCGCCCCAGTGCAGACGCGACAGGACCACACCCTCAGGCAGACGTGCCGCCAGAAGGTCCAGTTCGGCCTTCAGAACATCGACATAGGCGATTACCGGGTTGTCGGTTTGTGTGCCTTGTGTCCGGCAGGCGCAGAACCAGCATAACCTGCGGCAGAATGGGACATGAATGTACAGCGAAATTGCACTGCCGGGTTTGATCCCGGAAATCCAGTCGCCAAACATATCTGCTCCCACGTCGTTGTTGAAGTGGGGGGCGGTGGGGTAGCTTGTGTAACGCGGTACTTTCGCGTCAAAAAGTCCAAGCTTTGCCAATTGTGGTTTCACTATCATGGCGATACCCTTATGCGACAGGCGACACAGGTGCTTTGATGGAGATCAAGTGGGAACGCGCATGACAGTAAAAGCACAATTTGACCATTCAAATTGCGGAGATTGCCCGATTCGTCATCGCGCCGTCTGTGCCCGTTGTGATGCCGATGAGCTGGAAGAGCTTGAAAGCATTAAATATTACCGCAGTTTTGAGGCGGGTCAGACGATTATCTGGTCGGGGGATCAGATGAGTTTTGTCGGCTCGGTTGTGGCCGGAATCGCGTCGTTGACCCAGACGATGGAAGATGGCCGCACCCAAATGGTTGGTCTGCTGCTGCCAAGCGACTTTGTTGGCCGCCCGGGTCGCGATACTGCGCCTTATGATGTTCAGGCCACGACGGATGTCGTGATGTGCTGTTTCCGCAAGAAACCGTTCGAAGAGTTGATGGACCACACCCCGCATATCGCCCATCGTCTTTTGCAGATGACTTTGGACGAGCTTGATGCCGCCCGCGAGTGGATGCTGGTTCTGGGGCGCAAAACGGCGCGTGAGAAGATTGCCAGTTTGTTGTCAATTATCGCCCGCCGGGACGGTTCAATCAGTCAAAAAGCTGTATCAGGACCCATTGTGTTCGACCTGCCCCTGACCCGAGAAGCAATGGCGGATTACTTGGGTTTGACATTGGAAACGGTCAGTCGCCAAATATCAGCTTTGAAAAAAGACGGGGTGATCACGCTTGAAGGAAAGCGGCACGTGACCATCCCCGATTTGGGCCGCCTGATGGAAGAGGCGGGTGACGATTCGGATGGCGGCTTTCCGGTCTGACGTAATAGGCTTTTGACCACTGACAGCCGCCGCAGTCTTTTTCGCGGGATATCTAATTCAGGAGCTCGGCATGGAATTTACCAGTTTGTTGGCAATGCTTTTGGTCGGCGCAATCGCCGGTTGGCTTTCCGGAAAGATCATGGAGGGCAGGGGTTTTGGCCTTTTCGGAAACGTAGTTGTCGGAATCGTAGGCGCGTTTCTGGCGGGGTTGATATTTCCGGCGCTTGGATTTGCCGTTGGCGGCGGCCTGTTATCGTCTATCCTATTCGCAACAGCGGGTGCCGTGATCCTGTTGTTCCTGATAGGCCTGATCCGCAGAGGATGACAAAAGAGAGGATGACAAAAGCCGCCAAGTCGGGCGGCTTTTGATGGGCGTATCAATGGGCCAGGAATACCGGTACGCCAGACTGCTCCAGCATGTTGCGTGTTGCGCCGCCCAGAATGGCCTCGCGAAAACGGGAATGACCGTAAGCGCCCATGACGATCAGATCCGATTCTGTATCGGATGCGTGACGGTTGAGAATATCCGACACGCGCGTCATGCTTTTGCTTAGCACATCAATCTCACATTTGACCCCGTGACGGGACAGCATCTGTGACAGCATTCCGCCCGGATCAGACCGGTCCGGACCATGGCGAGGCGGATCGATGACCACGATTCGGACCAGCTCGGCCTGTTTCAGGAAGGGCAGGGCGTGACGAATGGCGCACATGGCCTCTACGCTTTCGTTCCAACCTATCATGATATTGCGCGGCACCGTCAGGGGCTCGACGTCGTCCGGTACGACCAGAACCGGGCAATGCCCTTCGAACATGGCGGCTTCGATGATGGGCTCGGCCTCGGCACCGCGGTCTTTTCCATAAGGGTGCGGCAGGACCACCAGATCGGAAAACCGTGCCCTATGCGCGACATGGCGTCCGATATCGGCAATCTGCGCGACACCATGCTCGGCGGACCAGCGAACGCCGGACGTGCCAAGGTAGTCATTGGCAAAATTTAACAGCTCCTGGGCCTCGGCGTTGGCCCGGCTCAGTGTTTCCTGAACGATCAGCGCATTGGCACCCGCATAGTAGTAACCTGTCTGACTGCGATCGACGCCAAGGCACAGGGCTTCGGCATGTGCATCCTGCGATTCCGCCAGGGCCACCATCTGCGCCAGAGCGGCGGGTGCTGTCTGCGTTTCGGTCATGACAGTGAGTAGAGATTTGTAAGTCATTGCGACCTCATGATTCGGGCATTTGGTCTCATGTGACCAGTTGGCCTGTTTCCTTTACAATGCGTGTCACAGAAAACGCAGAACTGTCTTGATACAGATCAAAGCAGTAACAGCCGCCGTGCTTCAGAACGGCAGCCAGTCAAATGGGTTTCGCGCGTATAAGAATCAAAAACGCGCGGGGCATGGCAAAGGGACGCAATATGTCGAATTACATCAAGCTGATCGTGCTTGGTCTGATCGCGCTGTTTGCAGCGATCGGAACCAATTATGCACGCGATTTGGCGTATCAGGTACATGCACTGCTGGTGATGCTTATCGCCGGTGGCCTGTTTATCTGGACGCTTCGAAACACTGACGAGCCAGATATTCTAGTCGACCGCTCGGGCGAATACATGGATGACGTGATCCGCTATGGCGTGATCGCAACCGCCTTCTGGGGCGTGATCGGGTTTCTGGCCGGGACCTTCATCGCATTTCAGCTGGCTTTTCCGGTGCTGAACTTTGAATGGGCGCAGGGGTATCTGAATTTCGGTCGTTTGCGTCCGCTGCATACGTCGGCAGTGATTTTTGCCTTTGGCGGAAACGCATTGATCGCAACGTCGTTCTACGTCGTTCAGCGTACCAGCGCGGCGCGGCTTTGGGGCGGCAATCTGGCCTGGTTCGTTTTCTGGGGCTATCAGCTGTTCATCGTGCTGGCGGCGACGGGTTATGTTCTGGGCGGAACGCAGTCCAAGGAATATGCCGAACCTGAATGGTATGTCGATCTGTGGCTGACCATTGTCTGGGTCGCCTATCTGGCTGTCTACTTGGGTACGATCATAAAGCGGAAAGAACCCCACATATATGTGGCCAACTGGTTCTATCTGGCCTTTATCGTCACCGTCGCCATGCTGCATCTGGTCAACAACATGACCGTTCCTGTCAGCATCTGGGGTTCGAAATCGGTCATCGTCTGGTCGGGCGTGCAGGATGCCATGATCCAGTGGTGGTATGGCCACAACGCGGTGGGCTTTTTCCTGACTGCCGGCTTCCTGGGCATGATGTACTACTTCATTCCGAAGCAGGCCGAGCGTCCGGTGTTCTCGTACAAGCTGTCGATCATCCACTTCTGGGCGCTGATCTTCCTGTACATCTGGGCCGGCCCGCACCACCTGCATTATACTGCGCTACCTGACTGGGCCTCGACGCTGGGCATGGTGTTCTCGGTGATCCTGTGGATGCCGTCCTGGGGTGGTATGATCAACGGTCTGATGACCCTGTCGGGCGCGTGGGACAAGCTGCGCACCGACCCTGTGATCCGGATGATGGTGATCTCGGTCGGCTTCTACGGCATGTCCACCTTCGAAGGCCCGATGATGTCGATCCGCGCGGTGAACTCGCTGTCGCACTACACCGACTGGACAATTGGTCACGTGCACTCGGGCGCGCTGGGCTGGAACGGCATGATCACCTTTGGTGCGCTGTACTTCCTGGTGCCCGTCCTGTGGAAGCGTGAGCGTCTGTACTCGCTGCAGATGGTCAGCTGGCACTTCTGGCTCGCCACAATCGGCATCGTTCTGTACGCCGCGTCGATGTGGGTCACCGGTATCATGGAAGGCCTGATGTGGCGCGAAGTGGATGCCAACGGCTTCCTGGTGAACTCGTTCGCCGACACCGTGGCTGCCAAGTTCCCGATGTATGTGGTGCGTGCTCTGGGTGGCGTGATGTTCGTCGCCGGTTCGCTGATCATGTGCTACAACCTGTGGATGACTGTGCGGAAAGCGCCGGCCAAAGAGGCCAGCCTGACCGTCGCGGTCCCGGCTGAATAAGGAGGGCCGGAGCAATGGCAATTCTCGACAAACACAAGATCCTCGAGACCAACGCGACCCTCCTGCTGATCTTCAGCTTTTTGGTCGTGACCATCGGTGGCATCGTACAGATCACCCCGCTGTTCTATCTTGAGAACACAATCGAAAAGGTGGAGGGCATGCGCCCTTACACCCCCCTCGAGATGGCGGGTCGCGAGATCTACATCCGCGAAGGCTGCTATGTCTGCCACAGCCAGATGATCCGTCCGATGCGGGATGAGGTCGAACGCTATGGCCACTACTCGCTGGCGGCGGAATCGATGTACGATCACCCGTTCCAGTGGGGGTCCAAACGGACCGGACCGGATCTGGCGCGTGTCGGTGGCCGCTATTCCGATCAATGGCATGTCGACCACCTGCGGGATCCGCAATCCGTTGTACCTGAATCGGTGATGCCGAAATACGGCTTCCTCGAACATCGCAAAATTGACGGCAAGTTCATCGGTGATGTGATGGCCGCCAATGCTCTGGTCGGGACGCCTTATTCCGAAGAGATGCTGGAAAACGCACAAGCCGACTTCCTCGCTCAGGCTGACCCGGACAGCGACTATGACGGGCTGCTGGAGCGCTATGGTGACAAGGTCAACGTGCGCAACTTCGACGGCCAGCCCGAGTTGACCGAAGCTGATGCGTTGGTTGCCTATCTTCAGATGCTGGGCACGTTGGTCGATTTCTCGACCTTCACCCCGGACGCAAGCCGCTAAAGGAGGATCGTGATGGAAGAATACACAATTCTCAGGCAGTTCGCGGATAGCTGGATGCTGCTGCTGTTGTTCGCCTTCTTCGTTGGTATCGTCATCTGGGTATTCCGCCCCGGTGCCAGCAAGGAATACAAGGACACCGCCAACATCCCCTTCCGGCATCAAGACAAACCCGCCACATCCAAGGAGGCGCGGCAATGAGCAAGACACCTGAAAAACAGCCGGGTGATCCGAACACAACCGGGCACAGCTGGGACGGGATCGAAGAGTTCGACAACCCGATGCCGCGCTGGTGGCTGTGGACCTTCTACGCCACTATCTTCTGGGGCGTGATCTACACGATCATGTATCCAGCATGGCCCCTGGTCCAGTCGGCCACCGCCGGCGTCATGGGCTGGTCTTCACGGGCTTTGGTCCAGCAGGAGATGGTCGCATTCGAAGAGGCAAATGCACCCTGGAACGCCAAACTGGTGGAAACACCGCTGGAAGACATCGCGCAGGACGCTGAGCTTCAGCAATATGCCGTGAACTCTGGCGGTGCCGTGTTCCGTACATGGTGCGCGCAGTGCCACGGTTCCGGTGCGCAGGGCGCGCCGGGTTTCCCGAACCTGCTGGATGACGCCTGGCTGTGGGGTGGTACGATGGAAGATATCGTCTACACCGTCAGCTATGGTATCCGGAACGAAGAAAGTGACGATGCGCGCTATTCCGAGATGCCTGCCTTCGGTGAAATCCTGGAGCATGGCGAAATCACGCAGGTGGTTCAGTATGTCATGTCGCTGAGCAATGCTCAGACCGATGACGCGGCGGCACAGGCGGGCAAGGTTGTTTTCGAAGACAACTGCGTGTCCTGCCATGGTGAAGATGGCAAAGGTGACATCTTCCAGGGGGCGCCGAACCTGACCGACGCGATCTGGCTTTATGGCGGTAGCGAAGAAGCTCTGACCGAAACAGTGACCTACAGCCGCTTTGGCGTCATGCCGAACTGGGATACCCGCCTGACCGAGGCGCAGATCCGTGCGGTATCCGCCTATGTCCACCAGTTGGGTGGTGGCCAGTAAGACCTAGAGGGCACCTTCGGGCGGCTGGCCGCCCGAAGGCTGTAGCACCGGCTGTTCCATCTGTTCGCGCGTTTCCTGAACAGCCGGTGCTTTTTTACACTGAATTCCTTTTGTTTTGCCATTCTGTTCTTCGCAACGACGGCTGATCACCCGCGTTCGGGCAGGGCTGACCCGGGGCTGCGACAATTGGTCGGTACTTGGAAAACTGCATGTACCACGTGCAGCTGGTATCGTGCCACAAGCAGATATTCCGCCAAAATAGGCTCAAAATCGGGTAAAATACCTGATTTCCAGCGCCGGTAAGAAGGGGGGATCTTCAAAAGATGTTTACTCGATGCGCTTTTTGACCCATGTCAAAGTTCGCCTAGGCATGATCTGGAACAAGACGTCTTCAGAAGACCCATTTGTGGAGCCAGCCAGTGAGCGATTCCGATCCCGCCCCCAGCCTTTACGCCGCGCGTGAGCCGATTTTTCCAAGACGTGTTTCGGGGCCGTTTCGAAACCTGAAATGGATCATCCTCATCGTGACGCTGGGCATTTACTATGTGACGCCCTGGATCAGATGGGATCGTGGCCCCAGCCTGCCTGATCAGGCTGTCCTGCTGGATCTTGCAAATCGACGTTTTTATTTCTTCTGGATCGAGATCTGGCCGCACGAATTCTACTTTGTCGCTGGTCTGCTGATCATGGCAGGTTTGGGTCTGTTCCTGTTTACGTCGGCTCTGGGTCGCGTTTGGTGCGGATACGCATGCCCGCAAACCGTCTGGACGGACCTGTTCATTCTGGTCGAGCGGTGGATTGAAGGCGACAGAAACGCCCGCCTGCGCCTGCACCGTCAGGAAAAGCTTGATTTCCGAAAGGCTCGCTTGCGGGTCACCAAATGGGCGGTCTGGTTTCTGATCGGTTTGGCGACAGGTGGTGCCTGGGTGTTCTATTTCGCGGATGCACCCACGCTGGCCCGTGATCTTGTGACGGGCAACGCGCATCCCGTTGCCTACACGACGATGTTGATCCTGACGGGTACAACCTTCTTTTTCGGCGGGTTCGCCCGCGAGCAGATCTGTATCTATGCCTGCCCTTGGCCGCGCATTCAGGCGGCGATGATGGATGAGGACACGCTGGTTGTCGGCTATCGTGAATGGCGGGGTGAACCGCGCGGCAAAGGCAAGCGGACGGCCGATTCTGAGTTGGGGGATTGCATCGACTGTATGGCCTGCGTGAATGTCTGCCCTGTCGGGATCGATATTCGGGATGGCCAGCAGCTGGAATGTATCACCTGTGCCCTTTGTATCGACGCGTGTGATGACATGATGGCCAAGATCGGAAAGCCACGAGGGCTGATCGACTACATGGCGCTGAGCGATGAAGCCCATGAGCGATCCGGCGAGCCCGCCAAGAATGTCTGGAAGCACATTCTGAGGCCGCGTACGATTTTGTACACCGCATTGTGGGCGCTGGTCGGGTTCGGGCTGCTGTTTGCGCTCTTCATCCGTTCTGACATTGATCTGACTGTTGCACCGGTTCGCAACCCCACTTTCGTCACCCTGTCGGACGGTACAATCCGCAACACCTATGACGTTCGTCTGCGCAACAAGCACGGTGAGGACCGTCTTTTCAAACTGTCATTGGCGGGCGATCCGGCGATGCGACTGGAAATCGAGGGAACCAATATCGATACTGTGAATGTCACGGCGGATACGGCACAATTGACCCGTGTATATATCGTGGCCTCCCGCAATAGCGATCCGGCCGCAGCAGATGCGACACCAGTACGGATCTGGGTCGAAGACCTCAGCAGCGGCGAACGCGCATACAAGGACACCACGTTCAACGGACGAGGGAACTGATCATGGCCGAACGTAAATTCACCGGAAAGCACGCCCTTGCCGTGTTTGTCGGCGCTTTTGGCGTGATCATCGCGGTGAACCTCGTGCTGGCGTACAATGCGGTGAAAACCTTTCCCGGGCTGGAGGTCAAGAACTCCTACGTCGCCAGCCAGGAGTTCAACGAGCGCCTGAAAGAGCAGCAGGCGCTGGGCTGGACAGTTCGGGCGGAAACCAAAGGCGGCCTTCTGATCCTGCACATCACCGACGAAAGCGGTGCGCCGGTTGAGGTGAGCGAATTGCAGGCCGTGGTCGGTCGGGCAACCCATGTGCGCGACGACTTCGTGCCGGATTTTACGTTCGACGGTACAGCCTATGCCACGCCTGCTACACTGGGCAAGGGCAACTGGAACATCCGGTTGGTGGCGCGTGACGGAAACGGCGCCGAATTCTCGCAGCGCGTCCCGCTTTACGTAAAGGGGTAAGCATGACGGCTCAGCTTTCATCCGGCACAGCAGCCTGCCCGGGCTGCCTTGCGGCCCCGGCAGAACCGGCCCGGCCCATACCGGAGGATGTGCAGATCGCTTTGTCGCTGCCGGGCATTCATTGCTCGGCCTGTATCGCGACGGTCGAGCGTGAACTGAACGCGCATCCCGGTGTCGAAGACGCCCGGGTGAACCTGACGCTCAAACGCGCGATGATCAAAGCCACGCCGGAAACGCGTGCAAGCGATCTGATCCCGGTGCTTGAACAGGCAGGATTCGAAGCACATGAGCTTGATCCGGGGGCTTTGTCCGCAACCCAGACGGACAAGGCCGGGCGTGATCTTCTGATGCGGCTGGCCGTGGCCGGGTTTGCATCCATGAACGTGATGTTGCTGTCGGTGTCGGTCTGGTCCGGTGCGACGGATGCAACGCGGGACATGTTCCACTGGATTTCAGCGGCCATCGCGCTGCCGGCCATTGCGTTCTCGGCCCAGCCGTTCTTTGCCAATGCCTGGAGCGCCCTGCGCGTGCGACGGCTGAATATGGATGTGCCGATTGTACTGGCGATCCTGTTGGCGCTGGTCACGTCGCTGTGGGAAACCGCGTTGAGCGGCGAGCATGCCTATTTCGACGCAGCCCTGACATTGACCTTCTTTCTGCTGGCCGGGCGGTATCTGGATTACCGCACCCGTGCCGCGGCGCGATCTGCGGCCGAAGAATTGACCGCGTTGGAAGTTCCCCGCGCCGTTCGTGTCGCCGATGGGGTTGAAGATGAAGTTCCCGTTGCCGAGTTGCGCGTCGGTGATCTGATCCTTGTCCGACCGGGTGGGCGCATGCCCGTGGACGGCCAGATCGTGTCGGGTCAGTCCGAACTGGATCGATCCCTTCTGACGGGCGAGACGGTGCCAGTCTTTGCCGAGGCCGGGCAGGCTGTGAGCGCGGGTGAAGTCAACCTGACGGGTCCGTTGACAATCCGGGCAACGGCGGTCGGGGAAGACACGTCGCTCCATCGTATGGCTGATCTGGTCGCCATCGCCGAGTCTGGCCGGTCCCGGTACACCTCGTTGGCCGATAAGGCTGCCAAGCTGTATGCGCCCGGCGTTCACATTCTGTCGGCGCTCAGCTTTGTTGGGTGGTACATCTATTCCGGTGATTTGCGCACGGCGCTGAACATCGCGGCGGCTGTTCTGATTATTACCTGCCCCTGTGCGTTGGGTCTGGCCGTGCCAGCGGTAACCACGGCCGCGTCGGGCCGGTTGTTCCGCAAGGGAATGCTGATCAAGCACGCCACAGCACTGGAACGGCTGTCCGAAGCTGACACAGTTGTATTCGACAAGACGGGAACGCTGACATCCGGCGCACCGGAACTGGTCAATCTGGCAGACCATGCACGGGCCAAGGTCGAGGTCGCTCTGGCGCTGGCCGAGGCTTCTGCACATCCCTTGTCCGTATCATTGGCAAAAGCGGCGCGTGCGGCAGGCATCAAACCAGCAAATGTGCGGGGAGTAGCCGAGGTTCCCGGCTATGGCACCGAGGGCGAATTCCGTGGTCAGCGTGTTCGTCTGGGGCGGGCCGCCTGGGTCGGCGCGGATCAGAGCACAGACACTTCGGCCTGGCTGGCAATCGGCGAGGAAGCACCCGTGGCCTTCCGATTCTCGGACGCGTTGCGCCCGGGCGCCGCTGAGGCGGTGGATGCCCTGCGTGCTTCGGGCAAGCGTGTACTTCTGATTTCAGGGGATTCGCAGGGGGCAGTGCGCGCCTTGGCGGAAAAACTGGGAATTGAGGACTGGATTGCCGAGGCTTTGCCGCAGGACAAGGCAAGACGCATTCAGGATCTCAGCGATGAAGGCCACAAAGTTTTGATGGTTGGCGACGGGCTGAACGATACCGCCGCTTTGGCGGCGGCGCATGTGTCGATCTCTCCGGCCTCTGCGCTGGATGCGGCGCGGGTCGCGTCAGATATCGTGCTGTTGGGCAATGATCTTTCGCCCATTGCGGATGCGTGTGACACGGCCGTCAAAGCCACCAGACGCATTCGCGAAAACTTCCAGATCGCAACCGTTTACAATGTGATCGCCGTTCCTCTGGCCGTGATCGGACTGGCGACACCGCTGATCGCGGCCTTGGCGATGTCGACCTCGTCCATTACCGTGTCCCTGAACGCCCTGCGGTTGAGGTAATCTGAATGGAAGTGCTTGCTTATCTGATCCCGATTTCCCTGTTTTTGGGGGGCGTTGGTCTGGCGGCCTTCGTATATACCGTTCGTACGAACCAGTACGAAGACCCCGAAGGTGACGCGCGCCGGATCCTGAGCGACGAATGGGATGACAAACCCAAACCCTGAACGAATGCCCCATATGGGCAGAGTTGAACCAACTGCCCTTGAAATTGCCGCAATGCCCGGCTATGTCCGGCCCATCCGCTAGCAGAGAGAACACGCCAAATGGCCACCACCAATCCGATCCAGTTCATTCAGCAAGTCCGTGCCGAAGTCTCCAAGGTCGTCTGGCCGACCCGGCGCGAGGTGCTGTTGACCACGGTAATGGTCTTCATCATGGCGGCGCTGACGGCTGTATTTTTCGCTTTGGTCGATTTGGGTATCCGGGGTGGTCTTCAACTGATCCTGGGTGCTTTCAGCTAGACGGGATCAGCGCGCTGAAACGTCTCTGCCCCCTTGCGCTGCGGGCAATGTCAGAGTAGGTGACGCGGTACTATTCGGAATGGGCGTGTGGCGATTCGGGCTGCGCGCCGCTTTTTATTCCGGATGGCGTGGCAAGATTTTAATGACGGGTGTGTCCGGTACGCTTGATACCCCGAAGACAAACAAGGACGACAGGTTCATGGCGAAACGGTGGTACTCGGTCAGCGTTCTTTCGAATTTCGAAAAGAAGATCGCAGAACAGATCCGCACGTCGGTGGCTGAACAGGGCCTTGAGGACGATATCGACGAAGTTCTGGTGCCCACCGAAGAGGTGATCGAAGTGCGCCGGGGCAAGAAGGTCACGACCGAACGCCGATTTATGCCTGGTTACGTTCTGGTGCATATGGAAATGTCGGATCAGGGGTACCACCTGATCAACTCGATCAACCGCGTCACCGGTTTCCTGGGCCCGCAAGGCCGCCCGATGCCGATGCGCGACGCCGAAGTGAACCAGATCCTGAACCGTGTTCAGGAAGGTGAAGAAGCACCCAAGCTGATGATCAGCTTCGAGGTCGGTGAGAAGGTCAAAGTCAACGATGGCCCGTTCGAAGATTTCGACGGCATGGTCGAAGGTGTGGACGACGAAAACCAGAAGCTGAAGGTTTCGGTTTCGATCTTCGGCCGGGAAACTCCGGTCGAGCTGGATTTCACGCAGGTCACCAAGCAGAGCTGAGGAAACGTTCCTCGAGAATTGAAACGCCGCGATGCCAAGGGCAACGCGGCGCTTTTTGTTTGGGTATTCGCTGAAAACGTAACGACCTATTGCGCCTGAACCATGGCCGCGCGCAAGAGTTGCGGGCGGTCGGTCTGGGAAGGCAGGAACACAGCCTGCGATCCGGCGTCCAGGGCCGACAGGCTCGCGTCATACCACTGCATCGCAAGATCGCGACGTTTCTGTACACCGAAGCCTTCGCGCAGATGGTGGCCAATCAGTTCGCCATAGGCGGGCTCACCCATTGCGACCAGCATAAGGGCAGACCCAAGTGCGGCATCCATGTTGTCCTGACGATAGCCAATCGCAAGGCAAACCTTACTTGTCGCGGCAAGATCTTGGGGGCTGAGGCCCGAGTCCAGCGCCAGCTTGCGCATCTGGGTTTCAGCCTCGGTTTTCGAATTGATAGACAGAGCATCAACCTGAGGCGCCACCATTTCACCATACGAGTCGCATTGAGCACTCACCTGCTCCGGCGTCAGCCCCTGGATATCCTGAATCAGATCTTCACCGCGCGCCATCGCGTAGCTGCGGGCAAGACAGAACTGCTCGCTGAGCGCAAAGTCGGGATCGGACATGTTCGCCAGGGTCGTATAGCCGCCATTGGTAGATGTTTGCAGCATGACCCCGCTACAGCGATTGGCCAGCGACGGGCCTCCGGTGCCGCCGGAAAACAGGCTCGGCAGGCTGGCAGACGTTGTTTCGGTTGTCTCCGGCTCAGGTTCTTGCGGTGTCGCAACCGGAACAGGTTGTGCCGGGGCGGCTTGTGCCGGCGCCTGAGGGGCAGTAGCCAAAGCAGATCCCGTCTGCACCTGACGGCGATACGCCATCAGAAGCGGTTGGCCCGCAAGTTGAGTCGTTGCCTGTCCACCGCTTGTGGCCCAATAGTAGGCTTGCATCAGAAAATCATACTGATACGGCTGAAAATCATAGCCGTTTATAGGATAACCCATCGAGGCCTGATAGCGTTCGATTGCGGACCGGGTGCCACGACCGACCTGACCATCGACCCTTCCTGCATTGTACCCGAAGTAATTGAGCGCAGTCTGGGTTTGCGCGCCTTGCGTGGTCGACGGAATGCCTGACCGATAGGTGCGGTTCGATGTAGTTGTTCTCTGAGATTTCTTCTTTTGTTGGTCCTTGCCGATTGCGTAACCAACGATCCCGCCGACGACCGCACCACCAAGAAACTCTCCAGCGTCGGCCCGCGCCGTTTGAGGGATGGCAGCAGCAAGAGAAAAGGCGATGCCAAGAGTTAAAGCTAAACGAAGTATCATAATTAACCTCCACCAATAATCACAATTTTTAAGGAGTATAGCACGGTCATCTGCGTTGTGGCGAAGCAAGCGCCAATGTCGCGTTCAATTGGCTGAAAACTGGCGGTTTTACATGTCTTTGCAGATTGTTAGAGGAATTTGGAACCGCGCGGACATTCGCGTGTAATCACGCAGGCAGCAAGAATCCTCTCAGGGTTTGATTCGGTACAACCCGAATGGTGCGCCAACCACTTGTCATCTCTCCTGATCCCATGTAAACGCCGCCTCTATCGTCTTCGGGCGAGATTCTCTCGTGGGAGGTTGCCGGGGTCGCGATCCCGGACCGGACCACGCAACATAATCTGGGTGGGACGCGTTTCACCCAAGTTGAAAGGAAAACCAAATGGCCAAGAAGCTTGCTGGTACAATGAAACTGCAGGTTCCTGCAGGTCAGGCGAACCCGTCACCGCCAGTTGGTCCGGCGCTGGGTCAGCGCGGCATCAACATCATGGAATTCTGCAAGGCGTTCAACGCCAAGACCGCAGACATGGAGCAGGGCGCACCTTGCCCAACCGTGATCACCTATTATCAGGACAAGTCCTTCACCATGGACATCAAGACGCCGCCCGCGTCTTATTACCTGAAAAAAGCAGCTGGTCTGAAGCCGGTCGGCAAGCGTAACCGCCCCCGTGGCGCGGAAAACCCCGGTCGTGAGACCGTGGCCACCGTGACCTCGAAGCAGGTTCGTGAAATCGCCGAAGCCAAAATGAAAGATCTGAACGCCAACGACGTCGAAGGCGCAATGCAGATCATCCTGGGCTCGGCCCGCTCTATGGGCATCGAGGTGAAGTAAGATGGCAAAACTCGGTAAACGTACCCGCGCTGCGCGCGAAGCTGTCGCCGGCAAGGAAAACCTGTCGGTTGAAGAAGCAGTTGCCCTGGTCAAAGCCAATGCAACCTCGAAATTCGACGAGACCATCGAAATCGCACTGAACCTGGGCGTTGACACCCGCCACGCAGACCAGATGGTTCGCGGCGTTGTCGGTCTGCCGAACGGCACCGGTAAAGCGATGCGCGTTGCTGTTTTCGCTCGCGGCCCCAAGGCCGACGAAGCGAAAGAAGCAGGTGCGGACATCGTTGGCGCAGAAGACCTGATGGAAACCATTCAGGGCGGCACCATCGAATTCGATCGCTGCATCGCAACCCCGGACATGATGCCGATCGTCGGTCGTCTGGGTAAAGTTCTGGGCCCCCGCAACCTGATGCCGAACCCCAAGGTTGGCACCGTGACCATGGACGTGAAAGCGGCCGTGGAAGCAGCCAAGGGCGGTGAAGTTCAGTTCAAGGCGGAAAAAGGCGGCGTTGTGCATGCCGGTGTTGGCAAAGCGTCGTTCGACGAAGCCAAACTGGCTGAAAATGTCCGCGCGTTTGTCTCGGCTGTTGCCAAGGCGAAACCGTCGGGCGCCAAAGGCACCTATATGAAGAAAATCGCGCTGAGCTCGACCATGGGCCCCGGTGTGACCGTTGATGTAGCAGAGGCCTCGGGCGAGTAAGCCAGACAAATCTGCTGTAAAGTATTGATCCCGGGTGGTGCAAACTGCCCGGGATTTTCATTTTGCCGGGTTCGGTGCGAAGATAAATCGCATGCATTTCAGTTCTGGCAATCGAACGGACCATGGCTATGGAAACTAAGCGCGAACTCCTTCAAAGATTTCTTAAGGGTTTGGAAACCGGTGACGCCATGGCGGCAGCGGTTGTGAATGAAGAGAAGTACATCCAGCACAACCCTCAAACTCACGAAGGCAGCGAAGGTATTGCCGACCTGTTCGCAAGGCTGTCCAAAACCTCGCCCAAGGTTACATTCAAAAGGGTTTTCGAGGATGGCGACTTTGCCTTTGCGCATATCGAGTACGATTTCAGTAGCCTGCGCGCCGCGTTTGAGGTGTTTCGGTTCGAAGATGGCAAAGCCGTAGAGCATTGGGACAACATTCAGCCCTTGCGCGGTCCAAACCTTTCTGGGTGTGGAATGCTGGATGGTCACACCGAAGTAACGGACCTGGAGAAGACGGAAGAAAACCGAGCCGCTAGCAGCATGTTTGTCACAGACGTTCTGATAAAGCGCAGGTTTGACAGATTGGCGGACTTTGTTGCAGAGGATCTAAAACAGCACAATCCGGACATGGCCGACGGAATCGTAGCGCTCAAGAACGTGTTGGAAGGAACAAGCGAAAGCGGGACAAAATTTGTCTACAAGCATTTGCATCGGGTTTTGGCAGAGGGAAATTTCGTCCTTTGCGTGTGCGAAGGGGAAAGAAATGGGGTGCATTCCAGCTTTTATGATTTGTATCGCTGGGACGCTGATCGGATCGTCGAACATTGGAACACCATCGAAGCGGTTCCGCCGCGCGAGGAATGGAAAAACGACAACGGGAAGTTCTGAAACATGCCCTTGGAATTTGGGTGTTGTATGATCTGAATTGGGTGTAATTTACCCCTTGGAAACCTCCTCTATCTGCCCTAAGAAGACCTGCGGAACAAAGCGTGCGATTCGTCGTGCGCTTTGTTTCGTTTCGTCCAAGACGGTGGGTGGGTCCATTCGGCCCCTTAATTCCCTGCCTGAGACGGGTAAGACCAAAGAATTCTGGGGGTCCCACCCTCGGGCGCATTTTGGCCAATCCCGTAACAAGGACCTGAACGCCGGAGCGAAAGCTGCGGCAAATATGAGCCGGGGTGAGATTTCGCCCCTAACTTGGAGAGAACTGTGGATAGAGCCCAGAAAGAGAAAGTGGTCGAGGAACTCGGCCAAATCTTCGAAAGCTCTGGCGTCGTAGTGGTTGCCCACTACGCCGGTCTGACAGTTGCCGAGATGCAGGACCTGCGCGCGCGTGCACGCGAAGCGGGCGGTTCCGTGCGTGTTGCCAAAAACAGGCTCGCCAAAATCGCCCTTGAGGGTAAGCCGTGTGAAAGCATGGCCGACCTGCTGACAGGGATGACCGTTCTGACCTATTCCGAGGACCCTGTGGCAGCAGCCAAAGTGGCCGAGGACTTCGCCAAGGAGAACAAGAAGTTCGAAATCCTTGGCGGTGCAATGGGCGAGAACGCTCTGGACCGCAAAGGCGTCGAAGCTGTTTCGAAAATGCCGTCTCGCGAGGAGCTTATTGCTTCGATCGTGGGCTGCATTGGCGCACCTGCTTCGAACATCGCCGGCGCGATTGGCGCACCTGCAAGCAATATCGCAAGCATCCTTTCCACCATCGAAGAGAAGGCGGAAGCTGCGTAAGCGGTTGGCACTGAATGATCTGCGTGGGGCATTTGCCCTGACGTTGGAACACACACTGTAAACGGAAAGAGCTGATAAAATGGCTGATCTGAAAGCACTCGCAGAAAGCATCGTGGGTCTGACCCTGCTGGAAGCACAAGAACTGAAAACCATCCTCAAAGACGAATACGGCATCGAGCCCGCAGCTGGCGGCGCCGTAATGGTCGCAGGTGCAGCTGGCGACGCCGGCGGTGCAGCTGAGGAAGAAAAAACCGAATTCGACGTCGTTCTGAAGAACGCCGGCGCATCGAAAATCAACGTCATCAAAGAAGTTCGCGGCATCACCGGCCTGGGCCTGAAAGAAGCCAAAGAACTGGTCGAAGCCGGCGGCAAGATCAAAGAAGGCGTGGACAAAGCAGAAGCAGAAGACGTCAAAGCCAAGCTGGAAGCAGCTGGCGCCGAAGTCGAGCTGGCCTAAGCTTGGTCTCAGGTGCATCGCTGATGTGCCGAAAAATTTGGCTGGGTCCGGAGAAATCCGGGTCCAGCCGAACCTGTCTTAGAAAGGGCCTCAAGACGCGAGGCGTTTTCTAAGACACGGTTTTCGGATCGGGAGGCCGCCTTCGGGACGGTGGCCATGAATTGATCCGGACGTGTTGTCTCGATTGTGCAAGATGCCGGGGCCCGACGGTGTCTTTGCCCGCTGAGAACATCGAAAGGTGACATCTGACATGGCTCAAACGTTCCTTGGCCAGAAACGTCTTCGTAAATATTACGGCAAAATCCGCGAAGTGCTGGAAATGCCGAACCTCATTGAGGTCCAGAAATCTTCTTATGATCTTTTCCTGCGCTCCGGCGATGCAGAGCAGCCCACTGACGGCGAAGGCATCAAAGGCGTGTTCCAGTCGGTTTTCCCGATCAAGGATTTCAACGAAACCTCCGTTCTGGAATTCGTGAAATACGATCTGGAAAAACCCAAATACGACGTCGAAGAGTGCATGCAGCGCGACATGACCTACAGCGCACCGCTGAAGGTTACCTTGCGTCTGATCGTGTTCGATGTCGATGAGGACACCGGCGCAAAATCGGTAAAGGACATCAAGGAGCAGGATGTCTTCATGGGCGATATGCCTTTGATGACGCCGAACGGCACTTTTGTCGTGAACGGGACCGAGCGTGTGATCGTATCGCAGATGCACCGTTCGCCCGGCGTGTTCTTTGACCACGACAAAGGCAAGACGCATTCCTCGGGCAAGCTGCTGTTTGCCTGCCGCATCATCCCGTATCGCGGCAGCTGGCTGGACTTCGAGTTTGACGCCAAGGACATCGTGTTCGCCCGGATCGACCGTCGCCGCAAACTGCCTGTGACAACCCTGCTTTATGCGCTGGGTCTGGATCAGGAAGCGATCATGGACGCGTATTACAACACCGTGTCCTACAAGCTGGACAAGAATAAGGGTTGGGTGACACCGTTCTTCCCCGAGCGCGTGCGCGGCACCCGTCCGACCTATGATCTGGTTGACGCCAAGTCCGGTGAAGTGATTGCCGAAGCGGGCAAGAAAGTTACCCCACGCGCGGTCAAGAAGCTGATCGACGAAGGCACCGTCACTGATCTGCTGGTTCCGTTTGATCACATCGTCGGCAAGTTTGTCGCCAAGGACATCATCAACGAAGAAACCGGCGCGATCTATGTCGAAGCCGGTGATGAGCTGACCCTGGAATACGACAAGGATGGCGACCTGATCGGCGGTACCGTCAAGGAACTGATCGACGCGGGTATCACCGACATCCCGGTACTGGACATCGACAACGTCAATGTCGGCCCCTACATGCGCAACACCATGGCTCAGGACAAGAACCTGAACCGTGAAAGCGCGCTGATGGACATCTACCGCGTCATGCGTCCGGGTGAGCCGCCCACCGTCGAGGCTGCGTCGGCTCTGTTCGACACGTTGTTCTTCGACAGCGAGCGGTATGATCTGTCCGCTGTTGGCCGCGTGAAGATGAATATGCGTCTGGCACTGGATGCGCCTGACACCCTGCGTACCCTGCGCCGCGAAGACATCGTGGCCTGCATCAAGGCGCTGGTGGAGCTGCGCGACGGCAAAGGCGATGTGGACGATATCGACCACCTCGGCAACCGTCGTGTGCGTTCGGTCGGCGAACTGATGGAAAATCAGTACCGCGTCGGCCTGCTGCGCATGGAGCGCGCAATCAAAGAGCGTATGTCGTCAGTCGAGATCGACACCGTCATGCCACAGGACCTGATCAACGCGAAACCGGCGGCGGCCGCGGTTCGTGAATTCTTCGGCAGCTCGCAACTGTCGCAGTTCATGGACCAGACCAACCCGCTGTCCGAGGTTACCCACAAACGCCGTCTTTCGGCGCTTGGCCCCGGTGGTCTGACTCGTGAACGTGCGGGCTTTGAGGTGCGCGACGTTCACCCAACCCACTATGGCCGGATGTGCCCGATCGAAACGCCCGAAGGTCCGAACATCGGTCTGATCAACTCGCTGGCCACCTTCGCCCGCGTGAACAAGTACGGCTTCATCGAAACCCCTTATCGCGTCGTACAAGACGGGCAGGTGACCGACGAGGTCCACTACATGTCCGCGACCGAGGAAATGCGTCATACCGTGGCACAGGCCAACGCGACGTTGGATACGGATGGCAAGTTCATCAACGATCTGGTTTCGACCCGTCAGGCGGGTGACTACACGCTTGCCCCGCGCGAGAATGTGGACCTGATCGACGTGTCGCCGAAACAGCTGGTCTCGGTTGCTGCATCGCTGATCCCGTTCCTTGAAAACGACGACGCCAACCGCGCTCTGATGGGTTCGAACATGCAACGTCAGGCGGTTCCGCTGCTGCGGGCCGAGGCACCGCTGGTCGGTACCGGCATCGAGGAAAAGGTTGCGATCGACTCGGGTGCTGCGATCCAGGCGAAACGCGCCGGTATCATCGACCAGGTCGATGCCCAGCGTATCGTTATCCGTGCCACTGAAGATCTGGAACTGGGCGACGCTGGCGTTGACATCTATCGTCTGCGCAAGTTCCAGCGTTCGAACCAGAACACCTGCATCAACCAGCGTCCGCTGATCAAGGTGGGTGACACCGTCCAGAAGGGCGAAGTCATTGCCGATGGTCCGTCGACCGATATGGGTGAACTGGCCCTGGGTAAGAACGTGGTCGTCGCGTTCATGCCGTGGAACGGTTACAACTACGAAGACTCGATCCTGATCTCGGAGCGTATCGCGCGTGACGACGTCTTTACCTCGGTTCATATCGAGGAATTTGAAGTCGCCGCCCGTGACACCAAGCTGGGTCCGGAAGAAATCACTCGCGACATCCCGAATGTCGGTGAAGAAGCGCTGCGCAACCTCGACGAGGCGGGCATCGTTTACATCGGTGCGGATGTTGAACCGGGCGATATTCTGGTCGGCAAGATCACTCCGAAGGGCGAAAGCCCAATGACCCCGGAAGAAAAGCTGCTGCGCGCCATCTTTGGTGAAAAAGCATCTGACGTGCGCGACACCTCGCTGCGCGTGAAGCCGGGCGACTACGGTACGGTCGTTGAGGTTCGCGTCTTCAACCGTCACGGTGTCGAGAAAGACGAGCGTGCGCTGCAGATCGAGCGTGAGGAAGTCGAACGTCTGGCCCGTGACCGGGACGACGAGCTGGCGATCCTTGACCGCAACATCTATGCGCGTCTGCAAGGTCTGATCCTGGGTAAAACCGCTGTCAAAGGCCCGAAAGGCGTCAAGGCAGGGTCGGTGATCACCGAGGAGCTGCTGGAAACCCTGACCCGTGGTCAGTGGTGGCAGCTGGCGCTGGAAGACGAGCAGGATGCACAGATCGTTGAGGCTCTGAACGAGCAGTACGAAGTGCAAAAGCGCGCTCTGGATGCCCGTTTCGAGGATAAGGTCGAGAAAGTCCGTCGTGGCGACGATCTGCCGCCGGGTGTGATGAAGATGGTCAAAGTCTTCATTGCCGTGAAGCGCAAATTGCAGCCGGGCGACAAGATGGCTGGTCGTCACGGGAACAAGGGTGTGATTTCCAAGGTTGTTCCGATGGAAGACATGCCGTTCCTGGCCGATGGTACGCCGGTTGACTTCTGTCTGAACCCGCTGGGTGTGCCGTCGCGTATGAACGTTGGTCAGATCCTTGAAACCCACATGGGTTGGGCCGCACGCGGTCTGGGTCTGAACATCGATGAGGCGCTACAGGAATACCGCCGTTCGGGCGATCTGACGCCGGTACGTGACGCGATGAAACACGCCTATGGCGAGGATGTCTATGAAGAGGGCATCAGCGGCATGGACGAGGACCAGCTGATCGAAGCGGCCAGCAACGTCACTCGCGGTGTTCCGATCGCAACCCCGGTCTTTGACGGCGCCAAAGAGGCTGACGTCAACGACGCGCTGGTGCGCGCGGGCTTCTCGGAAAGCGGTCAGTCGATCCTGTTCGACGGTCGTACCGGTGAGCAATTCGCGCGTCCGGTCACCGTGGGCATCAAGTACCTGCTGAAACTGCACCACCTTGTGGACGACAAGATCCACGCGCGTTCGACCGGGCCGTACAGCCTGGTGACCCAGCAGCCGCTGGGTGGTAAGGCGCAGTTCGGTGGTCAGCGCTTTGGTGAGATGGAGGTCTGGGCTCTGGAAGCTTACGGCGCCGCCTACACCCTGCAGGAGATGCTGACGGTGAAATCGGATGACGTCGCCGGCCGGACCAAGGTCTATGAGTCGATCGTCAAGGGCGAGGATAACTTTGAAGCGGGCGTGCCGGAATCGTTCAACGTTCTGGTGAAAGAAGTCCGTGGCCTCGGCCTGAATATGGAACTCCTGGATGCGGAGGTTGAGGAGTAAGGGCGCTGCCCTTTCTCCCGTCCCCCCTTCCGCAAGATTTGAGGTAACAAATGAACCAGGAAATCACCAACAACCCGTTCAACCCGCTGACGCCGCCGAAAGTATTCGACGAGATCAAGGTCTCACTGGCGTCGCCCGAGCGGATTCTGTCTTGGTCCTATGGCGAGATCAAGAAACCCGAAACCATCAACTACCGGACGTTCAAGCCTGAACGTGACGGCCTGTTCTGCGCGCGCATCTTTGGCCCGATCAAAGATTATGAATGTCTGTGCGGCAAATATAAGCGGATGAAGTATCGCGGCGTTGTCTGCGAGAAATGCGGTGTGGAAGTCACCCTGCAAAAAGTCCGCCGCGAGCGTATGGGTCATATCGAACTGGCCGCGCCCGTTGCGCATATCTGGTTCCTGAAATCGCTGCCGTCCCGCATTGGTCTGATGCTGGACATGACGCTGCGCGATCTGGAACGCGTTCTGTACTTTGAAAACTACGTCGTCATCGAGCCCGGTCTGACCGACCTGACCTACGGCCAGATGCTGACCGAAGAAGAGTACATGGACGCGCAGGATGCTTATGGCATGGACGCGTTCACCGCGAATATCGGTGCTGAAGCCATCCGTGAGATGCTGGCCCAGATCGATCTGGAAGCCGAAGCCGAGCAGCTGCGCGCTGATCTGGCCGAAGCAACCGGCGAGCTGAAGCCCAAGAAGATCATCAAGCGTCTGAAGGTTGTTGAATCCTTCCTCGAGTCGGGCAACCGTCCCGAATGGATGGTGATGACCGTGATCCCGGTCATTCCGCCGGAACTGCGTCCGCTGGTTCCGCTGGATGGTGGCCGTTTCGCGACCTCGGATCTGAACGATCTGTATCGCCGCGTGATCAACCGGAACAACCGTCTGAAGCGTCTGATCGAACTGCGCGCGCCTGACATCATCGTCCGCAACGAAAAGCGGATGCTGCAGGAATCCGTTGACGCTCTGTTCGACAACGGCCGTCGTGGCCGCGTGATCACCGGCGCCAACAAGCGCCCGCTGAAATCGCTGTCGGACATGCTGAAAGGCAAGCAGGGTCGCTTCCGTCAGAACCTTCTGGGGAAACGCGTCGACTTCTCGGGCCGTTCGGTCATCGTGACCGGTCCGGAACTCAAGCTGCACCAGTGTGGTCTGCCCAAGAAGATGGCGCTGGAACTGTTCAAGCCGTTCATCTACTCGCGCCTTGAAGCCAAGGGTCTGTCTTCGACTGTGAAACAGGCGAAGAAACTGGTCGAGAAAGAGCGTCCCGAAGTGTGGGATATCCTCGACGAGGTGATCCGCGAACACCCTGTCATGCTGAACCGTGCGCCGACGCTGCACCGTCTGGGCATTCAGGCGTTCGAGCCGGTCCTGATCGAAGGTAAAGCCATCCAGCTGCACCCGCTGGTCTGTTCGGCCTTCAACGCCGACTTCGACGGCGACCAGATGGCCGTTCACGTCCCGCTGAGCCTTGAGGCGCAGCTGGAAGCCCGTGTTCTGATGATGTCGACGAACAACGTTCTGTCGCCTGCAAACGGCGCGCCGATCATCGTTCCGTCGCAGGATATGATCCTGGGTCTGTACTATGTGACCCTGGAACGCGAAGGCATGCCGGGTGAAGGCAAGGTCTTTGGTTCGATCGACGAAGTTCAGCACGCGCTGGACGCGGGTGAGGTGCATCTGCACTCGAAAATCACTGCCCGGATCACGCAGATCGACGAGGAAGGCAACGAAGTTCAGAAGCGCTATGAAACCACTCCGGGCCGTCTGCGTCTGGGTGCGTTGCTGCCGATGAACAACAAGGCGCCGTTCGAGCTGGTCAACCGCTTGCTGCGGAAGAAAGAAGTGCAGCAGGTGATCGACACTGTCTACCGTTACTGCGGTCAGAAAGAGTCGGTTATCTTCTGTGACCAGATCATGTCGATGGGCTTCAAAGAAGCGTTCAAGGCGGGCATCTCGTTCGGCAAGGATGACATGGTCATCCCAGGCGACAAGTGGAGCATCGTCGATGACACCCGCAGTCAGGTGAAAGACTTTGAACAGCAGTACATGGACGGCCTGATCACTCAGGGCGAAAAGTACAACAAGGTTGTTGATGCCTGGTCGAAGTGTAACGACCGCGTGACCGAGGCAATGATGAGCACGATCTCGGACGTTGCCAAGGCCGAAGACGGGTCGGACATGGAGCCGAACTCGGTCTACATGATGGCCCACTCGGGTGCGCGTGGCTCGGTTACTCAGATGAAACAGCTGGGCGGTATGCGTGGCCTGATGGCCAAACCGAACGGTGACATCATCGAGACGCCGATCATCTCGAACTTTAAAGAAGGTCTGACCGTTCTCGAGTACTTCAACTCGACCCACGGTGCCCGTAAGGGTCTGTCGGATACCGCTCTGAAGACGGCGAACTCGGGTTACCTGACCCGTCGTCTGGTGGATGTGGCGCAGGACTGCATCGTTCGTGAGATCGACTGCGGCACCGAGCGTGCGATCACCGCCGAAGCAGCCGTGAACGACGGTGAGGTTGTCGCCTCGCTGGCCGAACGTGTGCTAGGCCGTGTGGCGGCTGACGATGTTCTGCGTCCGGGCACCGATGAGGTGATCGTCGCAGCCGGTCAGCTGATCGACGAACGTATGGCCGACACGATCGACGAAGCCGGCGTTCAGTCGATGCGCATCCGCTCGCCTCTGACCTGTGAGTCCGAGGAAGGCGTCTGTGCAACCTGCTATGGTCGTGACCTTGCACGCGGTACGATGGTGAACACAGGTGAAGCTGTCGGCATCATCGCGGCGCAGTCGATCGGTGAACCCGGTACACAGCTGACCATGCGGACCTTCCACATCGGTGGTGTTGCGCAGGGTGGTCAGCAGTCGTTCCAGGAAGCCAGCCAGGAAGGTATCGTTTCCTTCGAGAACCCGCAGATTCTGGTCAACGCAGCCGGCGAAAGCCTGGTCATGGGCCGGAACATGAAGCTGGTGATCAAGGACGAACACGGCGAAGAGCGTGCCAGCCACAAGCTGGGCTACGGCTCCAAGCTGTTCGTCAAGGACGGCACCAAGGTGGCCCGTGGCGACAAGCTGTTCGAGTGGGATCCCTACACCCTGCCGATCATCGCCGAGAAAGCCGGTACTGCAAAATATGTCGATCTGGTTTCGGGCCTCGCTGTCCGCGACGAGACCGACGAAGCAACTGGCATGACCCAGAAGATCGTGATCGACTGGCGCGCCGCCCCCAAGGGCAGCGACCTCAAGCCCGAGATCATTCTGGTTGGCGAAGATGGCGAGCCGGTCCGCAACGATGCGGGCAACCCGGTTCACTATCCGATGTCGGTGGATGCGATCCTGTCGGTCGAAGACGGCCAGAAGGTCGAAGCCGGTGACGTCGTCGCGCGTATCCCGCGCGAAGGTGCCAAGACCAAGGACATCACAGGTGGTCTGCCGCGTGTGGCCGAACTGTTCGAAGCCCGCCGTCCGAAAGATCACGCGATCATCGCCGAGGCCGATGGTTACGTGCGCTTTGGCCGCGACTACAAGAACAAACGCCGCATCAGCATCGAGCCGGCTGACGAGTCCATGGAGACCATCGAGTACATGGTGCCCAAGGGCAAGCACATCCCGGTCGCCGAAGGGGACTTCATCCAGAAGGGTGAATACCTGATGGACGGTAACCCGGCTCCGCATGACATCCTGTCCATCATGGGTGTCGAAGCGCTGGCGGATTACATGATCGACGAGGTGCAGGACGTGTATCGTCTGCAGGGCGTGAAGATCAACGACAAGCACATCGAGGTCATCGTGCGCCAGATGCTGCAGAAGTGGGAGATCCTGGATTCGGGTGACACCACCCTGTTGAAGGGCGAACATGTCGACAAGCAGGAGTTCGACGCGGCCAACGAAAAGACCATCGCCCGCGGTGGTCGCCCTGCTCAGGGTGAGCCGATCCTGTTGGGGATCACCAAGGCCTCGTTGCAGACGCGCTCGTTCATCTCGGCGGCGTCGTTCCAGGAGACCACCCGCGTGCTGACCGAAGCTTCGGTTCAGGGCAAGAAGGACAAGCTGGTCGGCCTGAAAGAGAACGTCATCGTCGGTCGTCTGATCCCCGCCGGTACCGGTGGGGCGACGCAGGCTGTCCGCCACATCGCGCAGTCGCGTGACAATGTGGTGATCGAAGCCCGCCGGGAAGAGGCCGAGGCCGCCGCCGCCCTGGCCGCACCGATCATGGATGATGATATGGTCGGGGATGAGCTGGACGTTCTGGTCGAAACACCGGAAAGCCGCGAATAAACCGCGTCATTCAAAACCAAAAAAAGGCCCTGCGATTTCGTGGGGCCTTTTTTGTTGCCGCTCCAGGTGCGCAATTGTGAACCGTCGTGACAGAGCACAGCCTTTGACCCGATTGCATCAGGCTTGTGGTTCTGCAATCGGTGGTTTAGCGATATTCTGTGTTTTCGGATTATATTGAGCTGAACAATGGACACCAAAGGCAACTCTTTCGAGGACCGTGTGGCACGGATCAAGAAGCGTTCAGAAGAAAGCACACGCAAGTCGCCTCTGCCTCGAACCGAGAGTATCTGGCAACGTCTGGGTTATCCCGCTGCGTTTCTGGGGGCTTTTATACTGGGTGTTATTGCGGTCTTCCTGTCCCGCCTGATTCAATATCAATCGGTTGGCATTCCGGTGCCCGGCAAAGTGGGAACGCAGGATTTCGTCAGCCTCGGCCTCGCAGGCGGGGCCTGCATCATGGTTATGCTGTTTTTGAAAGGTAAACTGCGAGAGTTCGCCGGGGCGCTCACGGTTGGTGCGTTGGTGACGACCTTTTCCTTTCATAATTTCGTGTGGAAATATCCTGTGTTTTTCGAACTTGTATACGGGGAAGACTGGGTTGAGTTTGTAAAAGACACGACAGAGCCTTCCAGCCTGAACCTGTTCGGGACCATCCTCCCATTCGGTTGATGATCTCTGTACCCCGTGGTGCGTTATTGACATCCAGCCCGACTCGGCGGCCAATGCGGGGCGATCAATAGCCCTGGAGCCCGAAGCAGCATGACTCCAAACACCAAAGGCGCTTTGCTGATGATGGGCAGCATGGCTGCCTTTACCTTGAACGATACGCTGGTGAAGGTTGCCTTGCAGGATCTGCCATTGTTTCAGTTGGTGGCCATGCGCGGGTTCCTGGCTGTATTTCTGATCTATGTACTTGCCCGGTCACTGGGCACGTTGCATCTGAATTTTTCGCGCCATGACAAATGGCTGGTTGCACTGCGCTGCCTTGCGGAGCTGGCGGCAACATTCTTTTTCCTGACGGCGCTGAAGAACATGCCGCTTGCCAATGTTACGGCCATTCTTCAGGCATTGCCGCTTACGGTAACATTGGGTGCTGCTTTGGTTTTTTCCGAACAGGTTGGTTGGCGACGCGCTTTGGCAATCGCCGTGGGGTTCGTCGGAATGCTGCTGATCGTAAGACCCGGGCCAGAGGGGTTCAGCGTGTATTCCATCTATGCGCTGGTTGCAGTGGTTTCGATTACAGTTCGGGACCTCATCACGCGACGCATGTCAGCCGACGTGCCGTCAATGCTGGTTACCCTTGCCACCTCGGTTTCCATAGCGGGGGCCGCGGCAATAGCCTCGGTTTTCGAAGGATGGGTTGTGGTTTCGGCAACGGCGGGTTCCCTGGTCGCGGCGGCGGCCGTGTTTGTGCTGCTTGGCTATTTGTTCAGCGTCATGGTCATGCGTCAGGGAGATGTCGGATTCGTTGCACCATTCAGATATTCCAGTCTGATCTGGGCGCTCGGGTTGGGTTGGGTCGTGTTTGACGAATGGCCTGACAGCCTGACGATGCTGGGTGCTGTCCTGATCGTGGGTGCCGGTCTGTTCACCTTGTTCCGGGCACGTGCGCGTCAGGGCTTGGCGTGACTCCGTCTGACCATGTCCGGATCAATGGCGAAACGGGTTTGAAACTCGAGCTCCTGCTGCCGGGTAAGAGGGTTGAGCGCGACATCCATGTTTCTGGTTCGCGGTGAGTCATTGAACCGGTTCAATCCTCTTACCCACATCGGACTGTCGGGTCGGGTCACAACGGGCATCGCGCGGTTGATCGTGTTATGGGCAAAATTCATGATCGACTTCCGCTGCCCGCCCCGCACGTACATTCCCAGACCGGCAGTGATCAACGGGCGATGCACGCGCGTGGCCTGTATCCCCTCGGAATTGGCGCGGGCCAGATAACCGCAGTTGAAGTCAACGGCGACCATCGCGTGCCTTTCGAACAAGCCGACACATTCCCTGACACAGCCCCGGAACCGCTCGACAAGATCCACGGCAACTGCATCATCATCGTCGTGGCGAAACTGAAGGCAGGGTTGGTCGGGATCGGTCCGTGCCGAATTCAGGACATCCTGCATGACTTTTCTGTGCCGCCCCGGAGGTTTCGCGACTATGCGCGCCTGTTTCAGCCCACCGGTCAGATCGTTGAGGCGGTCAAATGCCAGCTTGGGCAGGCAGTGGCCGACCACGATCACCAACTGGAAATCTTCGTCGGACTGTTTTTTGAAACCGGGCAGGGCGACCGTCTCGAACAGGCGAAACCGTTCTTCCAACCTGTCGTGCTGGTACAGGAATTGCCGTCTATCTTCGACGCTCTCGTGCGTTGTCTGAAAGCCGCCAATTGCGGGATAGGAAAACCGGCAAAGACCGATGACCTGCATTTTCTCAGCGCGCCGCATATCTGGCCTCGAACGCGTCAGGGTCGATCGAGAACCGTACCCGCAAGTCTTCAGCCTGTTCAGGCGTGAAAGGCGACAACTCGCTGGTATCTTTGCGCGCGTGGTCCGAGTCGTTGAAATCGTGCAGCATCCTAACCCACATGGGCGTGTCCGGATAGCTGACCACGGGCATGAACCGGGCGAGCCTGTTGTGCAACCGGTCAAATATCGTCCGCGTGCTTCCGGCTTGAACATGCATGCCCAGGCCAACGCCCAGCAGCGATCGATAGACCCGAGCTGCCCGAATTCCGTGGGCTTCGCGCCGGGCGATGTACCCTTGATTGAAATCTATACCGACGGACTCGCTCTGCAGCATCAGCCCTGTGTTTTCGACAACAGCAGCGCGGAGGCGTTCTATGAAATCAACGGAAACGGCGTCATCGTCATCATGCCGAAACTGTAGGCACGGCTGATGCGGGTCCGCGCGGGCGGTGTTCAGCACCTCTCGTACAATCTGCTTATGATCCCCTGGTTTTTTTGCAATGATACGGATCTGTTTAATCCCGGCGGTCAGGTCGCGCAGCCGGTCCGCATGGATCTGAGGCAGGCACGTCCCGGTCAAAACAAACAACTCGAACGTCTCATCGGTCTGGCTGCGAAAACCGGGCAGGGTGATCGCCTCGAAAAGACGAAAGCGTTCTTCCAGCCTGTCGGGGGCATACAGAAATTGCCGTTGCTCTTCGATCGTATCCCGGTTCAGCCGAAAACCGCCGGTTGCGGGATAGGAAAACCGGCAAAGGCCAATCACTTGCATCTGTAATCCATCAGCACATATTCGACCCGACTATGCCCTTGCGGCGGTTCAGCCGCAACCGGGACAGCGGCGCGCAGGAATGGCAATCCTACAGGCTGCATTCAACGCGCGCGCCGGGGCGCCGGTATCGTGCTGTTGACACTTGGGCCGACTCCCCCTATACGCGCGTCATCTCGGTACCGGGGGCCGCCCCGTAGCCGATTCCAGTAATGAACTGGTCAAGGCCCGGACAATTTTGCAGTTCGCGCCCTCTGAGAACCAACCGCGACGTTCACCTCGGAATGGGAACGCTCGTGGGTTTTGCGCTTGTGGACGCATAAGTGCAGCGAATTTAGCCGCACGCAACGCGCGTGCATGTCATGTGTGTTGCAAAACGGGGAAAGAACCGGAATGCCAACTATTCAACAGCTGATCCGCAAGCCGCGGCAGCCCAAAGTCAAACGCTCGAAGTCCATGCACCTGGAGCAGTGCCCGCAAAAGCGCGGTGTCTGCACACGTGTCTATACCACAACGCCTAAAAAGCCGAACTCGGCGATGCGTAAGGTTGCCAAGGTGCGCCTGACCAACGGGTTCGAGGTCATCTCGTACATCCCTGGTGAAAGCCACAACCTGCAGGAACACTCGGTTGTTCTGATCCGTGGCGGCCGTGTGAAAGACCTTCCCGGTGTGCGTTACCACATCCTGCGCGGTGTTCTGGATACTCAGGGCGTCAAAGATCGTAAGCAACGTCGTTCGAAATACGGCGCGAAGCGTCCCAAGTAAGAAGGAGAGGCTGATATGTCACGTCGTCACGCCGCCGAAAAACGCGAAGTCCTGCCTGACGCCAAATTTGGCGACAAGGTACTGACCAAATTCATGAACAACCTGATGATCGACGGCAAGAAGTCGGTCGCAGAGCGCATCGTCTACAACGCATTTGACCGCGTTGAGAACAAGGTAAAGCGCGCTCCTGTCGAAGTGTTCCACGAAGCGCTCGACAACATCAAACCTTCGGTCGAGGTTCGCTCGCGCCGGGTTGGTGGTGCAACCTACCAGGTTCCGGTCGAAGTGCGCCCCGAGCGCCGCGAAGCTCTGGCCATCCGCTGGCTGATCACCGCTGCGCGCGGCCGCAACGAAAACACCATGGAAGAACGCCTCGCCGGCGAACTGCTGGACGCCGTACAGTCCCGCGGTACTGCCGTTAAGAAGCGCGAAGACACCCACAAGATGGCCGAGGCGAACAAAGCCTTCAGCCATTACCGCTGGTAATTCTAGAGGCTTATCCAAATGGCACGCGAATATCCGCTCGAACTATACCGTAACTTCGGTATCATGGCGCACATCGACGCAGGTAAGACCACCTGCTCGGAGCGTATCCTGTATTACACTGGTAAATCCCACAACATCGGTGAGGTGCACGACGGTGCAGCCACCATGGACTGGATGGAGCAGGAGCAGGAACGCGGCATCACCATCACTTCGGCTGCGACCACCACGTTCTGGGAACGCACCGAGGACGGTAAAACCGCCGATACCCCCAAGCACCGCCTGAACATCATCGACACCCCCGGCCACGTTGACTTCACCATCGAAGTCGAACGCTCGCTGGCGGTTCTCGACGGTGCCGTCTGCGTTCTGGACGCAAACGCCGGTGTTGAGCCCCAGACCGAAACCGTGTGGCGTCAGGCTGACCGCTACAAGGTTCCGCGTATGGTTTTCGTTAACAAGATGGACAAGATCGGCGCAGACTTCTTCAACTGCGTTCGCATGATCGAAGACCGCACCGGCGCACGTGCTGTTCCGGTTGGTATCCCGATTGGCGCCGAATCTGAGCTGGAAGGTCTGATCGACCTGGTCACCATGGAAGAATGGCTGTGGCAGGGTGAAGACCTGGGCGCAAGCTGGATCAAAGCTCCGATCCGCGACAGCCTGAAAGACATGGCTGAAGAATGGCGCGGCAAGATGATCGAAGCGGCCGTCGAAATGGACGACGACGCGATGATGGAATACCTGGAAGGCAATGAGCCCGACGTTCCGACCCTGCGTAAACTGCTGCGCAAGGGCACACTGGAAATCGCGTTCGTTCCGGTACTGGGTGGTTCTGCGTTCAAGAACAAAGGCGTTCAGCCGTTGCTCAACGCTGTGATCGACTATCTGCCCAGCCCGCTGGACGTTGTCGATTACATGGGCTTCAAACCCGGTGACGAGGAAGAAGTTCGTGACATCGCCCGTCGTGCTGACGACAACATGGCGTTCTCGGGCCTGGCGTTCAAAATCATGAACGATCCCTTCGTCGGTTCGCTGACTTTCACCCGGATTTATTCGGGCGTGCTGAACAAGGGTGACTCGATCCTGAACTCGACCAAAGGCAAGAAAGAGCGCATCGGTCGTATGATGATGATGCACTCGAACAACCGGGAAGAGATCGAAGAAGCGTTTGCAGGCGACATCATCGCGCTGGCGGGTCTGAAAGACACCACCACCGGTGACACCCTGTGTGACGCGAAGGATCCGGTGGTTCTGGAAACCATGACTTTCCCCGATCCGGTGATCGAGATCGCGGTCGAGCCCAAAACCAAGGGCGACCAGGAGAAAATGTCTCAGGGTCTGGCCCGTCTGGCCGCCGAAGACCCGTCCTTCCGTGTGGAAACCGATCTGGAATCGGGTCAGACCATCATGAAGGGCATGGGCGAACTTCACCTGGACATCCTGGTGGACCGTCTCAAGCGCGAGTTCAAGGTTGAAGCGAACATCGGTGCACCGCAGGTGGCCTATCGTGAAACCATCTCGATGCCGGTCGAGCACACCTACACCCACAAGAAACAGTCGGGTGGTTCGGGTCAGTTCGCAGAAGTCAAGCTGGAGATCCAGCCCACCGAGGCGGGCGAAGGTTATTCGTTCGAAAGCCGCATCGTTGGTGGTGCCGTTCCGAAGGAATACATCCCCGGTGTTGAAAAAGGCATCAACTCGGTCATGGACAGCGGCCCTCTGGCTGGCTTCCCCGTGATCGACTTCAAGGTTGCCCTGCTGGACGGTAAGTTCCACGACGTTGACTCGAGCGTTCTGGCGTTCGAAATCGCGGCCCGTATGTGTATGCGTGAAGGCATGCGCAAAGCTGGCGCGAAGCTGCTGGAACCGATCATGAAGGTCGAAGTGATCACTCCGGAAGAATACACCGGCGGTATCATCGGCGACCTGACCTCGCGTCGTGGCCAGGTGTCTGGTCAGGAACCGCGCGGCAACGCAATCGCGATCGACGCGTTCGTTCCGCTGGCAAACATGTTCGGCTACATCAACACTCTGCGTTCGATGTCGTCGGGCCGTGCCCAGTTCACCATGCAGTTCGACCACTATGATCCGGTTCCGCAGAACATCTCGGACGAGATCCAGGCGAAATACGCATAAGCGAAGATTTGAGGGAGCGTGGGTATCACGCTCCCTTCATTACCGAAAAAGGAGGCCATCATGGCAAAGGAAAAGTTTGAGCGTACAAAACCGCACGTCAACATCGGCACGATTG
>NZ_JAEDOU010000011.1:0-87295 GCF_017872515.1 Ruegeria sp. HKCCE3926 | reverse complement strand
ATGGCGGCCACTCTGCGCGCAAATCGGCGGGAAATCAATCACATTTGATAAGCGATACTTATTGGGTATGAAAGAAAGATATTTGGCTCGAACAACAAGTAAACAAAATCAAAAGATAATGAGCGTAATAATGGTAGCACCCCTAATCTGGCGGGCCTTCTGAGGATCTGTTGCAACTTTTAGCCATTGACGTTCTCGGAGTTAGCAAGTGAGTAATTGTCGGTCGTATCAATTCGAAAGCAAGTTCATGATTTCTTCCAGATCACGGCACGACACCAAATAACGCAGGTAAAGGAAAACGGCGTGCAATATTATTTCCTTTGGAAAATGCGCGCCCTTGAATGACATCGTCACAGTTTGACTTTTCCGAAATCCGCCGCGCCACTTTCACGAGGACCAACCTCGAACAGAGGGTCTCAAAGCTTGCGACAGAGCCTTTATGGTCGTTGAGGGTCGATCCTGTCTGCCCCCTCCGGCAGGATACGCCCGATTAGAAACTCGTTGTTCGAAAATACTGTGGTGACGCAATCCGCTGCGGCCGTACCTGACCGAAGCCGGATTACGGCGTAATCCGCGCGCAGCGCAGTGTTCTTGGTACATTCCCCGTCAAAGAATGCGCGACGTGCCTGCAATAGCTGATACCAGCGCACTACATCAGGTTTGCTGGTTGGAATGTATTTGAAATTTACGACAAACCCTCGCCCACTCAATCGTTCCATCCCGCCGGGAAACGGATCGCCCTCCAGAATTGATCCTCCTGCAATTGCCTCCTGCACCACGATTGCCGCATTCGGTGCCGTGTTGGTGCGGATCCATGATAGAATATCGCGTTCGGAGGCGCTGAGAGCGGCTTCGAGCCTGATATGTGGGGGATACCGCGTGACGATTTGCGCCAGACTGCCCAAGGCCTGGGGCAGTAAGAGCAACAAAACTGCGGTGCAGGTTGCCAGAGCGAGCCGCGGTCGCTGGTCCTGCTCGACCAGTTCCGACAGCATATGCGCCAAAGCCAGAAGCGACATCAGACAGATTAGCCCGGCAGGACGCAGCAGATAGAAGGGTGCCAGCAAGTAGCGGCCATCGTCCAGCATGTAGATAACAAGCGCCAGAAGGACATATACATTCAGCCCGATCAACCAGATCAGCAAAGCCCGGTCCCTGAACCGGTCGCGTAGCATTACGAGCGCAATCAAAAGCGCCAAATGCACGCATGCACCGGGCAGCCAGGCTTTGAGGAAATGGCGGATGCCATCGAGAAGGGGAGCAACATGGAAGTGCGCTGAAAGTTCTGTGTAGATCGCGTTTAGCGAGCGATCGAGGCCCGAGGTATCGACCTCCACCCCGATCCGCTCCCGGATCAAGACAAAGAATAACGGCAGGATCAGCAGGAAGAATCCGATCGCGAGACGTGCGGATTGCCACATGCGACCTGTTTTCAGAAGGTGCAGCAGAACCAGTGTCACAGCCCAGAAACCACCGACCAGAAAATGCATGTAGGTTGCCACTGCCAACGCGATCATAGCCATTATCCAGCGGCCGTTCAGCGCTGAGGTGATCGCGAGGAATACCGCAGCGTAGGCAAAGACCTTCGCCTCTATTGTGTCGAACATCCATTCATTGCCAAGAATACCTTGAGCGCTTTGACAAAATATCAGGAGTGAGAGAGCCAGTTCGGCCACCCGCAATCCGAAATCGCGTGCGATGGCGGCAACCCCCAAGGCAGAGAGCAACCAGAGTGTCAGTGCGAAGATCGTCTTAGCGGCTTCAAAGCCTGCCAGTGTGATAACGTTGCCGATCAGCAAAAAGCTGACGATGCGTCCCTTTGAATCGTCGAAAACCGCATGGCTGTCTGTGAATGCGTCGGGTTGCGCAAATCTATAGGAGAGATCGAAATAGTTGATCTCGTTACCCGACCATTGCACTGGCCACATAAATGGACCGATGACTGCGATTGCGGTTAGAGCAAGTAACCAATAGCTACGGCTCGTTGCAATGTCGCCGACCTGCCCCAGCGCTCCTTTCATCAGCCCCCCCATAGCACAGGTTGCCATTGCAGTTGCAATTGATATCCGCATTCATCTTCCTATGCGCATGCGGTCGCGGTTTGGTGAGATATAACATGGTGCTGTAAATTTTTTGAAATATTTATATAGCTTTGAACGCTGGAGGTGATTTTGGGAGGCGTGGTTTGGTGTTTCGCACCCTGAAAACTGGACCGTTTGAAGCTGGAGTTTTCCGCTAAGCTTCCCAAACTGGGATAGGAGCGGAATCGCATGAAGGCATCAAAGTCCACGGGGATGCAATAGGCGTTCATCCTGAAGCAGGGCGAGTAAGATCGCTGTTTCATCAAGAGGCTCACCTGGTCGATGTTGGGTGTCAAAGCCTTCGTATCATCCGCAGTAAAATCAACGAGCCTGGAACGGGGGCGCAGCGACCTCCAGATGCTCCAACACATCTACTTGCAAGCGAAAGGAAAAGGTGGTGCTCCGCCGGTGCGGCTCATTGACGGATTTTATAACATTCCACGGTAGATCGAATTTGTAACACAACCACCTTATCCTGTCATACTCTTCAATAGGAAGTCGGGGGTGATTTTAGAAATCCGTATTTTCTATAATTGTCCTCGGAACAGTTTTGCTCTTGGAGGCAAACTCCACGCCGGGATAAGGGTCCCGCGTCTTTCTTAACCAGCAGGCGTGTGTCCGTCGTCAGGGATTTTGGGACAGATGGCGACGTGAGCTATGAGAAGATCGTGTCGCAGTATTTCTATGTCTTCTATGCGCCAGACAAACTGTCGGCGGAGCAATTTGAAAACATTGGAAACTTCTCACTCAATTCGATTAAAATGCTGGAATCCCGGGTTCAGGAAATCCTGCTTAGTGTGATTATGGGGAACGAGTATATGGACAAAGATTTCAGTGCAGCAATGGAACGCTTTAGCACAGAACTTCTGCCGCAACCTTCCTAGGATGCCGAAGGCAGACGCCTCGCGGGCCTTGATGCGCCATGTGGGTTCCCTCTCTGTCGACGATACCTTTGACGTATTACGCACCTGCCATATGATGGCTGTGTTTCAACATGGCTCAGCCTCGTACCACATCAGATCAACGGTGCTGAATCTGCAATCGATTTGGTAAAACCTTTCCGGGTGGCGGGTTTGTGTGACGTCCGCATGTGCCCCGGACAAGGGGGTAAGGGGTTTCGTCTATGGCCTATGTTTCAGGGCAACCAGAGCAGGAGGTGGATATTGCAACCGGACGTTCCACCCGGCCACTACGCGTTCTGCAATTGGGACCTGCGTTCGAACGAGGTGGAATTCAGCGCCATATTCTGGACCTGACGAGTTATCTGCGGGATCGAGGGCATCATGTCGAACTGGGTGGACCGCCCGGTCCATGGGGCCGGGAAGGGCGCGATGTCGGGTTTCATGCGTTGGACCTGAAACGTGTATCGGAAGACGAGGGTCTCAGTATGATGAGACGGCTAGGAGCCGCCGTGGGCTGTGCGCAAAAACTGCGAAAGATTGTCGCCCGCGGCCGTTTCGACCTTGTTCATTCTCACGAAACCGCCCCCGCACTTGTCGCCCGGCTGGCGCTTGCCGGCCAGCCGACCCGCCGCCTTTTCACCTTTCATGGTTCAACGCCCGAACGGTATGGCGGGGTGGCGCGCAGTGCTCAGTTCGCAGCTCATGTCACTGCTTGCCCCAGCCATAAAACCCTTGATGCATTGATCGATCGTGGCCTGCCGCGGGCGCGCACAGCCCAGCTTGGGCTTGGTGTGCCACCGCCACCGGATCAGGATCCCGCTGCAGTTCTGGCGCTGAGACAGGAACTTTTGCGCGACGAGAAAGGTGTGTTGATTTTCAGCCCGGCCCGGCTGGATCCGCAAAAGGGTATCGACCTGATGATCGATGTGCTGGCCCGGCTGGTGAAGGTGCGCCGCGATATCGTGCTCGCGCTGGCAGGTCATGGTCCTTTGGAAGATGTGATTTCGGGTTGGATTGCCTCGGTGGGGGTGAGTGAAAATATCCGGGTTCTGGGGCCGATCGATACCGTCCCCCTGCATATGGCCGCCGCGGATTTCATGCTGCTCACGTCCCGTTGGGAGGCGCTGCCAATTTCAATCGTCGAGGCCTTTCACGCCGGTTTGCCCGTGATAGCGACCGATTGCGGCGGTGTGAGTGAACTTGTGTCTGAACAGGTTGGGCGGCTTTGCCCGGTTGGCGATGCCGAAGGGCTGACTGCTGCTGTGCTGGAGCTTGCGGGGAACGAGGAACTGCGCCGGGAACTGGGGTCCAACGCTCGTGCACTGGCACGTGAGGACCGTTTCGACCCAACCCATGTGCATGAACGGATCGAACAGATTTATCGGCAGATGCTGGATGGGGTGGCCTGACAGAGTGCAGGAAGTAGAAACAATAAGGGAATATTTTGTATATTATCGAGTATTTGGGCTGCTTTGAGGTGAAACCGCCTGCATCCGAGCCTTGTGTCAGTATGCGCCCCGGATACGGTGGGGTGCGAAAGAAGGACCGGCACCTGCATGCGCCGCGTCCAGGCCGACGATTTTGCCGGGTGCCTGACCTGAACCGAGTGGACTGGAGAAGCCCATGAAACAGCCTTCCCCCGCGCTTGACCGCAACGATCTGGCAATACTCCTGTTCATTCTTCTTCTTGCCGCAGTCCTCAGAAGCGCCGGGCTGAACGCGCCCCTGTGGTATGACGAAATCCGGACCGTCGATACGCATGTCAGCCTTCCGTGGAATGAGATGATGCGCGAATATTCGATGAACCATCATTACTTTTTCAGCATGAAGGCAAAGCTGGTTTCCCAGATCTTCGGAGATCAGGCCTGGGCATACCGGTTTCCGGCCGTCCTGTTCGGCGTCGGTCTTGTCGGGGTAATCTGGTGGCTGGCAAAAGAGGTTGCAGACAGCACGATTGCGCATGTTTCTGCCTTGCTGGTGGCCCTGTCCTATCATCAGGTCTGGTTCTCTCAGAACGCGCGCGGATATACCGAGCTTGCATTCTGGAGCACGCTTGGCTTCATTTTCTTTCTGCGGGGGATGCGCCAGCCAGCGACCGGCACCTGGGTTGCATTCGGCTTTACCGCCGCGGCCGCTGTTTTCACGCATCTGACCGGTGCATTTTTCTTTGTTGCACTGGGTCTCATCTGGCTGCTTTCCCTTGTGACCGGGTTCGGCCGGGGCACTTTGACCCGCGAATGGGTGCTGCATCCGCTGGTGGGTGTTGCGGTTGCGCTGGTTCTGGTCCTGCTTGCATATCTGCCGATCTTGCCAAGCATAGCGGGCACGGTGAGCGAGGTTTCGGCGACATCCGCCGTGGACCCCATGCAGGAATACCAGAACCCGCTCTGGACAATTGTCGAAGGTTTGCGGACCGCGGTTGGGGATACCGGCCCGCTGATGTTGTTCATCGCGATCGGTGGGCTGGCCGTCATTGTCTTCGGTGCCGTGGGGGCGCATGCGGTGCAGCCGTTGTTTTTCCCGTCCATCGCCATGCATATCGCCGTGACGCTACTGCTTCTGCTGTCGCTTGAGATGCGGATCTGGCCGAGGTTCTTTTTCGTCGATATCGGGCTGATCATTATTCTGGCCGTTGTGGGGTGTCGATACGGTGCTGATGCGGTGGCACGGTGGGCTCAACAGCCCCGGTTTGGATCGCCGCTCTTTGCGTTGGGCGTTCTGGCGATGATCGTGGTGTCCGTGTTCTTGGTGCAGCGGAACTATTCTGCTCCGAAACAGGATCTGGCGGGGGCTTTTGCGCTTGTTGAAGAAACCCGCAGCCCGTCAGAACGGGTATATGCGATCAACCCGGGCGGCCCCCTTTTCGAAGACCACTTCAACGCCGACTGGGGAACCATCGGGGATGCGCAGGACTATTCCGAGGCCATGGCCCAACCTGGCCCTGTGGCGCTGGTTGTTCTGTTCCCAGACCGGATGTTCCGTGCCATTCCTGATCTGCAACGTGATGCGGAAGGGCGGCTGGAACGCGTGCACGCGTTTGCCGGGACGCTGGGGGACGGGCAGGTTCTTGTCTACCGGCGCAGATGAGGCCGAGGGATCAGGATGAATGACCGTCCAGGGGCTCAAACCCCAGGCTGCTTTCGACAATGTAAAGCGGGCGTTTCTGAGCCTCTGCATAAAGCCGCCCCAGATATTCCCCGATGACGCCCAGCACGACAAGTTGCAGGCCACCGATCAACAGCACTGCAACCATCAATGAGGCATAGCCGGGTACATCCACCCCGTAGACAAGGGTGCGTGAGATCAGGAAAACACCATAGATGATCGCGGCCAACGCAGTCAGCATGCCGACATAGCCCGCAATCCTGAGAGGTACGGTGCTGAACCCGGTAATACCGTCCAGCGCAAAGTTCCAAAGGCGCCAGTAGTTGAATTTGGTCTGCCCCGCCGCACGCTCGGGGCGGTCATACGCCACCTCGGTGTGCCGAAACCCGACCCAGGCAAAAAGGCCCTTCATAAAGCGGTTGTGCTCACGCAACTGAACAACAGCCTGAACCACGCGCCGGTCCATAAGGCGGAAATCGCCGGTATTGGCGGGTATCGGTACCCCCGAAAGCCGGTTGATGACCTGATAGAACTTCAGCGCTGTCCAGCGTTTCATCGCGGTATCGCTGTCGCGGTGGCGCCGGACGGCATAGACGACATCGAACCCTTCGCGCCATTTTTTCAGAAATGTCTTGATCAGTTCGGGGGGATCCTGCAAATCCGCGTCTATCGGAACAACGGCTTCACCCGCAGCTGCATCCAGCCCCGCCGTCAATGCGATTTCCTTGCCGAAATTACGTGAAAAATTCAGCACCTTGATACGATCATCGCGCTCATGCGCGGCGGCCAGAAGCTTGGCAGTTGCGTCTGTGCTGCCGTCGTTCACGCAGATGATCTCGTAGCTTTCCCCAAGCTGATCGAGGAATTGCCCCAAACGTTCGAACAGGGCCGGCAGAACCTCTTCTTCATTGAACATGGGCACGATGATGCTGAGCGTCGGAGCGCTTTGGTCCAAGGCTTTTTCCCGGGACGGAATTGTGGGGGTACTCATGTTTAAATTTACCATAACGCGTAGCCTTTCCCGTGCGTCCGGGGATAAGTGACCATGGTTTTGCCTTGGGCTCAAAAAGTTCTGTGTGCGTGCGTATTTTTTCGAATTTCAGTGTCTTTTCACAGTCACTAAGCACCTCACGCCGTGCATTGGTGATGACAAAGTTTTTAGTTTGGCGTCATTTGGCCAGTCAGGCGCACGCCTTATTCTAGGTTGCCGGATGGATTCTCTATCGCGCCAAGTGTCAGCTTTTCGGACCAGGTGACTGCACCATCCCCGTTCACCATTGATACTTCGATCTCATTTGGTACCTCTCCGTTCCAACCTGCGGTATAGAAACACCCGCCATGTATGGTGTGGCCGTGGTCTTGGATTGCGCTGCGAACGGTTGGCATCGCGGTGCTTGTAACGTCAATTCTGTCCCCTCGAAGGGGGGACGCACAGATCTCCGAGAGCCGCAGAACTGCTTTTGGCGTGACGCAGATACGACCGATTTCGGGCTTGTCGCTGTCAGCGCACATGAGGTTGCCGGAAAAGCCGGAGCTTTGCGACAGGCAGACATAGGCGGCACCATGATGCAGATAGACGGAATTTTCGGCTGGGAAGGCCTCGCAGGCCAGCGGTCCTTCATACAGCCCGCCCTCGGCGTACCAGTCCAGGTCATACATGTCCTTGAAGATGCCCGGGCGGGAGTTGCCAGCGTGAAATACGGTCCAGCCAATCATGTCCCCCCAAGCCAGATCGGGGTAATCTGTATGGCCGACGATGCGGAATGGCGCGCCGTCATACCCTTCCAGCTCCGCGAGCCGTGTCATGATTTGTTCGGCAAGCGTCTCATCACGGTCCCCCATTTCGGACTGATCGCTCCAGACGAAAGGCGCCATGAAGGCGTATGTGAGTGCAACGATCAGGGGCAGGCCCAGAATGACCGGTGCCGTGAACCCTCTTGCCCGTATTTCGGCATCAACGGCCAGGTAGAACACCGCAGCCAGTAAGCCGACATAGGCTACGGCCCGTGACGGTATCCACTGCCCATCGTAGGAGAACCAGATCAGCAAAGGCAGCAAGAGAATACCGGTCATGCCAATCAGGATGCGCAGGGCATGCACCCAATTGTGCGGGTTCCGTACAAGGACAGACATGCTCAGCCCAACGCCCAGCAAGAACCCAATTCCGATATAGGCGCTGTTCAGGGTCTTGATTTCCCAGGGTATTCTTTGTAGCGACCCCCGCCAGATTTGGCCAAGCAATTGAAGGGCTGTTTCAAGCTTGCCCTGCAACTCGTGGAGAGAGGGCATCGCGATACGGTTGGTCGTGGGGACATGATCATGCAACTGGGCAGCCAGATGGGCCTGCGCAAAATAGACCAGAAGGCCAAGACATGATCCAATTGCCGACAGCAGGATGAATGTGCCCACATCTGTGGTCTTGTATCGGTCGGTTCGGATCATCGAGACAAACAGGATCACGGCGCCAAAAGGGACGAAAGGCTGATAGAGTGCTGCACAAAGCGCGATGCATTGCGCACCGATCAAAAGCCAGATCACCCGCGCGCCAAACGCATGAAGGATGCCGCGTTCAAAACATTTGAAACCGGCAACGGAAAGCAGCAACGCCAGTGGGAACGCAAACACGTGGCTCGAAAAAGTAAGGGCGTTGATCATGTAGATGTGATGAACGCCAAGCGTGAAAATCAAAAAGGTCGCGAAGGGCCGGGTGTCACGATCGCCGGACTGCCGCGCCAGAATCCACGACAGCAGAAGGAAAACGCCTGCCGCTAGTCCAGTCTGCAAAACGGGCAGAAAACGTTCCTGGAGAACATGGACATACAGCACCTCCATCGCCCAGCGACCTTCCTCGGTCGTCCAGTTAAGAGGCATCCCGCCCTCGGGTGCACCATGGACCTGACGCCAGTCATCGGGGTTTCTGCCATCCCTGATCAGGCCCGGTGCGGTTGTGAGTGCATAAATGAGCAGGCTGGCGGAAATCGCATGCGGCCAGCGGAACCTGGTCGAGAGGATATGTGCGGGTCGTGCAATGCTCATGCTATACATTTCCCACAAGAAACGTGCACACAGCTGTCTCTGACCCGGTCAAAAATACTCTTTCAACCTGCGGGCGCGCTTCATGTTGGATGGCAGCGACACGATGTTTCGTACCAGCCTGGCTGCGGCACGCATCCCCGGAATGGCCTTGAGCGCCGAGAGCCCTTTGGATGTTTTCAGAAGAGCTTCGTAGGTCTGATTGTCCGCATGTCTGAAGTCTTTGGCATGCAGGTCCTTGCCAGCGTTTTCTGTGGGCGCCGATGCGACCGAGGTCGCCTTGCGGTTCACGTCAAAGACGACAAAAGACTCAAAGAAGCTAATCCCCCAGGCACGCTTTTCCGAGGTGTCAGGCGTCAGCCGCGAGAACCGATGGTTGATACGGTCCACCATGTTCATGGCATATTTGATGAAGGAACGGTGCCTGAGGCCGAACCCTTCCATGTAAGAGGTATGCGTGTCTTCGACCACAAGCATCCCGCCATCCTTGATGTGTGGCAACAGGCATTCCGTCGTAATGATCTGTTGTTCATAGGTGTGGCCGCCATCATCCAGAACGATGTCGATATCACCGACTTCCCTTACGATTTTTTCAAGGAAATCCGGATCGCTCTGGCTGCCGATGAAAATCTCGAACCCTTCCTGTTCCCAGCGCTTTGCATCGGGGTTCAGTTCAACGCCGATGATGCGGGCCTGAGGACCAAAGAATTCCCGCCACATGAAAAGAGATCCACCACCCAGAACGCCGATCTCAACAAACGTGATATCCTTTCCGATGTAAGGAGAAAAAAGTTTGTCATACACATCGAAGTAAGTGGAATGCTTACTGCTTTTGTATGGGCTGTTCATATAGGCCTGATAACTTTTCGACTCTAACATCTCTACGTCCTCGGATCTCAACTTGTCATGCGCTCCACCTGTCGAAGCGGGTATTCATAAACTGGGGCGTCAATTCCATTACTTCGTCTGTTTGGCTGTTTTGTGGCTCCGCTCTTTCCACAGCCTCCGGTCTTGCTGGTTTCCTGTCAAACGCCGTGGGCCCGGTCTGGGGCACTTACTTGCGCGTTATGATGATGGCATAGGAAGAATAAACCGCCCATTGGTGCCGGGCGCACAGGCGCGCCAGCCCGTTATCCAGCTGCCGCAGGCCGAAAATCTTATCATAGTAATGGTGCCCGTAATATTCATGTACTTCGATGCTCGAAAACCCGACATCCGCCAACGCCTTTCGCATGTACGGGGTCGAGCCGCGACACAGTGAGTAATAGGCGGGGAATTTGCCGGTATTCTGGCCATCAAAGCGCCGGGGCTGCAACAGTTGAACCGCCTTGCGTGTCAGTTGTTCGGGAAACAACCAGTTGATCAGGAACGGCGAGGCGAAAATGGTCGGCACCAAGTGAACAGCAACGCCACCATCCGCCAGAAGGTGATGCATGTTTTTGTGGAACTGCTTGCCGTCGGGCATATGCTCGCCACAAAACTTGGACATGATCAGATCGAACCTCTGATCCACATGGCTGACATCGCCGCAGGCGTTGATCTGAAGGGTGTCGAACTCATCGGAAACATGGGAAAGTTCTTCGGCACTTATGTCACTGATCGTGAAGGATGTGACATGATCGGGCAGTGTCTTGTCGCCGGTCGATCGGCTGGTCGTGCCACCGATTTCCATGATCCGGGCCGGTTTTTCATCTGTTATGATGTTCCAGACCGTATCCAGATAATCCTGTCTGCAATCCGTGTGCCAGCGTATTTCTGACTGTACCATTTACTCTCCCAAAAAAACCGTAACCTTGCGCGGCGTTCGAAACGGGGCCAATCGCGATAAAAAGACTTTTTGCAATACGCCTTTTAAGGCAGTGACATGGCTGTTTGACCAATCTTTAGATGAATGCTGGCAGCATTCAAAGAACGTATGCACCCAAGTTTACATGACTGGCAATGCCAGGGGGCGGAATAGATATGGGCGGGTCCGAATTTTCGGTACCCGCCCATGCAGTGGTAATCAATAGGCTGTATTTTCAGCGATCTTTGCCGTTACGCGAACAAATCGGAATACGGCTCGACAAACGGGGTCTCGTCACCGATCGCAAAGGTGTCGACGCTATCACCAACGTACCAATCCCTTTCCCGACCGCCGGCGAAATCGAAATCCGTATTGGTTTCGTCCAGGACAACGGCACCATCGACCAGAACCTGAAGGCGATCGGTGTCCTGATCGACCATCAGAGTGACCTGATGTGTTTCACCGTCGCTCAGATCGACATCCGTGATCTTGAAGCCGTCGCGGAACCCACCATCATTGTTGTCGACTTTTGCGACCAGATGCCCTTTCTTGTTCAGCTTCAGGCCGAAATTCGAGTGGTTCCACACAAGCCGCTCGGCTGTTGTGTCGCCTTCTTCCCGCGTCACGTCGATCGAGAAGCTGACCTGCTCAGCGTCAGAAATCCCGTCCAAGTGCCCGATGTTCCCCCGACTGTCCTGATTGGTGATGTCGATCACCGACATTTCGTCTTGTGAGCTGTCAGCAAGGACAAGTTCGGAGTCGGTGTCAGGCTGCTCTGAACCCGTGTCGGGTTGTTCCGAGCCTGTATCAGGTTGCACGGCGCTTGTATCGCCTTCGGCCTGCGTCGCGTCGACCGGGGAGGAGACTTTGCTGATGTCAGAAATTCCGTCCTGGTACTCAACGCTCTCCGGGCTGTCCTGATGGGTTATGTCGATCATCAGTTCGCCCTGCGGTTCGCCACTAATAGGCTCGGACCCGGTGTCGGGCTGTTCAGACCCGGTATCAGGTTGCTCGGACCCAGTGTCGGGCTGTTGGACTCCGCTGTCCGGAGACGTGGTGCCACTGTCGGGGGACGTGGAGCCGCTGTCCGGGGACGTGGTGCCGCCCTGCTGCGGAGTGGTGGAGCCCGAGGCGCCATACGAATGGGCCGAACCGGCGTTCAGTGTGTCAGCCAGGCTGCCTGGGATGACGACATACTGGTTGTAACCATTCCCCTGCGCCGTTGCCTGATAGGTGAAGTTCTGGTCGTACTCACCGGGCTGGATCAGGGCGTTGTTGCTGACGTTCCAGTCGGATTGCCCGTTATACCCTACGATCTGAGATGTAATGTTCTGATCGATGGTGACGTTTGTGGAACCAGAGGAAACGTTGATCACCGGAATCTCGATCCCGCCGGTCAGCGTCTTTTCGTCCACGTGCAGAACCGAATTCTGGGTGATCGTAAGCCCATCCACACCATAAAGGGAAATGCCGTGGAAGTGGCCATTATAGATCGTGTTCCCTTCGATCAGCACGTTGTGGTGGATCACATTGGGATCGTTGATATCCTTGCCGTCACCACCAGCCCAGATGGTTTGGGTAAAGTCCCCGTTCCCCATGTCGAACACGTTGTTGCGGATGGTGATGTTGTCACTGCCGCTGCCGTTGGCGCGCTGAATCTGGATCATGTCGCGGTGATCGCCGGACCCGGCTGCGCCGCCGAAATCGTGAATATAGTTATTCTCGACCAGAATGTTGTCGACATTGTCGAAGACCAGACCGTCGGACCGTATCGTGTGGATATCACTGCCGGTAACGCTGACCCCATTGGAGTTCACGGCAATGACTGCTTTCCACCACTTCAAGAACTCGGTGTTGTCGATAGTGACATTGGTCGAACCGCTGATTGTCAGGCCTGTTCCATAACCGGTACCATCTGCGGATGTGCCTGTGCCGCTGGCAACGTCGCCATCGAAGATCGAGTTTTTGAACGCGATGTTCTGGCTGTCATAGACACTGAACGGACTTTGGAAATGGTAGTCGCCACTATTGTAAGTGTAGTCGAACTTGATGCCGTCGAATGTGACGTTCGATGATTGCTTGACGTGAATACCGGAAAAGCTGGCTTGCGCATTCGGATCCGCGGATTGGATCGTCACATTCGATGCGAAATTCGTGTAGTGGAGGTTGAGCTGACCGTAATCGCCCGCCGCAAGCAGTATGGTTTCCCCACCTGTCGCCTGAGACAAGGCCTGGTTCAGCTCTGCCGCAGAGGTTACCGTGATTGTCGTCGACATATTTCACCTTCTGTTTCATAGGCGCTGTGAGTGGCAGCGCACGAGTTCCCGCACACCCAGGACGGATGGAACAGCCGCCCGAGGGCGGCAGAGTGGCCGAAATATGGCTATGTTTGGAAATTGTTGCCTGTATCGGGACAATTCTGCCCCTGTGCGTTTATTTCCGAGTGAACTCGATACTCGATACCGGGAATTGTTCCACTTCCCTTAGCGGTTGCCTAGGGTTTGGCGAATTGATTCCCGTAGGGCAACAATGGCCACAAAATAGCCATCATTCAGGCATGTCCTTGCGTATGGGCGATAGGCATCGGCAATGAATTGCCCGGTGCCGTAAGGGAAACCTGGGCGTTGCAAGGGCTATTCGGACGTGCCATGGCGCCAGACGGGCAAGCAGGCGCGATAGACAGTGGAACCCGCCTTGCCTACACTTTCCTGCAAGTGTGGTTATCAGAAAGGTGCGTTATGGCCGGGTCCCGGATTCTCGTCTTGGCAGGGGCGCTACTGCTCATGTTGGGTTTTGATGTGGCGGCCCAGCCCCCCTGTCAGGGGCGAGACGTGCGAACGCACCTTCCCGCAACTCAGACCAAGGGGCAGCCGGTCGCGAATGCCGCCGATCTTGGCGCAGCCCTGCAAAATGCCCGGGGCGGGGACATCTTTCTTCTGGCGCCGGGGAATTATGGAACCCTTAGGATGAACACGGCATACCGGTCACCCGTGGTGATCCGGTCCGCCGATCCTGCCGCACCGGCCTGCTTTACCCGTCTGGTTCTGGAAGGAGCCAGGAATGTGCATCTGGATGGTGTCTATTTCGATTACACCTACAATGGGGGCGATCCGCATTTCATTGCCTATTTCGTCATCCTGAACAGTACGGACATTGTGATATCGAATTCCGTGTTCGACGGTGGGACTGCAAGGGGAACAGGGTCCGAGGCGGACGGGTACAGTATCGGGATCGGCCTGAAAATCGAGCGGGGCGGGAACCTGACCCTTTCAGGCAACGAATTTCGCAGATGGTGGACAGCAGTTCTGTCCGTGCAGTCGCGGCAGTTTGTCTTTACGGGCAACAACATTCACACGATCCGGTCCGATGGGGTTGACGTCGATGCTGCGGATGGCCTGAGAATCGAGCGGAACCGGTTTCACGATTTTGGCGGTGCGGCTGGATCTCAGGATCACCGCGACATGATCCAGATTATGCGGGTATCGCCCCGGGGATCTTCGGACATCGTCATCCGTGACAATATATTCGACATGGCCGGCGGCGATTTCACACAGACCATCTGGGCTGGCGGAGACGGCAAGGACCTCGGCAACCCAGTCATGCGACACCGCAATGTGCTGGTTGAAAACAACATGATCTACAATGGTCATATTCACGGCATTTCGATCCATGGCTCGGACAATATCTCGATCAGAAAGAACTCGGTGATCCATGTGCCCGGCGGTCATTCGGTTCCGGTCATCAACATTTCTCCGGATTCGACCTCGGTGGTCATTGAGCAGAATGCGGTGGCCAATGTCATCGGGCACGAGAACCAGCGCGATTGGGTTGTGCTCAACAATGCGTTGATTCAAGATCAGACCCCCTCTCAGGGTGGGCATTATGACAGCCAGTTCATCTATTACGCGCAAGGCAGGAAAGACGGATACAACGAATACGGCGTGCGCCCCGGCAGCCAGCTTGATCGCCTGAATGCGGGGTCCAGCTTGTCGCAATCCTACCCCTCGCGATGAGGACATTGCGGGCAATGTTGTGGAAAAGTGATTGGCTTCGGGCGCGCGGCCAGAATACTGACAATATGTTGGTGCAATCTGTAATATGTTATCCGTTTAAAGGCAGGAATTTTAGATGACAGCCGTTTTGTCAGCGAAAGCCAGCGCCCCGGCGACAAAGCCGGTCGTTCTCGCCTTGCTCATTGTCTCCTTCGCGATGCCGTTCTATTTCCACCTGGGGGGGCTCAAGCTCAGCGGGTATCGGGTGATCCTGCTGCTGTTCATGTTTCCTGCGATCATCGGATGGCTGAGCGGCAAGGCCGGAAAGATCAGGGCCGTTGATATTCTGGCGATCATGTTCAGCTTTTGGTCGGCCCTGTCCATTTCTGTCAATAATGGTTTGGCGCAAATGTGGCAGTTCATCGGGATGTTCATGATCGAAACCCTGGTGCCCTATTTTATTGCCCGAACCTATATCCGGAACCTGGAATCGTTTCGGTACTTCGTGAAATGCCTGTTTCTGCTTATCCTCATTTTGCTGCCCTTTGCCTTGTTCGAATCCTTTACGGGCAAGACCCCGCTGTTGAACCTGTTCGGCAAGGTTCTAAGCGTTTATCAGAAATGGATTTTCGAACCTCGGCTTGGGTTGCTGCGGGCGCAGACAACGATGCCGCATCCCATCCTGTTCGGCGTGTTCTGCGCGCCGGCCTTCGCGCTGACCTGGTATGTGCTGGGATGGCATAAATCGTTCTTCAAGAAGGTTGGCCTGACCTCGGTAGTAGGGGGGGCGGTGTTCTTTTCCCTTTCATCGGGTGCGTTTCTGAATGTCGTCATTCAGTTGGCGCTGATGGGATGGAACTGGATTTTTAGTTTCCTCAGGAAGAAATGGAAAGTTCTGCTGAGCATATTCTGCGTTCTGTATTTCATTGCCGAGATTGGCTCGAACCGGAGTATGTTCCAGATTTTTGCAACCCATTTCACGCTGACCCCCGGTACGGCATGGGCCCGCATCCATACGTTCAATTTCGCATCCGACGATATTCTGCGAAACCCGATCTTCGGTATCGGCCTGAATGACTGGACGCGCCCCCACTGGATGGTACTGCTGAGCAGCGTCGACAATTTCTGGCTGGTGGTCACATTGCGACATGGTTTTCCGGCCCTGTTCCTTCTTGTAGGCGCGATGATTGTCACGTTCTTTAAGCTTGGCAGCAGAAATCTGACCGGGGCAATGGCGGATGCGCGCCTTGGATATCTGATTTCGCTTCTGGGCCTTTGTGTATCTGCGGTGACCGTCCATCTTTGGGATGCCACGTTCTGTTTTTTGATGTTCCTGCTGGGTGCGGGGGTCTGGTTTTTGGATGCGGATGACGGGTCCGGTCAGGATGGGGACCAGGCCCAGGCCGAGGAAGGAGGGCGAAAGATGCGGTATACCCGGTTTCCCAAGGCCCTGCCCGGAGAACTGTCTACCGGGCGTGTCGCACGCGCCCGCTAACCTGTGGTCGTCCAGCGCCGACGGGTCATGCCCAATGCGCGCCGAAAGCGGCGCGCGAGCGGCATGTGACCCGACAAGATCGCCTTCAAATCCTGATCGCTCATATCCTCGCGCAGCGATGTGCGGGGGCGTATAAATGCGTTTTTGCGCCAGATGCCTCCGTCGCTTGACCAAGCCGTAGTGTAGCCCGCATCGCGCAGCGCACGTAACACCCGTGTATCGTAGCGGCCAAAGGGAATGCCCGCTTCGACCACCGGGCAGCCGCATATCATTTCCAACTGCGCGCGGGATTCGCTGAGTTCTCGGATCAGAGCAGCGTCATCCAGTGTCGGCCAGGCAAGATGGTCAATTCCATGGCTGCCGATTGTCATATCCGCATTCTGCAAGCGACGCAGATGGTCTGCATCCAGTGATCCGGCCTGTCCGATCCGTCCGGTCAGAACAAAAAACCGGGCCCGCAGGCCTCGGGTAACAAGTGCTGGCAGGGCGATGTCATGATCCGAAAGATTGCTGTCATCGAAGGTGATGGTGAACCGGTTCGGATCAGGGTCTGCGGCGATCCGGTCCAGAACCCGCTCAAACTTGCCAACGGACAGCCAGTAGGGGGCCTCGCCCGGTTCCAGAGAGCGTTTTGGTGTTCCGATGCCGTGAAAGTTGATACCGATGGGCTTTGTCATGAGCGCAGCTTCTTCAGGCGGGCGTGAATGGTTTCGGCGATGCTGATCAGGGCAGAGCTTGCGCCGGCAGGGCGGAACTCGTACGGGCCCGCTGCGCGCAACTCTGTGCCGCCCGTGCGCAGCTTGTAACGTGTGACGGAAGGGTTGGCTTCAGGATCTATCCCGCCCAGGTCGAAATACTTCAGGCCCAGGTCGCGACAGCGCAGCATGGAATGCCACATCAGATAATGCCCGGCATTCAGGCGCCGCCCGGTGTCCAGAGTGGCCCCGAACAGATAGACGGCATTGGACCCAGCCCGTCCCAGCGTCATCGCGGCAATGTCGGCCCCGTCCTTGCGGGCAAACAGAACCTCATGGGCAAAATCAGCCCCCTCAAGGCCATAATAGAATTCTGGCGGGATATCCGGCCGAAAGCCTTTGGCTGCCTGAACCTCGGTATACATCGGATGAAACCGGTCGGCTGCCTGTGCAATCGGCACGATATCCAGATCAAGGCCGGCTTTCAGCGCATTGCGTAGGGGGTTGCGCCATTTTCCGTGCAGGGCACGCATCAGTGTATCTTCGTCCTGGGTACAATCCACGACCACGGTTCGATAGGTCGGGGATCGATCGGTGGGCAAAAACGCTTCGCTACGGGCCAGCTGATCCAACAATGCAACATCATGCCAGGGTGTGGCCGGAAACCGCAGGCGCAGGATATGCCCGCTCTCCTGAGCATACGTACGCAGTGCGGCCAGCACGGCACGCAGTGTTGCAGCGTCGGGATCAGGCCGATCGACATGCTGCACCAGCGGTCCGGCGGCAAGCCATGCAATGCCACGCCGCAGGCCAGGAACATGTTTGATGCGCAGACATGCGGCGGCAACAGGCTGCCCGTCCGGGGTGGTGAGCATCAGGAACTGTACGTCTGCCCCGATCCGGCGGGCCGCCGCGCGGGCATAGGTCAGGCTGTGTTCAAGGGTCAGGTCGCGGAACGACGCGCTGAGGGCGGGCCACTTGTCTTCAGGCAGAACCCGTGCAGAGAACTGATATGCGATCATATCCGCCTCATATTCTTGTTTTGATCCAGCTGGACCACAGCGATTTGTTTTTCAACGGGATCACGGCCCTCAGCCGGGGTGCAACCCGCCCGAACCAGAGCCTGTAATAGACCAGGTGCAACACACGCGCCCAACCAAGGCAGAGCTTCAGCAAGACAGGGGATATTCCTGATCGCCGTAAGACGATCAGGCGATGAGTGGGCACCGATTCACCGCCATAGACCAGCTTGTAACCATATGCGCCAATCCCGGCTTCGATCCGCGTCACGCCAGCGGCGATCAGCTGTTCGATCATCTGAACCAAGCCGATTTTCCCAAGGCTGAGGCGTTCCAGTTCCGGATCGGTCGATCTGGCGGGCAATCGCCAATGGCAGGTCTGTCCCGCGACCAGACAGAATTGGGTGGCAAGGGGGCCGTTTCGACCATGTTGTTCGACGAACCAGGTTTCCTGCCCCTGCTGGGTGGCGTCTGCCAGATCGCAGTAGAAGGCGGCGCTGCCAGGCCAATCCGCGAAATGGCCTCCTTTTCCAACCTCCTGCCATTGCCGGTTGTGGAAGGAGACGAAATCCCTGAACTGATGCGCATCAGGATGGACCATCCGCGTTGTCAGGCCGTGGTCATTCTGTAGATGTTTCAGATCCCGTCGATACTGACTCCGCCGTTTCTTGGACAGGTTGGCAAGATAGCCCTCAAACGTATCGGGCAGTTCAAAAACCGTATGGGTGCCAGCCGGCGTGTCGGTCAGCGCCAGCCCCGGTGCCACCCCATTGCGGATGGCTGCCAGCATGGTGCCGCGTTCCGAGGCGGGGGTGAAACTGACCAGATGCGCCCGGCCATCGCCGAGAAGGCCGTTCAGGGCCTCGGCGCAGCTGTTCTTTAGCGCGGTTTCCGTGGCGGCCAGTTGGAAAATCACCGTGTTGGGATCGGTTGCGGCCAATTTGGCGATACGGACCCTCACAGGCCCCAGCCAAACTGGATAGATCATGAACGGCAGCAAGGCGACCAGCTGCCCCTGAGCGTCATATGCCACAAGGGTCCGGAGCGTTTTACCGCGCCCAAAATGAGCCCACCAGGTCAGGACCCAGACCGGAGTGGCATAGATATCCGCGCCGGTCTGTCGGGCCAGTGCGGCCCACGCATCGGTCATGCGTTCAAGGCCGGTGACCCCATCAACCCATTTGAATGTCAGCCGGACGTCTGTGTCGGTCACTCTGTCGGCTCCTGGCTGGTCAGGTGATAGCGCAGCGAGGCCCGGGCCAGACGCCGCCGCGCGGCAGCTTCTTCCCGCTGATTTGCGACCGACATGACAAAGCGCAATACGGATGATCCCACAAACACCATCCGGCCGCGGAACAGGCCCCAAAGGCCATAATGTTTGCGCAGATAGATCATCTTGCTTTTCTGCATCTGTACGTACATCCGCGAGCGGATCTGGGCGGTGCTTTTGCCGCCTCCCTCAAGGTGCAGGATGCGCGCTTCGGGGGTGAACACGCATTTCCAGCCTGCATCGCGGATGCGACGGCACCAGTCGGCCTCTTCCGAGTAGACGAAGAATGCCTCGTCCAGAAGGCCCACGGCCTCGAAGACACGACGGGGCACAAGCATGAACATGCCCGAGACGACGTCGACCTCGCGTTGCGAACGCCGATCCCAGTCTCCGTACTCGGCGCGGGCCAGAAGCGGATTGCGCCGAGACAGGCGGTGCAGCCCAAACTCGATCAGCGCCAGGTTTCCCGGACCCGGGTCGGCAAAACAGGTGCGCTGAATGGTGGTTTCATCTTCCAGGACCTGACATCCAGCGCAGCCGACATCCGGGTGCTGATCCAGCCAGTCCAGCATGGTATCGATCGCACCATCCAGAATGATGGTATCGGGATTGAGCAACAGCAGATTGTCACCCCGTGCGATTTCCAGACCCTGATTGTTAGCCGCGGCAAATCCCCGGTTCGCGTCATTGGCGATCAAGCGAACATCAGGGAATTCGTCACGGACAAGATCGACGGATCCGTCGCTTGATGCATTGTCGACGACGATGACCTCATGCGGCTTCCGGGTCTGCCGGGAAATGGATATCAGGCAGTCCCGAAGAATGTCCCGGGTATTCCAGTTCACGATGACAATGGAAACAGCGCATTCGCTCTGCGTGCCGTGTGACGGTGAAGTCATGAAACCCTGTTCTCGTTACTCACTTACATTTTCAAATTGTTTAGCCATTGTTCTGATCTATGAATACACTCAACGTCATTAAGCGACGGCTGTTGTTAAATAGTAGCTGTGAAATTCAGAACGAATAAACCGGTATATTGAGGTATTAGTTTGGCTGTGCAGGAACTTGAAGGGCAAGATAGTGTTGCGATTGAATGCACTGAAACCCTGACCGCAGACCGGAATGCCGAATGGGTGACGTTTCTGAATGCGGCCCGGCATCAGCATCCGCGGCAATCTCCGTTGTTTATGAATTCGGAACAAAGATTGAAACGCAAGGTGATTTATGCCTCGGCGCGCCGGGATGGGGCGCTTGTGGGTGTCGCTCTGATCTCACTTGAACCGCACCCGTATCTGCCCGGCGCCTGGGCCCGGGCCCACTGCCTGAGCGGCCCGGTTTGCGACGATGCCGCCGACATGGTGACGTTTCTGGATGGCCTGTGCCGACAGCCGGGGTTTTCAAGGGTAGGCAGCCTGACTGTCACCCCGTTCTGGACCGAAGAAGAGGCCGACACACTGGATGCCGCGCTGTCTTGTGCAGGTTGGCGCGTGGCTGAAGAAGATCAGTTTCGTGAAACCGGATGGGTCGACATATCGGTCACGAGCGAAGAGATCATGGCGGCGTTTTCCAAAAGCGCCCGTCGCGAGGTCAGGCGCGCCGAACGGCAGGGCGTGACGTTCCGAAGCGCGCAGACCCCGGAAGAGTTCCGCATTTTTCTCGAGAGCATGAACCGGTTGCGCGTTTCGCGCAGGCTGCCCGAGCTGAGCCTTCCCGCCTATGAGGCGATGTTTGAAGATGTATTGCGGCCCGATGAAATTGGCACCGTGATCATGGCCTGGCAGCAGGAGGCCTTTCTTGCCGGGCTTTTGGTGTATCGCAGCAGGGACATTGTGCACGGCCGGCATTTCACCACCGAGCCGGATCATCTGCGGGCGGCGGGCAATCTGCGTATCGCCCCGGCCTTGTGGTTGGAGGCCATGAGATGGGCCAAGGGCAAGGGCTGTAGCACCTTGGATGTCGAGGGCTATCACGTACCGGTTTCGGGCGAGAAGAAGTTCAACATTCACAAGTACAAGTCAGAGTTCAATCCGCGTGTCGTGCAGCGGATTTCAGCACGTGAAAAGGTGTTGAACCGGTCTGTGTACCTGACGGGAAATGCGCGTGATCTGATCCGGGGGCAGTTGAAAAAGCTCAAGAGGGCAGCGGCGGGTTAGGTCCCTGAACGATTGGTAAGGCGAAGTATGAATCTGGCCAAGAAAGGCAAATTGCAACTGATCCGGGGGGCCGCGCGACGTGGGCCGGTTGTTCTTGTCCGGCAGCTTTGGCTGGCCCTGATGGACAGCTTTGTGCGCAAACGCCATCTGGTATTCCGGCTGGGCGCGACCAGTTGTGCTGCCCACTCACAAGCCGGGCAGGACGCGCAACAGGTGCGGGAAATCCGATCACGCGAAGACCTTACCAGGGACGAACTGGCCAGCCTGACGGACCCTGAGGCGGCGCATGACTGGGGAATGCTGGAATGGCTGGACGCCGGGTGGCAGCTTTGGGTGCTGACGGAAGAGGGGCGCATCCAGGCGGTGGCCTGGGTTAGGGATGCCGCGCATAGCCGCGATTTCTTTGTGCCCCTCACTGATACGGAAGAGCTGTTCTGGCATGTTTATGTCCTGCCGCAATACCGCGGCAGAAATTTGCAGGGCCGGCTTTGGGACGCGATTGTTGCCAGCAAAATATCCGCAGGAATCGACGGGTTTTATACCAATTGCCGGGATTACAATTTACCTTCCAGGCTCAATATCCTGAAAACGGGGTTTTCACCGGTTGGGCACTGTAATGAATACCGCCTGACACATCATCGGACTTGGCGGCAGTATTGAAATGCGGGGTTGGCATGAGCAGCAACACACATGAGACCACGCTTTATTGCGGCGACCCGCCCATGCAGTTTGCCAATCTGTTTCGCCGGGACCCGGCAGGCGGATATACAGCCCTGTTTCGGAATCGCCCGGTTTTCTGGAGTTTCAATACCCGCGTGGCGATCCGGGCCGCCTGTGATCTTTTGGCCTTGCAGCCCGGGGACGAGGTTTTGGTGCCAGCCTATAATTGCGGCTCAGAGGTTGACCCGCTGATTGACGCGGGTCTTTCGGTCCGGCTGTATCCTGTCTCAGACAATTTACTGGCTGATCCGGATCGCATTGCACCGCTTATCACGAAGCGCACGCGGGCGATTTACGTGACGCATTACTTCGGCGTGATCCAACCCTCACTGACCGGGCTGCGGGCGCTGTGTGACCGGCACGGGTTGCGGTTGATCGAAGATTGCGCGCTGAGCCTGCTGAGTGGTCAGACCCCCGCCGAAGGCCGGGTGGGTGACGTTTCGGTCTTCTGTTTTTACAAGTTTGTTCCGGTTTTGGGCGGCGGCGCCTTGGTGATCAACGCGCCGGATCTGCATGCTGAGCATCCGTTTACACGCCCGCCCCCCCGCAAGATGGTCACCAAGATGCTGCTGCGGGCCGGGCTGGGCAATGTGCTTGGTACAGCGCGCCTGAAAGGGCTGGTGCAAGCGTTGCGGGGCGGCGAACAAATACCCGTGGACATGTGCCCTGAGAGAGAACTGGAAGATATTCCAAGCCATTACTACTTTGATCCGGCTCTGCGCAGTACCCGCATGAGCGCGTTTGCGGCCCGCCCCTTGCGGGCGTTTTCCGTATCCGAGGCCATCGCAACGCGCCGGGCAAACTGGGAAAGGTACCGTGAACTTCTGACTGATGTCGCGGGTGTGCGCATGCTTGTGCCCGAGCTGACGGTCGACACCTGCCCGCTGAACATGCCGGTGTTGGTGGAGGAGCGCGACCGTGTCGTGCAGGCTTTGCAACACGGCGGGATCGGGGCAACACCTTGGTGGGCGGGATTCAACCGTAATCTCGACTGGACCGGACAGGCCGAAGCGATGGCGCTTAAGAATGACGCCGTGTCACTGCCGCTGCACCAGTATCTTTCCGAGGCGCATGTTGATTACATCGTCTCGGAACTGAAGCGGGCATTGCAGGGGTGAGTGTGTCTCAGGACACCCTGGCGACAATCCTGTTGCGCAGTTTCGATGCGAGTTCGAGCGTCAGGCTTTCAAATCCCTTTGGGCGCCCCGACAGCTGCCAAAGCAACAGATGGGTCGCGATATAGGTGAACACGCCGACGATGACCTTGACGGCAAAGCGGATGCGCAGCAGGGGCAGGTCTTCGGCTGAATCGTAAGCCCAGCCGATTGCGTCGCCACTGCCATAGGCGCTGCTGACGATGAGAACCGCGGTGACCATTGCGATGGCCGCGGCGAAGGTGCGCCAGGCCATGAGAATGGGTGTAAGAAGCCCCCCGGTTCCAAAATCCTTGGCCATGACCAGCGCCAGGCCAATCGCGAACAGGCTGGCTGCGCCGGATCCGAGGATCGCGCCCACAAATCCATAGTTGGATCCCAGCAGCACCAGTATGGTTGTTACGACCAGCAGGATACTGTTGCGCAGGCACAGCCGTTTCGTGTCACCCTGCACATAGCTTGCCGAACGGACATTGGCTTGTAGCGTTTCAATGGCCTTGAGCGGGGCGAGCACCCAGATGACCTGAGAGGCTGCCAGCCATTCATATCCGGCCACCACGACGATCAGGTGATTTGCGACCAGCGCCATTCCGACACTGACGGGAATGATGATGCCCAGCAGAATGGCATTGGCCTGTTCAAAGGCTTCGCGGTCGTTGCCCTGAGTTCTGGAGATGCTGGCGAGCCCGGGATAGATCACCCGCTCAAGTGGCCCGATGACCTGGCTGGTGAACAGCGACACAAGGCGAAAGCCGATTCTGAAAATACCCGCATCCGCCAGCCCCAACGTGGCTCCGATAATGATTTGCGGCATGTTGGTCGTCAGGAATTGCGTGATCTGTGCGCCCAGTGACCATGATGATACGTCGATACAGTCATGCCAGCATCTGAGCGTCAGCTGGGGCCGCATCGGTGCGACGGAAAAGGACCAGATGACGCGTGCGACCTGAGTCAGGAAATTGGCTGCCACAATGGCCCAGAAATCGCGCCAGAACCAGGCAAGGCATACTGCGAACAACGTATATGTGATGCGGCTGATGGCTTCTTCACCAGCCACGAATCCAAACCTGAGATCCCTTTCCAGCAAGGGAAACCGTGTGCTTTTGAGCGAACTGACGATGGCGATCAGGCATAGGGCGGGTATCAGCTCGGTCAGGGCAGGCAAGCCCAGAAACCCCATCAGGGGTGCACTGATCCAGATCAGGCCAGCGGCGGAAGTGCCCAGCAACAGCTGCATCGTGAAAACTGTATTGAGGTGCGCTTCGGTTACCTCGGGTTGCCGGATCAGGGTCATGGAAATCGCCCGCTGCGCGATTTCAAGCAAGGCCACTGCGATGACGAAATAGGCGATTACACCGAAACCCGTCGGGGTCAGCAGGCGGGCAGTGACGATAAGCGTCAGCAGACCAAGAAACTGGCTGAAAACACCCGACGCAAACAGTGCTGCGGCCCCGACGACAAGGGGTGAGCCGCGCGGGACTGCGGCACCGGTCGGTTCGGATTTAGGCGAAGGCTTCAACAGCTTTGTCTTTCCACATTCAAAACAAACAACAGAATACCGGGTTAGTGTTTCCTTTTTATCTCCTCTCTCAGGTATTCCAACCAGATAGAGAAGTGCCGTTCTGGCAATTGGGCGGGGTCGCTGTTACTCAAGGAAGACCGCGCTTTTTTATGTCGAAATCACATGATTTTCTTTCAATGTCAGAAGGTTGTTTCATACTCGGTGATACCTGCGGGTCTAGTGTCCGAAAGTTATCTGCTGTTTCAAGGAGAATTTCTGGCCCAGTGTCTCAGATCAGGCTCCTCATGGGCAAGCGCGTCAAGTATGTGATGCCTGATATGTGTCCGGTGGCGGCCAGTGCCCGGAAGCCGGGGTTCAAAATGGTGTAATGGTATGAAGATTGCGATTTTTGGTCTGGGATATGTGGGGTTCACAGCAGCATGCTGTCTGACCCGTGAGGGGCATGAGGTGATCGGCGTCGATGTAAATGCCGACAAGGTCTCGGAAATCAATGCCGGGCAGCCTCCGATCAAGGAACCCAAGGTGGCCGAACTGCTGACCGAGGCGCTTGCAAAGAACCTGATCCGCGCCACGGTTGAAATCCCCGACCTGTCGGATGTGGATCTGGCCATCGTTTGCGTCGGCACGCCCAGTTCCACTGACGGGTCGCACAACATGAATTTCGTGGCCGAGGTGACGCGGCAGATTGCCAAGGCCGTTTCGCCCGACCGCGCGCGACCGCTGACCGTGGCGTACCGATCCACCTTCCGGCCGGGCACGGTGCGGCAGCTGATCGAGCCGATCTTCCAAAGCTATCTGGGCGATCGGACGGGTCAGGCGATCGAGATTGTCTATAACCCCGAATTCCTGCGCGAGGCTTCGGCGGTGGATGATTTCTTCAACCCGCCCAAGATCGTTGTGGGCACCGCCGATGGCAACCGCTCGGCCGTGATGGACGAGATGCACGAAGGCCTGAATGCGCCGGTGTTCTATACCGCGTTCGAAGAGGCCGAGATCACCAAATTCGTCGACAACACCTGGCACGCCACCAAGGTGGCCTTTGCCAATGAGGTGGGCCGCATCTGTCACAGCATGGGCGTGTCGGCAAAAACCATGCACGAGATTTTCGTCTCGGACACCAAGCTGAACATCTCGGCCTATTACACCCGTCCGGGGGGCGCGTTCGGGGGGTCCTGCCTGCCCAAGGATGTGCGTGCGCTGCAACATATCGCCGGTGAGGTGGGGGCGCATACGCATCTGATCGACAGCCTGTTGCAGACCAACCAGGCGCATAAAACCTATCAGGCGCAGGATATCATGGCGCGGCTACCCGAAGGGGGCCGGGTGCTGATGGCGGGGCTGGCCTTCAAGGCCGGAACCGATGATCTGCGCGAAAGCCCCAATGTCGATATCGCCCGGCGGCTGTTGCAGGCGGGCTATCAGCTGTCGGTCTATGATCCGGCCATCAAACCGGCCGATCTGCGGGGACAGAACCTTGGTTATGCCTTTACCCACCTGCCCAACGTGGGCAGCCTGCTGGTGGATCGCGCCACGGCCGAGGCCGGGCCTTGGGATCTGGTGGTCGGCTCGAACCGGATCGTGAATGATCTGAACCTGGGTGATGCAGAGGTGGTAAGAACCTATGAATATGACTAGCCCTGCACCCGCCGTTCAGCCGATTTCATTCGAAGAGCTGCGCCAGAGCCAGCCCCTGAAGGGCCTCAAGGTTCTGATCGTGGTGGAAAACCTGCCCGTCCCCTTTGACCGCCGTGTCTGGATGGAGGCGCGCACGCTGGCCGCGGCCGGCGCGCTGGTCTCGGTTATCTGCCCCACCGGCAAGGGCCATGAGGAACGCGTGTGGGAAGATGAAGGCATCAAGGTCTATCGCCACCCGCTGCCTTTGGATGCCAGTGGCGCGCTGGGGTATCTGCTGGAATACGGCGCGGCGCTGTTCTGGGAAAGCTGGCTGTCTCTGAAGATCAAATTCACCCGCGGTTTTCACGTCATCCATGGCTGCAACCCGCCCGATCTGATCTTTCTGGTGGCGCTGCCCTTCAAGCTGTTTGGCGTGCGTTATCTGTTCGATCACCACGACATCAACCCTGAGCTTTACGAGGCCAAGTTCGACAAGCGCGGCTTTTTCTGGAAGCTGATGAAGATGTTCGAACGGCTGACCTTTGCCTCGGCCCGTGTGTCGATTGCCACCAATGAAAGCTATCGCAAGATCGCCATCGAACGCGGCGGCATGGCGCCCGAGGATGTGTTTGTCGTCCGCTCGGGCCCCGACCTCAGCCGGTTGCAGCATCTGCCGCCGAACCCGGCCTGGCGCAACGGGCGGAAATACATGGTGGGTTATGTCGGTGTGATGGGTGATCAGGAAGGGATCGACCTGCTGCTGGAATCCGTGGCGCATCTGGTCAAGGTTCAGGGCCGCGACGATATCCAGTTCTGCCTTGTGGGCGGGGGGCCCAGCCTGGACAAGCTGCGCGAACAATCTGCTGAAATGGGTCTGTCGGACTATGTCACCTTCACCGGCCGCGCCCCGGATCGGGATCTGTTCGAGATCCTGTCGACCGCCGATGTCTGCGTGAACCCGGACCGGGTGAACGAGATGAATGACAAATCCACCATGAACAAGATCCTTGAATACATGGCCTTCGAAAAACCCATCGTTCAGTTCGACGTGACCGAGGGGCGGTTCTCGGCGCAGGAGGCCTCGCTTTATGCAAAGGCCAACGATCCGGTGGATATGGCCGACAAGATCACCGAATTGCTGGCCGATGACGAACGTCGCGCCGTCATGGGCCGCTATGGCCGCGCCCGGGTCGAATCCGAGATGGCCTGGCCCCATCAGGTGCCCGCGCTGATCGCGGCGTATCAGCGGATCTGGAAGGGGTAAGGTCTGCTATTCAGCAGCCTGTTTGGTCTTCAGGGGCTTTTGAGCCTTCCGGTGCCGCAATTGCATGGCTGGGGCCTCAACATAATGCCATGACAGCATCGCGCAGATCATCGTTAGTGGAAATGATATGACCATGTTGACGATAGGGGTGGTGACCCCGGCCTGCGCCACCAACTGCTGGATGGGAAAGGCATAAATGTAGACACCGTAGGAATAGTCGCCCAGCTTGTTGTAATGCAGCAGCAGAGGCGTTTTCGCGTAACCCAAGAAAAACACCATATATGACAGGCAGACAGCAAAGACCGGCAGAAACAGCGGTGTGAACCAGGCCACAATGGACAGCGCCGTTGCCGTGATGAACAGGATCGGGGACAGCGGGATGTGCTGGCGCCAGATATAAAAGATCATCCCCGTGAGAAAGGGGAGTCCAAGCCGGGTGAGCTGCTCGATGCGCGGGTTCAGATCGGTCACCATGGCCACCGCATAGACGACCAGGAACAGCAGGGTAACAACCGCAAAGATTTTTTTCCGACCCAGAATGCCGAGGATGCCGCAGATCAATACACCGATATAGCAGGTGACCTCGTAAGACAGCGACCAGAGTGAGCCGTTGACTGCCGGGCCGTACGGGTTGGATTCGAACACGCCGGGCAACACGTATTGAATCTTGAACAGCAGCATGTTGCGCACAAAAAATTCCCCGGCCTGCGCCCAGAAAACGGATGCAGGGGCCTGTGTCAGTATGAACCCGGCAACCAAGAGCGTAATCCCTGTCACGACCGCAAGTGCCGGAAACAGACGCAGCGCGCGGGCGATCAGAAATGAACTGGCAGAGCGTTTTCTATCGAAGCTGCGTGTGATGAAGAATCCTGAAATGGCGAAGAAGATCCATACGCACACCATGCCCAGGGACAGCCCGTGAAGAGCAGTTTCAAACGGTTGACCAACCGCGCCACCCCAACTGAGCGGATAGGCGTGCGATACAAGCACGCCGCTGGCGGCAAGAATCCGGATCAGGTTGAAATTGTTGTCCCGCCCGTCTGCCCGGTCCGCGATATAGCAGCGCGCAGGATTGCCCGAGGCTGCATGCGCATCCTGGTCTTTCATCCGCGAGTCCTCTGGGTTGGTGGCGTAAACATATGGGTCCGCAATTATTTGGAAGTTATCCTTTGATACAATATCCACGGTTCAGTTGCTGCAAGTATCTCGAAACCCGGAACCTGTGGCGGAAACGATTCCGTGGAACATGTCACGATTGTATCGGCTTTGGCGTTCGATAATGCATTCAAGGCCGATGGCAGCGTGTGATTGGCCTCCAGCGCAATTTTCTGAACTGCGCCTTGCACACTGGCTAACGGCCCAACTATCCGCAGCGGTTGCTGTGTGGGGTTGGCAAAGGTCGGAACTGCTGTACCGTTGAAGATCATGAGAAAGGACAAGGGTCTGCAACTGGGCTTGAAAACCCACGAGTCCTTTGCGTCTTCCACATAAGCCCCGGCGCCCAGACTGCGCGTGTCGTGGAGGTTCAACGCCTCAAGATAAGAGGCGTAAATTTTGCCATCCTGATACCACCCGACGGTCAACATCAGATTGCGCAACAGAAACAGCCCGGCGATCGCCGCAACAGCTATTTGTTGTGATCGCAGCCTGGCGCTGGGATTCAGAGACAGGCTGGCGGCCAGAAGGGCCAGCATCAGAAGCGGGATCCGCTCACTCAGATGTCCGACGCCGAACAGGTTCGGAGGGGTTATCAGGATCAGCAAACCGCACAGCGCCACGGCAAGCTTCATACGCCGGTCGATCCGCCATATCCCGGTGATGAGGCCACCGATCAGCACGCCCCATAACAGGACGCCAAAACCCCAGTCGAACGTGCGCCATGTGGATTCAGCCACGCGCAGGAACCCGTCAACGCGCAGATAGGCCTCGGTGCTCAGGCGTGCCCACAATGTTCCTTGCTCGGCATGAGCCAGTAGGTTCGAGACAGGCGTGGCGACGCCTCCGCTTGCGGTTTTCGTTTGCAGGAAGATCACGGCCGGTGCGATGGCGATCGATGCAAGTCTTGCGGCTTTACGCAACAAAACCGGTAGCCCGGGATAGCCTGATCGGAACGCAAGCGACAGTTCGACCATACCCAGCAGCAGCCCCCACAGCGCAAAGGCCAGCCCGTGAATGAAAAACAGGATCAGCCCCAGGCAAGCCGTGACAGCCAGTTGCCGGACGGGGCGGTCCTGTGTCGCAATCCAGTATCCGATTGCGCCCAGCAGAACCCCCAACCCAAGCAGGAAATTCGAAAAACCCCAGATCAGGATATGGTTATACGCCACCAAACCGGCCAGAAATACGGTCAGTGCCGAGAGGCGGCCGTGCAGAACACGTGACAGGTACAAAATTCCCGCGAACGGGGCCGCAATGATCAGGCCAGCGATCAGCTTGGCACCCAAAAGCGGGGGCAGCACTTTCATGATACCCGCGCCCAGAACATCCAGCCCGAGATTGGGCAGCAGTTGCCAAGCCGCCTCATAGTTCTGTTGCAGTGTGGTCGAGTCCGGAAGATTGGCCAAAATGTAGTAACGGGCGATATGAGCGTAGAAATCCGTCAGTGGCAGAACGGGTGTCACGCACAAGGGGATAAGGCTGGCAAGCAGAGTCAGTGCCAGAACTGGTCGCAGAGAACGGCTTTGAGGTGTCGTAATCATTTCTGCCGCAGGCACTTTTCTAACCATATACTAGAAACTAAAAACTGATCCATCAGGTACCGATAGCACATCATTGTGCAATCTATTTTTCTTATCGCGACCACTCAAAATCCAACTGCGATGACTTGGCGTCAAAGGCTTAGAAGCCTGAGCGCCGAATTTCCTCCTCAAAACGGTACAAAGCGGGGCAGGCGGTTCAGGCTTGGCTCCATGAAACGTTGCAACCTTGCATCCGCATCCGCTTCGGTTTCACCGGGCAGGATGGGGGTCACAAACCGGACCAGAGCGCCATCGGTGCGCCCCATGGTGAAGCCGTCCTGAATAACGCTCATCTTGGCGCGGAAATCATTGACCATACGCTTGCCGCGCTGTTCGAACCAGTAATAGACCAGCTGTTTTGACAGCTCTTTCTGGATCACGGCGCGGTTGACCGTAAAGCGGCCATAAGGCGTGTTGCCGGGGTTGATCTCATACGGTTCAAGGCTGAAGATTTCCCAACCGCCCACCGGCAGGCACACTTCGGGCGAATGGATGCCGTCGCCGTCGGTCTGCTTGTCGTAAAAGGCCACGAACATGTTCACGAAATCGCCCGATCCGGTGTTGATATAGGTGGCATTGAGGTAATCGCTGGCACCCAGAACCTGTTCTACCTGTGGATCCAACGTGGTGGGCGACCCGGACCAGGGGCCAAGCTGCCGTGGATACAGTACAAACGGGTCACGTTCCACAGGCCGCACTTCGGAAGCGGGCCGCAGGGTCCAGGCGGTTGAAACCGTAAGCGTCAGAAGGGCCGCAACCGCCAGCGCCACCGATGCGCGAATGCCAAAGATACGCAAGGCAACAGAACCCAGCCCCTGGGTATCCAGATCAATGGTCTCGGCAAAGGGTTGCGGATTCGGCGCCAGGCGCTGCAAGCCGATGGCCATCAGGAACAGAATGGCGACGCAGAGCAGGAAGATGATCCAGCCTTCAAAGAAATGCATGAAGCCTTCAGCCTGCTCGATGCCGTGCTGATTAACCAGCACGCCGATCACGCCAATGCGGATCGAGTTCATCAGCACGGTCAGAGGGGCCGCCGAAACCAGCAAAACCACCTTGTGCCAGATCGGGCCACGGTAAAGCAGGGCAAAGAGATACGAGAAGCTCAGGATCGGGAACAGATAGCGCAGCCCGGAACAGGCCTCGGCCACCTGCAGTTTGTAGACCCCCAGATCGATGATGTTGCCTTCGATGAAAACCGAAACACCGGCCATCTGCACGAACCAGACGCCCAGTTCGGACGAAATCCATTGCAGGAAGATCGTGAGCTTCCAATAGACGAACTGCGGCAGCGGCAGCATGAACACCAGATGCAGCACGGGCAGCTGGTGGTATTTGCCCCGCTGCCAGCCGAACACGGTCAGCATGACGCCGCCCACCCAGATGATCATGGCATAGGTGACGATATCGGGAATACGGGCCAGGTTGCCCAGAATGGCGATGATCAGGGCCACGGCAATCACAAGCACGCCCGGCCAGCGATCATGCACAACCGGGTTGGGGGGCGGCATATCCCGCAATTCACGCAGGAACAGATACAGCGAGATGATCGGGATCAGCGGGCCATGGCTGTATTCGGGGGTGCTCCAGGCGGCGCCCAGAGACACGATCCCGATCCAGAAGACGGGTACCGATCCAAGCAGCAGCAGGACAAACCAGAACAGCCCGACGGTGTTCAGGACCGGCAAGCCTCTTCTGGCCGCTTCAAGGATATTACTGCGGCTGTTTTTCGAATCGAGGTGATGCATCACGGTCCATCATGCACAATAAGGTGTGGCCTGAAATTATGACGGCTCAAGTTCCCGCTATTTTGATCCGTTTTCGGGACATTGGGCGCGGGATGTCCTGATTGTCGATATCATGAACCGCGTGAATGAACGTCAGGGTTTGAGAGAAAAGCGTCGGCCCAAAGTCAGAAAGACCGAGTTTGAAGTTGCCTTAAAGCCGTTCTGATCGTCCATTTCATATTGGTACCCCACGTTTACAGCCCAGTCTTTCGTGACCGCCCGTGTATAGGACGCACTGAACGTACCGCGCTGGCGCGGGTTGGGTTGACCGGTTCCCTCGTCTTCCTGGTCGATGTAATCGACGCTGAAAGACAGACCCGATACCGGGTTGATGAAATAGTCATATGTCAGAAACACCAATGTTTCACGTGTTTCTATGCTCTGCGTACTGGTGCCGACCCGGCGTTGCACCGTTGCTCCGATCCGGGAACTGGCCAGCTGATAGCTGTAGTCGAGCTGCCCGATCGGTGTGACTTCGTCGAATGGTCCTCTGGTCAGGCCCAGGTTGAAGCTGAATAGTCCGTTGGCGCGCTGAAAACTGCGGCCGGCCGTTGCGTTTATCCGTGACCCATTGACCCCGAATGTCTGGTCAATCTGAAAATCCGCCGAACCATCTGGCAGGGTTTTGTTCCATGCGAAATCCCAGACGAAATCCTCGGTCACGGTGTTGGTATTGGTTGTGCGCTGCGTGTCATCCACCTGACTGTAACCGATATTCGCACTGACGGTGGTGACAGGGGATATGTCATAGGTCCCCCCTACTGTCACAACCGTTGTTTGCTCATCGGTTCGCACGTTGTCTTCTGCCGAGAAATCAGTGTAGCCGAGACGCAAGTTGGCTTGGAAAACCGGTGACACCCGCAATGTCGTGATCGCCGTGTAATCGCTTGATTTGTTGTCGAACAGGTTCGGATCGATCGTGTTTGTATAAGTGCGTTCGCTATAGCCGTAGATGAATTGGAACCCGATTGGATCATTCAGGCCGGTTTGCCAATTCAGGTTGCCCAAGGAGTTGACCTGATCCCCGATGGTTCCGGTCACATCGGCGGCATCGATTCTGCCATCCAGATTGGTGTCGGTCAGTGAACGATTAAAAGCCAGATCCTGTTCGCGGTAATCCAATAGCAGGTCAAGCTGGCTGTTCTGGCGCGACCGCTGATACGACAGGCGGGCAGACGGGTCCGCAAAGCTGGAATCCGTCCCGATAATCGGCTCATTGGCGATCCGGTACAGTCCGGAAAGGTCAAGAGCCAATCTCGAATCCGAGGTCTGCTTCAGAATACCCAATGCCAGCGTATTCTCCCACCAGGTCGTGGACCCAAGCGAAGGATCGGTCAGGCGAAGATTGCTGTCATGTCTGAGCGACGAGAGATAATCCAGGGTCACACTCAGGCCGGTCCCGGTCCCAATCTGCTGACCGGTCGGCAGGCCGACCCTTCGGGCCGGGTTTCGCTGTGCCCGTTGTGCGATCAATTGCTGGCTGGGTGTCTGCTGCACAACTGTCGGTGCGACGGTTGTCTGCTGCACGGATGTTTGCTGTGTCGAGGTTTGTGTTTGCTGCGCAGTCGTTTGCTGTGTCGAGGCCTGCTGCCCGACAGCTGGTGTAAACGAACTTATGACAGCGATCCCGCCCCCCAGAATGGTGGACAGCCTGCTCCTGGATTTCCCCACCTGTATCAGCCCCTATTCGAACAAGCGGCGTGCTGGTACGACAACCACGTCTCCGGGTCTAAGCACTGTATTGCCTTGGATGCCACCGCCCGAGCCTTTGTAGTTATAGGTGTATTTTCTCATCACGCCTGTTTTACTGTCAGCCCGGCGCAATTCGATGCGCTTGCGAGCCGCGAAATTGGTCAGACCACCGGCCTGAGCCAAAACCTGAAGAATTGTCGTGCCTTCGGTTGCCAGATGCTTGCCGGGCACATTGACCTCACCCATGATGAAAACATCGATGGTTGGTCCGGATGCGGCCTGTCCGCCCAGAAGCGGCGGCGGAGCCAGCGACGCCACTGAAATAAAGACTGTCGGCGGCGTATTGAAATTCGAGGCCAACGCCGATGAGAGCGACGCGCTTAATCCGCTGGTTGACTGACCGGCCGCACGGATCGAGCCGGCAAGCGGAAAGTTGATGGACCCGTCCGGCAGAACCAGAATGGTCCGATTCAGGGTGGGGTCTTCGAGAACTTCAACCTGCAGCGCATCACCCGGTTGGATTTGATAGGATTGCGCCCATGATGCGGTGGCCGCGATCATGGTAAGGGCAAGAGCGATTAATGACCCGATGACTGTACGCATATTCAAATCTCTCACTTTTTCCTACTTATGCCTTCCCACAAGCTGCAAAACAATCAGCAGGGAGTCTGATACATACAAGATGCGGCAGAAATGCAGCGGCGGCGCGCGTGCACTCTGTGCGCTTACTGACCTGCGTTGCTCATCGTGACCAGCCGTTCGATCTCGGCCTCTATGGATGAGGCAATCTCAGCCGAGGCTGCCCCGGTCGCTTCAGCTGCACGAAAACTGCGCAAAGCTTCTTCGTGCCGGTCCAGAGCGGCGTATGTTTTGCCCAGATGGTACAAGACCAGAGGATGCCCAGAGAAAACCTGTGCCGCAGATTCCAGGTACTGGACGGCCTCTTCATAATTGCCGACCTGATACGCCACCCAGCCATAGGTATCTTGAAAGGCGGGCTCTTGCGTGCCCCGCAGACGTTGCGCCAAAACATGCGCTCGTTGCAGGCTTTCGGCATCGTTGCGCTGGGTTGTCAGCAGGCTGGCAAGGTTGTTGGCAACCAAAATCGACTGACCACTGAGGGGGTAGAGCTTTTCGTAAACGGCAATGGCCTGCTCCATATCGCCGGCCTGTTCGTGAAGCGCTGCCTGCACAAATAGCAGATCGGGATTTTCGGGCAGGGCAATCAGTGCCTCGGCCAGGACATCCTGGGCTTTTTCGATATTGCCACGCTCGGCTTCCAGCATGTGAAGCGCGACCCATGCCCGTGTTATGTCAGGGCGCTCATCGATGATCGCGCGATAAATCTGTTCGGCCTTGTCAAGTTCCCCTTCTTCTGCCAGCGCACGTGCCTTTACAAAGCGCAATGGCAGGGAATCCGGGGTTTCCGTAAGTTTCCGATCGATCCGGGCAAAGGCTTCTTCGTGTTTGTCCTGAGCCAGCATCAGTCGGATAACCGCGATATCAGCGGGCAAGCCGAATTGGGGATCTGCGGCTAATTCGTTGAGAAATTCCATCAGGTCGTCAGAGCGGTTCTGGGAGGCCAGCATGTATGCCCTGAGCTCGTTCGAAAGGCGTTGCGCGTTGGGATCTGTCAGCGCTTCGAGCGACTTCAGAACAGCTTCAAGGCGGTCCCAGTCCTGCTGACGCATATAGGTTTGGGCAAGCAGAGACAGCAGGTCCGGATTTTGCGGGCTTTTACGCAAGGCATCCAGCAACACGCTCTGGGCGATTTCCAAGTCATTTTTTGACAGCAGATATTGACCGTAGCGCGCAGCCTCGGTTCCTGCGTTCTGGGACATCTCCGCAGCCAGGGCAAGCATTTCGCCCATCAGTTCGTGATCGCCGTTGCGCTCGTGAGCATTGGCCATAAGGGTCATCAATTGCGGATCGCGGGGGGTCTGGCTCAGGGCTTCGCGCAGCAGGATAATCGCATCACCGGTCTGATTATCCTCAATCAACCAGGCAGCCTTGAACTTGAGTGCCCCCACCTGTTTCGGATCTTCTTCAAGAATCTTTTCGACCAAAGCACGAGCTTCTTCAGATTCCCCCTCGCTGAACAGCATCCGGGCAAATTCTACTTCGTTTTCCCGTGTTTGTGCGGTTCGCTCTGCATCTGCCAGAAGATTGCGCATTTCAGAAAGCGCGGTTTGCGTGTCCCCGCTGTGAAATTTCAAAGTGGCCCGCCATGCGCGGAGCTTTGCGGCGTTTGTACTATCCTGCGCGATGATTGCATCAATTTCGTTGATAGCGGCTTGGGGACCGCGATGGTCGTTCAGGAATGCAATAAGGCGTTGAGTTGGCATGTGATCTTCGGCCTGAGGGTCGATCTTCCCGCGCAGAATATCCTCAGCCGCATCCAGCTCGTTCCAGTCGATGTAATGCTGAACCAGCATCGCCTCGACGCCCTCATCCTCGGGGTAAAGCTGAAGCATGCCTTTGAGCTGTAAAGCTATCTCTTCGTGTTTGTTCTGAGCCTGTAGGGCACGCAGTCGGATCGCGTACAAATTGTCCTGCTTCGGCACTACGGCCAGTGCGGCATCAATCTCGTCGATAGCATCATCCCAGAGCTCGTTGCGGACAAGCCAGTCGATCACGATTTTCCGCGCGCTCATCAGATCGGGTTTTTGGTCGATCATTTCGCGTGCGGTCCGAATGATGGAATCCGTTCTGGCCACATCCCCGTTACGGATCGAGTCGGTATAGGCCAGGCTGTTATTGATGGACTCGACCTCTATATTGTCGGGTTCCAGTTCGGCGGCTATCGCACCATGGCGTCTGACAGCGTCCCAGTTGCCCAAGTCAAACGCCATCTCGGCCAGTGCGAAGTGGCTTTCGAAATTGTCCGGGTATTGTTCGACCAACAACAGGTACTGGCCGAATGCGACAGGGATGTTCTCTCGATCACGCTCAAGCCGGGCATAGGTCAGGCGCGCCTCTTTGTGCTGGCCGTTCAGTTTGAAGACGTTGCGGAATTCGACCAGAGCGCGCTCGACGTCGCCCTCTTCCAGCAAGGCCAGCCCGGCCTGGTAATGTTTCTCGGCCCGCTCTTCAGCGGTGTCACAGGCACTCAGGAACAGGAACGCAGCACACAGAAGCGATGCAAGACGTGGGAGACGGGAAAAGACGGACTGGTTCATGGGTAGGTTTCCACACGATCTGGGCGCAACAAGGATACAGCCATCCCAAAAGGCTGCAAAATGACCGTTTCAGCAACCGGTCCCACGCAGAACCGCAAAAATTGTCCGAAACAGGATATGCATGTCCGTCTTGAGCGACATATCCTTCCAGTATTCCACATCATGCTGCGCGCGCTCGGCGAATGTCGAGTTGTTTCGGTTGGAGACCTGCCATGAGCCGGTAATGCCGGGGCGCATTCTGTAGTACATGTTGTTTGGATAAAGCTCTTTCTGGCAAACCATCATGGGGCGGGGCCCAACCACGGACATTTCGCCAACGAAAACATTCCAGAATTGCGGCAACTCATCCATCGAGGATTTGCGCAGGAATGTCCCGAACTTGATGATGCGCGGATCATTCCGCAGTTTCTGGTCGCGATTCCATTCCTCACGGGCTTCAGGGTTTTCTTTCAGATGTTCTTGCAGCACATTTTCGGCGTCATGCACCATTGTGCGTAGCTTGATCATCTTGAACGCCTTGCCGTTCTTGCCCAGCCGTTCCTGCCGATAAAACGGAGTCACGCCCTGGAATGCCAAAAATGCGGCCAGCATAAGAACAAAAGGCACAACGAAAGGTGCTGCGAGCAAAGCGAACGCAATGTCAAAAAGACGCTTGCCCGCACTTCTGTACACCCCTCGACACGGCAACGGAGTGGGTACAACAGAAATACCGGAGTAGCCCGCGCCAGCGTTGGCCACTTCTTTCGAATGACTTGTCACTATTTAAACCCCCAACACACACAATTACTCACGAACCACTCACCAAACTTACGAACCGAACACGCTCGACCTCAACCACACATATTTAAAATCTTATATTTTTATACCACTTCGACCCTGCACTTACTCACTTGCGAGGCCGCTTTCCCGTATCCAACTGTTAACAAATTCCACCTGCCTTGCAAAACATTAATGCTGGCGAACGTGTTCTCTGGTCGCTGAATACAGGTGCTTTTTTATAGTATCGTGAAGATGCGATCAGCTGATTGGCCGCAAATTCATGAACTTTCGTTTCCCCGTGGGACACAATGAGCGAAAATTTCACCCTTTGGGTTTGATTTCCGCCCTTAGAATCTTTTTTGATGTGTGATCACATCAGGTTCTGGTCGCCTCTTTTTTGGTCAACCTAATAAGGACACAACGGAAACAATCGCACCGATCACTCCAGATTGAGAAAGCGGAAAGGTCAATTCACCGCGTGTGCAGTTTAGTGGTGCCTGCTATCTTGATTTTGTGACAAACTAGTACCCAAGTACTTTTTGTTTATGTGATGTGTTCTTTGTGTAAGGGATTTCTGGTGGTTCAGAGCATGAGTTTGGATAATCTCCGGGGGGCCAGTACGAGGTTTGACAAGGCAGAAGGCAACCGAGGTGCAATGGCGTCCAGCGACGGGTTTTATCTAGATTATTTCGGGCTTGACCGACGGCCCTTCACGCTGCTTCCGGATCCCGGATTCATGTACTGGTCGCCGCTGCACAAGCGCGGTTACTCGGTCCTGCAATTCGGCATCATGAGTTGTGCGCCCATCACCGTGCTGACCGGGGAAATCGGGGCCGGGAAAACAACCCTGATACAGCATCTCCTCAGCGAGATGGAGCAGTCGATCACCGTAGGGTTGATCTCGAATGCGCAGGGCGGTCGCGGAGAGCTGCTGCAATGGGTCCTGCACGCGCTGGGTCTGCCGATCGAGGCGGATGCAAGCTATGTACAGATATTCCGGGCGCTGCAGGATTTCCTGGTCGCGGAATATGCCGAGGGCCGGCGGGTGGTTCTGATCTTTGACGAAGCGCAGAACCTGACCGTCGAAGGGTTGGAAGAAATCCGGATGCTGACCAATATCAACTCGAATACGGATGAGCTGATCCAGCTTGTTCTGGTTGGTCAGCCTGAATTGCGCGACATGGTTCTTGATCCCAAGATGCGCCAGCTGACACAGCGCGTTGCCGCAAGTTTTCATCTTGAACGGATGGATGAGTCTTCGGTCAAAGCCTATATCAGCCATAGGATGAAAACGGCTGGCGGTTCAGGCGATGAATTCACCGAAGAGGCCTGCAAGCAGATTTTCAAACAAACGCGCGGTGTTCCGCGACTTGTAAATCAGTTCTGCGACTTTGCCCTGCTTTATGCCTGGACGAATGAGGCCGAGAAGGTGGATGAAGAGGTTGTGGAGCAAGTGGTCAAAGATGGCGTGTTCTTTGGCGGAAACTCACTCGAGAAGGAGCTGACAGTCTGATATGGGCCCGGTTCGCTATTACTTTTCCATTTTCCTGAGACGGTTTCCGTATTTTCTGATCGTCGCGCTCATTGTCTCTGTGGCATCGATCATCATAGCACGGGCGCTGCCCCCGACCTACCTGTCTCAGATGCGCCTGATCGTGGAATCGCCCCAGATTCCAGGCAGCCTGGCCGCGAGTACTGTGACCACACCTGCAGCAGAGCAACTGCAGATCATCGAACAGCGCCTGCTGACCCGGCCAGTCCTTCTTGATATCGCCCATGAATTTGAGGTTCTGCCTGATCAGGACGAGGCAACCCCCGATCAGATCGTCAACGCCATGCGCAAGAGCACCTCGATCTGGATCACCGGGGGTCTCAATCAGGCCAATCTGATGACAATCACCTTCGAGGCGCGCAGTGGCCAGATTGCGGCAGGTGTGTTGAACAGATACCTGACGGAAATCCAGAAGCTGGATGTCACCTATCGCAAGGAACGCGCGACCGATACGCTGGCCTTCTTCCAGTTGGAAGTCGACCGCCTCAGCGACGAACTGAGCAAACGTAGCGCCCGTATTCTTGAGTTCAAGAATGACAATTCCGATGCGCTCCCCGACAGTCTGCAGTTCAGGCTGGCGCAACAAGGGGCGTTGCAAACCAATCTTGAACAGACGGACCAGCAGATATTTTCCCTCAAGGCGCAGCGAGAAAACCTTATAAGCATCTTCAGCTCGACAGGTCAGGTTGTCGGTGTTTCACCACAAAATCAGACCCAGGCACAGCAGCAACTCAGTCAGTTGCGATCTCAACTCGACAACCAACTCGTGGTCTATTCCGAAAACAGTCCGCAGATCAAACTGCTCCGCGCCAGGATCGAAAAGCTTGAGCAGGTGGTAGCTGCCGAACAAGCAAACGCCCCGGCACCATCTAACCAGACAGGCAATTCGTCCCTTGATCTGCAGCTGGCGCAAATCGACTCGCAGATTGCGGCGCTCGAAGATCAGCGCCGCGTGCTTCAGGACCGGCTCGACGCACTCACCCTGACGATTGATCAGACCCCGGCCAATGCCATCACACTATCTGAACTGCAGCGCGAACATGACAACATCCAAACCCAGTACAATGCCGCAGTCAGTCGTCTGGCCGCAGCCTCGACCGGGGAACGGATTGAGGTCACGTCCCAAGGGCAACGTATTTCCGTCATTGAGCATCCCTCTACGCCAAGCGAGCCTTCGAAACCCAACCGCCTGATGATTGCCGGAGGGGGATCGGCCTTTGGTATCCTGCTGGGGCTGGGGCTGGTGGTTTTGCTGGAGGTCCTGAATCGGTCCGTGCGCCGGCCCGAAGACCTGATCAACAAGCTTGAGGTCTGGCCGATCGCCACTATTCCCTATGCTCCATCACGCGGTGAAGTGTTGATGCAGCGCGCGGTATGGGGTGGGATCATACTGGCCATTCTAATCGGAGTGCCAGCCGGGGTCTGGGCGGTGCATACCTATTACCTGCCCCTCGATCTTATTACCGAGAGAGTGATGGATAAACTGGAGACATACTGGTGAGTATTGTTTCGATTGATTTGGTGAATGTGTGATGGACCGTCTTCAGAAAGCGATTCAAAAGGCGCGCGAGGAACGGCAGAGCCGCGAAAGCCCGCCGCCGGTCATGGAACAACCGCCCCGTCACGCCCCGTCAGAAGACACTCGTGACGCCCGGTGGCAAAGCGTGCCCGAGATACAGATCGACCCAAAGCTCGCAGTGCGCAACCGGCTTGCATCTCTGGCTGGCGGCGCGGACGCCACCCCCTACGACATGTTGCGGACCAAGATGCTGCAGCAGATCTTGTCCAACAAATGGCGCAGGGTGGCATTGACCTCCCCGTACAGCGGGTGCGGCAAAAGCACGACGACGGCCAACCTGGCGTTCAGCCTGGGGCGGCAGGAAGATCTGCGGACGATCGTGATCGATTTCGACATGCGGCGCAGGGGGCTGGCCGAGATTCTGAAGCAAACCGGCAACCACAGTATGGCCGACGTCATTCAGGGGGCGGTGCCGTTTCATGAACATGCGCTGCGGTATGGCAAGAACGTGATCTTCGGGCTGAATTACACGCCCACGCGCAACCCGGCGGAGATCTTGCAAAGCCGACGGGCAATCGAATTCCTCGAACAGCTTGAGGCGGATTACAAACCCGACGTCATTCTGTTCGACACGCCCCCCCTGATGATGAGCGATGACAGCCACGGGTTTCTCAGGAATGTCGATTGTGCCCTGCTTCTGGCGGCCGCCGAAGAAACCAGCATTGACCATATTGACGTTGCCGAACAGCAACTGGCGGAACTGACCAGCGTCATGGGGATCGTGCTGAACAAATGCCGATACATCAGCGGGACGTTTGGCAATGAGTACGGATCCTACTGATACGGCCCCGGCCGATGCAGTGATCATTCCCCATTACAACGATTTGCCCCGGCTGGAACGATGTCTTCTTGCCCTGAGAGAGAATGATCTGACGGCAACTGAAATCGTTGTCGTTGACAACAACTCTCCGGTGTCGCTGGATACGATGCGCCGGGCCTTTCCCGAGGTGCGTTTTGTGGTGGAAACCCAAAAGGGCGCGGCCCATGCCCGCAATCGCGGGGTGGCCGAGACCACAGCGCAGCGGCTGTTTTTTATCGATGCCGATTGCGTACCCGCGCCGGACTGGTTGAGCGTCGGGCGTCAGGTCGCGGATCAGGCCGATCTGATTGGTGGCCGGGTAGATGTCTTTGACGAAACCCCGCCCCCGCGCAGCGGCGCAGAAGCGTTCGAGGCCGTTTTTGCATTCAACTTCCGCAGGTATATCGAGGTTCAGGGGTTTTCCGGCGCCGGCAACCTGCTGACCCGGCGCGATGTGTTCGATGCGATCGGCGGGTTCATCAACGGTGTCTCGGAAGATCGGGAATGGACCATGCGCGCGGTCGCGCGCGGGTATAGCCTGATCTACCGGGACGACTTTCGTGTCAGCCATCCATCCCGGCAGAACTGGCCCGCCCTCAAGGCCAAGTGGCGGCGCACGACCCAAGAGGCATATCTGCTGCATGGCACCAACGCCGCCGCGCGCATGCGGTGGGCGATCCGTGGATTGGCCATGCCGGCCAGTGCAATTGTGCACACCCCGAAAATCCTTACCAGCGACAAGCTGTCCTCGGCGGGCGAAACCAGTCGGGCGGTCATCACGTTGTTCCGGCTCAGATGTCAGCGGATGATCTGGATGTTGCGCCAGGCGGCAGGTGGCAACATCTGATCAAAAGAAAAGGGACCGCGAAACGGCCCCTTGTCCTGTTTGTCAGGTTTGTGTGTCGCTCAGGCGGCTTTGCGGCGACGCGTCAGAGCCAGACCACCAAGCGCGGTCAGAAGCAGCAGACCACCGGCGGGCAGCGGAACTGGTGCGACGTCGAAATCAAACGTAACCGGCACCGGATTGCCATTGGCATCGGTCGCCCCTTGAGAGTTGGCCCAGCTAAACACCAAATTCTGGCTCAAGGTGTTCGGGCTGACGCTGCTGAACAGCGTGCTGAGTGTCGTCTGAACACCACCCAGAACCGACGTCGATGCCAGCACGTTGGCCGGGTTCAAGGCGTCGACCCAGCTCACCGTCAGACCTGTGAACGTGTTCAGCAGATTGATGGTGATCGAAGCGTTCGCAACACCAAAAAGAGGATCAATGGGCGACTGGAAGTTGATCATGTAAACCCCGGGTCCACCCATCGTGGAAACCGTACCGGAGAAGAGCGTGTCGGAGGTGATGTCATATCCACCCCCTGGCAGAGGACCACCACCCGCTGACACCGAGGTCAGAGCGCTGGCCGATCCGGCCATCATCACAGCAGTAGCAAGCCCCGCCGCCATCATCTTAAAAGTTCTAAACATACAAAGTCCCACCTTTGATTTTTATACACACAACCCGCTCGAAATCTCGGCAGGGCACCTACTGCATTTATTAATAATTCATTTCTATTTGATTGCGAAGGATTTTTCTCGGAATTGTGGCTTTTTTTTGGCGCAAAGGCCGATTGCTCGGCACAATGGGCGCTCGAATTATAGTTTGTTTCTCCATCGTGAACCAGAATCACCCGAATAAGGCGAATCTGCGTCTGGAGAACATGCCAACTTTCCGGCGATTCCGAGCGTTTTCACACTGCACCAAACATAATCCAAACCGGTTCAGGCAATGCAGAACCAACCCCGATCACTCTGTCATGAAATGCAACCGGCACGCCTTTTCACATGACGGGCGCCCCGTTCTGCGCAAGGCGAGAAACAATACAAACCATTTCAGCGCACTGTCTACTTTCGGACCGCCGCAAGGACCCTGCGGATCACAACAGAAGGGAAAAAGGCCACAAACCCGGGTTCCACCATATTTATTCTTCGACGGTCCGAAAGTTTCGTGTAGCTTTGGATTGTTATTGTACCAAGTTCAGGCACGCATTTTCAATCGGAAGCCCTTGTTTAGCCGTTTGTCCATTGTGCCTGCCTATTTAGCGAGGAGACATTGCGCATGGGCGTTGGCCAGAACATAGCCGCTGAGAATGCGAACTGGACCTTTGGGGGCAGTGTTCCCGATACGTTTGTAGACCACATCAAATTGTCTGTTCCTCTTTATGAAATGGGTCACGGCCTGATCTGTCAGGTTTCCGATTTCTTCGTCCGCAATGACAGTCTCTGCTATGAAATCGGCACATCGACCGGAGAGTTGATCCGCAAGCTGGCAGAACATAATGCGGGAAAGCCTGACGCACGCTGGATCGGCATCGATGTCGAACCTGAAATGGTGAAAGTCGCCGAAGCTCATTGCGCGGATGTCCCGAACATTTCCATTCTTCATGACGATGCCCGTCATATGGAGATGGAAAAGGCGGACATGATCGTCAGCTATTATACAATGCAGTTCATCCCGCCCCGGTACCGGCAGGAACTGTTCACCAAGATCTACAACACCCTGAACTGGGGCGGTGCGTTTGTCATGTTCGAAAAGGTCCGGGGGCCGGATGCGCGGTTTCAGGATCTTGTGACCCAGCTCTACAACGAATTCAAAATCGGCAATGGATTCTCAAGCGAGGAAATCGTCGAAAAGGCGCGCAGCCTGAAAAGCGTGCTGGAGCCGTTTTCCACCCAGGGCAATCTGGATCTGCTGGGCCGGGCCGGTTTCAAGGATGTGATGAGTATTCAGAAGTATATTTGTTTTGAAGGTTTTCTTGCTATCAAATGATTGCTTAACGCCATGCCGGCAGAGACCGGAGTGGGATAACACCGCTTATGGCCCGATTGATGGAGGCTGCCGAGGACGCTGATGAACGCGCCTGATTTTGATCCTTGTGAAATGGCACTGGAAGACGGGCTGAATGCAGTAGTTGCTTGCTTTCAGCACACCGTACTTGCGGCGAAGCTGGTCGCAGAACGGATATGACCGTGTCGGCTCTTTCGGATAAGCCATCTTGGACGGTCGGGGCTTTCCTCCTGTTGATCGCGGCGCTGCTGGTCTGCCTGTCCGTTCTCATAATCAATGGCGGGCCGCTTTATTACTTCGATACCGGCAGTTACATCCGGCAGGGAAATGTGGCCTTGAGCAGTTTCCTTCCGCCGACAGCTGACAGCGTTGCGGCAGGTGTAACCCACACCGCCGATGAGGATAACACCGCAACCGGATCACGGTCACTGATCTATGGCCTCATCATGGCTGCGCTTGTTCGGATCGATGCCCAGTACGTCCTTCCGGTATTGCATCTGGTTGCTACGCTGCTGGCCGTCTGGATGCTGGCGCGAACCGCTGGCCGGGCGCCGGGCGGGGCACCGAACACAACCATTATGACCGCAGTGCCTTTGTTGGTGGCAGCCAGTACTTCATTGCCGTTTTATGTCGCCTATATGATGCCGGATATTTTTGCACCGGTGCTGCTGATCGTGATTGCCTCACTGACGGCCTTTGGGCGGATGATGCAAACCTGGGAACTGTTTTTGGTATCCAGTCTGGCCCTGTTCAGCGCCCTTCTGCACCCGTCTCATCTGGCGGTTGCGGCGTTAATGATACCTTTTGTCGCTTTGGCCGCGCTCTGGGGGAAAAGACCACGGCGCTGGCGCGCGACAATCTTGATGATGATGGTTCTGGCGCTGGCACTGGCCGAGCGCAAGGCCTTTCAGGTCACCGTGGAAATCGCCACCAACAAAGAGGTCGTCTATACGCCGCATATCACCGCGCGGCTCATCGTTGACGGGCCGGGCATGGATTATCTGGACGAGGTCTGCCCGAATGCCGAAGTGCCCACCTGCGCACTACACGAAGCGCTGTCGTGGTCAGATGATCCCTACAGGCTGACACCCTCCCATATCATTTTCGAACGCTCCCCCAACCTGGGTTCATTCCGGCTCATGTCACCCGAAGATCAGAAACGGGTTGCCCTGTCCCAACGGGAATTCGCCAAGGCGGTTTTCCTGTCCCGGCCTCTTTCCACCTCGTTGGCACTGGCCCGGAACGGCTATCAGCAGGTATTGCGCTATAGCATTGCCATGACGATCCCAACGGATGTGGAGCTGGAAAACGCCCGCTGGTTGGCCAGAATGGAAGATATCCGGCCCGATATGTTCCAAGGCGGTTCATTGTCTCAGGACAGGGGCTGGATAGAAACGGCCGATATCGTGCACGGCGTGATCTATGCCGTCTCTTTTGCCTTTATCGTGTTTATTCTGCTGCGGCCGGGTAGTGTGTCGCGTGACATGAAGCTGTTTGCGCTGTTCATCCTGATCGGAATAGCGGTCAACGCTCTGGTCTGCGGAGGAGTATCACAACCCGCAGATCGTTACGGCGCGCGCGTGATGTGGTTGTTGCCCTTTACAGCGGCCTTTCTTTTCCTTGTTCAGCGCTCAGGCGCTTCGCGTATCATTGCCGGAGATCCTTCGTGAGTTCAGATCACCCCCTTTCCATCAGCGTGGTCATGCCGGCCTACAATGCCGAACATCTGCTGCCGCGCGTTTTGCCGCCATTGATTGAAATGTTGAATACCGGACAGGTGCAGCAGGTTCTGGTGGTGGATGACCAGTCCCCCGACGGTACCGCGGCGCTGGCACGGGAAATGGGCGCAACTGTTCTGACCACACCCGTCAATGGCGGGCCAGGGGCTGCCCGCAACCTGGCCGCCCAACAAGCCACGGGCGATATCCTGTGGTTCGTGGATTCCGATGTCATCGCCTGGCCGGACGGGCCTGACCATATTCGCCGGGCGATGTCCGAAGACAATGTGGGCGCCGTGTTCGGATCCTATGATGATGCCCCGGACGGGCAGGCCTGGTTTTCACGCTACAAGAACCTTCTGCACCGCTATCACCATCAACGCGCCCGCCGCGAGGCGCGCACCTTCTGGGCCGGGTGTGGCGCCATCCGGCGCGACGTGTTTCTTGAAGTCGGTGGCTTTGATGTCAAAACCTATGAGGTGCCTTCGATCGAGGATATCGAACTGGGTTACCGGATCGCGGCCACCGGTCGCCGTATCCTGGTCGAGCCGCTTTTGCAGGGCAAACACCTGAAGGTCTGGACCATCCGCAACAGCCTGAGCACGGATATCTTCTGCCGTGCCCTGCCCTGGGCCCGGCTGATGATCTCGCGTGAGGGGTTGACCGATGATTTGAACACCTCGATGGCTGAACGTGCACGGGCCGCAATTGCCGGGCTGTTGCTGCTGTCGCTTCTGGCCCTGCCGTTCTGGCCGGGAAGCTGGCCTTTGCCTTTTGTGTTACTGGCTGCGGCCTTTGTCGCCAATCTGGATCTGGTGCGCGCCATGTCCGGGCATGGCGGGCCGTGGTTTGCGTTCAAATGTCTGCTCTACCATCAGGTCTATTACGTCTATTCGGCCACCATCTATGTCTGGTGCCTGTTCGAATATCACATGCTGGGCAGACGGCATAACTTGTCGGTCAGGCGAAGTTAGCCTGTCCGGTTTCACCCGTCGGAAACCGGGCAAACCGATCAGTTTGCCCTGCGCAAGTTTCCTTTGAGGGACCGCGTTCTGGGCTTTCTGGCAGCTTCAATCTGGCCCGGCAGCGTTACCGAAACGCGCGCACCACCCAGAGAGGATGTTCCGATACTGACGGATCCGCCGTAAAGTTCAGCGATATCCTGCACAATCAAAAGCCCCAGCCCATGCCCCTCGGTCTCATCGGTGTTGTCTTTCCGAGCCGACCCCTCTGATCTGCCCGCCCCCATTCCGGGGCCATCATCCTCGATACTCAACGTGATCATGCCCGGCTCGGGTGCCGTCACGGATATGCGCACATGGCTCTTGGCCCAGAGACAGGCGTTTTCAAGCAGATTGCCCAGGATCTCCTGAATGTCGGCCTCCTCGCCCCAAAAGGTGGTTCCGGCGTCTATGGCGTTTTCGATATGCGGCATCCTGTTTCGGAGTGTGATGCCAAGTGCAAACGATACATCTTCGGCGCAGGCATGCACCGGAGAGGATTTTCCATAGGGGCGTTCGGTACGCGCGCGGCTGAGGTTGCGTTTGATGACACCGGTCATACGCCCCACAAAATCCGTTATCTGATCTCTTTTATCTCCCTCAAGCTCTTCGGCAACGCGCGCCAATGCCGCCAGCGGCGTTTTCAGGCCATGCGCCAGCTCTGCGTTTTTTCGACGGTGTTTTTCGATGATCGTGCCGTTGCGCCAGTGCAGCTCGCGCAGTTCCTCGACCACGGGAACCAGATCGGGGGGCCATTTCTGATCGTCTATGATGGTGTCGTTTTTACGCATGACCTTCACGGAATTGCTGAGCCGCTTGAGCGGCATCAGCCCCCTGTTCACAGTGATGTAGACCGAAACCGAAACCACTATGGCAAGACCAATGAAAATCAATGCAATCAGCTTTGCAGCCCGGTTGGTTTCTTCCGTGACATGCATCAGTGGGGCCGCAATCCGGAAGGTCAATGTCTCATCCGGTTCCATCCCGGGAAACGCAGCCCGCCTTCCACGCAGAACATCTCCGCCCGGGATTACGAAATTCCCCCCGGCTTCCGGGACGTCCAGAACCCAGCTTTCTGCGGTGACAGGGCCAAGTGACGGGGATTGCAGCAGGATTTCGTCAGACCCGTCACGCGTCAATTGCCAGAACCATTGCTCATTGGTCAGGTCATAATAGCTCGGGCCAACGCTCTCGAGCAGTTCAGCCTGTGCCCCGTCATAGGCGACCCGCCGGGCTTCGATCAACAAATCCTGCCCAAGCAGCAAATCCATTTCGCCGATTTCATGAGCCCGGTAGACCTGAATGCAGATCATGGCCCCGATACCCAGTATGGCGCAGCAGATCGCTATCGTGGCAATCGAAACGCGACGGGGGATCGTAGCCCAATTATGCGTCATCTACCGGAATCCGATACCCATGCCCCCGCACGGTTTCCACCATTCCCGCCGAAGTCTTCCGACGCAAACGTGAGACAAGAACATCGATGACGTTCGATTGCAGATCCATATCCTCGGCATAGATATGTTCGATCAGATCTGCCCGGCTGACGACAGATCCCGCATGTCGGGCGAGATGCTCCAGCGCCCGGAACTCGAAAGCGGTCAGCGATACGCTGCGCCCTTTGAAAAAGGCAGCTTTTTCATCCGGCATAACCGAAAGATCTCCGACATCGATCGAGGGCGTGCCACGCCCGCTTGCACGGCGCACCAAGGCCTCGAGCCGCGCCAGAAGTTCTTCTGAATGAAAAGGCTTTGACAGATAATCATCAGCCCCGCTGCGCAGCCCGGAAACGATATCGTTCCAGCTGTCACGCGCCGACAGGATCAGAACCGGTGCTGCAACCTTGCGGCTGCGCCATTCCCGCAGGATCGACAACCCGTCCAGCCCCGGCAGCCCCAGGTCCAGCACGATCGCGTCCCAATCCTCGGTCTCTCCCAGAAACAGCGCATCATTGCCGTTTCCTGACAGTCTTACGATATCACCCCGGGCGCGCAGCAAACATTCAAGATCACCGCGCAGTGTATCGTCATCTTCCGCAACCAGTACCTTCATAACCCCTCATACGGGACAAACGGTCCAAACGTGAACACAGCATGACAAGACCCGACATGCACCGTTCACCCCCCCTTTTATATATTTCACCAGATCGGTTGTCGAAAGCGATCCGTTTCAGAACCCGAAATTAAGTTTTAACGATTTGAGGTGCCGGATGTGCGGTCTGTTTGGAATTTTCCCAGAGGATACAACCTCATCCCCTGATGTCACACGGCTTCGTCAAAGCGGTTTCGCCATTCGGCACCGCGGCCCCGATGCCGGCAATATTCTGAGCGAGCCCGGTCTTGGCCTGGCCCATCAACGCCTGTCTCTGGTTGATACCGACACCCGGTCGGATCAGCCCTTTACGGACCCAAGCGGCCGCTACATCCTTGTCTACAATGGCGAAGTCTACAACTTCAGAACCCTGCGCGCTGAACTTGAGGCATTGGGCATCCCGTTCCGCACCACCTCGGATACCGAAGTGGTGCTGCACAGCCTGATCCAATGGGGCGAAGATGCGCTTGCCCGGTTCGATGGCATGTTCGGACTTGCCTTTATCGACCGGCAGACACACCGGGTTCTGCTGGCCCGGGACCGGTTTGGCATGAAACCTCTTTACTGGATGCAAGGCATGACCGAACAAGGCCCCGCCTTTCTGTTCGGTTCAGAGATCAAGGCCTTCGAACCCTGGATAACCCTGCAACCCGACGTCAACTCGATCGCGGCTTACCTGATGAAATTCGGAGGCCCGACCAGCGGCCCGACCTTCTATCAGGGGATCCGCAGCCTGACACCCGGCACTTACCTATGGCATGACGGATCGGGCAATATCGACACCGCCTCTTTCTTCCACCTGACCGACTTTCTCGATCTTGATGAGATGACCCGTCTCGATGGCCTGTCGGCTGCCGATATCGTCGATGAATATGCGGATCTCATGCATAAATCCGTGGCATCACATTTATTCGCGGATGCACCGGTTGGCGCGTTTTGCTCTGGCGGGGTGGATTCATCCCTGATCGTTGCTATCGCAGCGGCCCAACACCAGAATATCGCCCTGTTCCACGCCAATGTGAAAGGCGCCTGGAGCGAGGTGGACGCCGCCTCGGAACTGGCCAAAAGCCTGAAACTTGATCTGCATGTCATCGAGGCTGAAGAGCAGGATTTCGTCGACATGATCCCGCGCGTAATGCGTCACTACGAATACCCGTTTTCCTATCATCCCAATTGCGCGCCATTGATGATGATCGCCCAGCTCGCGGCGGATTCAGGGATCAAGGGGCTGTTATCAGGCGAAGGATCGGATGAGCTGTTTCTGGGCTACCCCTGGCTTGGCCGCAAACGCCTGACAGACGGGTATGAAAGGATGATCAGCGGGTTGGGTTCGGCCATACGCGCAATACCGGGGGTCGGCCCGATCCTGGCACCTGACCGGATGGGAAACATGGAAAACGTCCGCGACATCCTGAATGGTCGCGAGATGGCGCAGGACAAGCGGGCCGTAGCCGACAGCCTGGCACAGCTGCCTCGCAAGTTTCAGGAAAGAGGCCGGCAATGGAGCCTGGATTACATGCACCACCATCTGCGAACGCTTTTGCATCGCAACGATACAATGGGCATGGCTGCCGGGATCGAGGCGCGGTTCCCGTTTCTGGACACACAGGTTGCCCGGTTCGGGGTCAATCTGCCGGCACGCTACAAGCTCAGAGCCTCTCCGTTCGTTTTCGAGAAGGCACACCCCTTCATCCGCGACAAATGGGTGGTCCGCGAGGTTGCCAACCGCTACATCCCCAACACCCTGAGCCAGCGCATCAAGATCGGGTTCTGGACGACGGTGTTTCAGCGGCTTGAGATCCGGCCGGAATACTTCAGGAACGCCCATTTGGGGGATCTTTTCAGCCTGACCCGGACACAGATGACAAACACTATCGAAGAGGCCGGTCCGGATCTGCGGCTGCGGTTGCTGCTGACCGAGGTGTGGCTGCGATGCCGGCTGGATCATCAGGACGAAGATTGCGAAATCAACAGATTACGCGATCACGTCAGCATCCGGCCGGACAGATTTCGCCCCCGACCCTCCTCTGCCAACAAACCTGTGGGCGCTGCGGTCCACAGTTGAAGGGCTGCCCCTTCCTCAGAGGGCCCTGCTTTTGCGGACGGCGGATTGCGGAGCCGCCTTTTTCTTGGGTTTGGCTTCAAACTCTTCGTGATAGGACCGCTCAACATTGACATCCCAGACGTCATGATTTTCACCCAGGATATTGCGCGCCGCGTACATCGCCGACAGCATTGAATGATCCTGGTTGTTGTAGCGGTGCAATCCATTGCGACCCACGGTCTGGAAGTTTTCCAGCGTCTTCAGCCAGTCGCTGACCGTGTCCAGGGCGTCCTTGTATTCGCTGTCATAGACCGGATAAGCCTTGGGCTGCCGGATAACTGCGTGATCGATGACATCACTGGCCTTGGCCAGACCAAGCTTTTCAAGCTCTTCACTGGCAAGATGCCTGAGATCCTCGTCACTTGACGACCACAACCCGTCACCTTTCTGGCAGAAATATTCCATCCCGATCGAGGCAGTGTTCTGATCGGGCAGCATTTCCGCGGACCAGGCGCGGAAATTCTGGATGCGACCCACCTTCACCTGCGGGCTGTGGATGTAGATCCAGTTGTCCGGGAACGGATCCGCGTGATCCAGGATCAGGGTCACGATCAGGAAATCACGATACCGCAGACGGTCTGCCGCCTCGACGACCTCGGGCGGTGGCGGCGGATCAAAAGCATGGATCAGATCACGAACGGCCATCGAATTGACGAACTCTTCACCCTCCACCCGCTCGGTGTGTTTTTCGCCATCTTCAGTCCAGTGGCGCACATCGATCGAGGTGACGCGATTGCCATCACGGTTCACCTGGATCACTTCGGAATGGGTTTCGACCGAGCCCCCCTTTTCCCGGATCAGGTCACGGGTCTTTTCCCACATCATGCCGGGGCCCAGGCGTGGATACTGGAATTCCTCGATCAGGCTGGCGGTGTCATTGGCCCCCGAAATCGCATTCCAGACCGCCTTGGGCAAAGACAGGTTCTTGATCCGCTGCGCGGCCCAGTCGGCGCGGATTTCGGACGGCGGAATACCCCAGACCTTCTTGGTGTAGCTGTGGAAGAAATGCATATAAAGCCGCCCACCAAAGCGGTTGACGACCCAGTCTTCGAACGTGTCTTCCTGCTGGCGTGGACGAATCTTCCATTTGATGAAGCTGCCGATGATCTTGTAGGTCTCGTAGGGGCCGATATTGCCAAGGGCGTTGAAGATACGCAGCGGGTAATCGTAGAATTTGTTGCGATAGAAGATGCGGCTCAGGCGTTGCACGGTGATGAAATCATCCCCCATCACCTCGTGCCACATATCCTCGACTTCGCGCACCTTGGTGAAAAACCGATGCCCGCCAATGTCGAAGCGATACCCTTTGTGCGTTTCGGTTCGCGAGATGCCACCAACCATGTCCGAGGCTTCGAACACCCGGGGAACATGTGTGTCGCTCAGTTTCTGAAGTTCATAGGCTGCTGTCAGCCCTGCTGGACCACCACCAATGACGACAACGGGAACAATATCTTTTTTCAAATGACTAACACCCATACCAAAACACTGACCTAAAGCTACAAGAGGTTATCCGAGATTCACAACAAAATCCTGTCAGTCCCCGAAACGGGGCTCCTGCGCCTTTAGCTCCACCCCTTCCGCGCAGAAAAATCAACCATTCCGTTTGACGAACCGCACTTTCGCCCTTCTGTGCAAATTGTTGACAGGCCAAACCCGGGTCACCTGTGCCGAAAGCCGGTTTGGGCTTTGCGAAACCGACGGTCTTTCACACCGCCCGAAACAGCGCGCGTTTTCCACAATGCCCTGAAACATAACGATGATTGCTGACTGGCACAGCCAGCCGAAACTCCCCGCCCGGAAGCGAAACATAGATTGGATACACACACCTCTTGCACGGCGCCTGACCTGAACCATGACCGTTTTTTTCAGGCTGCGTCTGTGATGTCCTTCACTGTATCGACGGACCGAAAGGGCGCATCAACAATGCTGTGACTTTTCTCGCATTGTGTATAGTTGAGCGCCAGAGCAGCAGGAAATTCAGCACCTCACGACTCGTCGCTTGGTGAATCTTGACAGGGTGGCACCGCTGCCGTCCTAATACGTGAGAATGTTTGCAAAACCCAGGTGTCTCAAACCTGGGGGACGATGAGTAAATTGGTAGCCAGTCTCGTTGTTAACGAGGGAGCGATTTTATGAAGTGTGTTATTCTGGCCGGCGGCTTGGGAACCCGGCTCAGCGAAGAAACCGTCAAGATTCCAAAACCCATGGTCGAGATCGGCGGCAAACCGATCATCTGGCATATCATGAAAATCTACGCGGCACACGGCATCACGGATTTCATCGTCTGCCTCGGCTACAAGGGTTACGTGATCAAGGAATACTTCGCGAATTTCTTTCTGCACAGTTCAGACGTCACGATCGATCTGGCCAATGGCGGGCTTGAGATTGCAAACAGTAAATCGGAACCGTGGCGCGTGACGCTGGTCGATACCGGAGAGGACAGCCAGACCGGGGGGCGGCTGCGCCGTGTCATGCATCTGCTCAAGGATGAAGAGGCCTTTTGCATGACCTATGGCGACGGGGTCGGGAATGTCGATATCAGTTCGCTGGTCGCGTTCCACAAAAGCCACGGCAAACGCGCCACGCTCACCGCAGTCGTGCCACCGGGGCGTTTCGGCGCGTTGGAGCTGGCTAGCGATCAGATCGAACGTTTTGCCGAAAAACCTGGCGGTGACGGTGGTTTTATCAATGGCGGGTTCTTCGTGCTGCATCCTTCGGTTGGTGATCTGCTGGACGGGGACGGCGCAATCTGGGAACGCGCTCCGCTTGAAACGCTGGCCGCAGACGGCGATCTGATGGCGTTTCGCCACAAGGGATTCTGGCAACCGATGGATACGCTGCGCGACCGCCGTCAGCTCGAAGCCCGCTGGCAGGAAGGCAATGCTCCATGGAAGGTCTGGGAATGACGCTGGGTTCCACTCCGAAAATCATCCTGCTTGGCAATCTGGGCTATATTGGTCCGGTCGTGGCGGCGGCCTTGCGGAAATCCTATCCCAACGCCAATCTGATCGGCCTTGATCCCGGGTTTTTCTCGGACCGGCTGACCACGCATGATGCGTGGCCCGAGCGGGTTCTGAACCAGCAGATCATCGCGGATATTCGCGATATCGATGCGTCACTGTTCCAGGGGGCGGATGCGGTTGTTGCACTGGCGGCCATCTCGAACGACCCGATGGGTGCCCGGTTCGAAACAGTCACCACGGAAATCAATCAGGATGCCATCGTGCAGGCCGCTCATCTGGCCGCCGAAGCCGGGGTGTCGCGCTTTGTCTTCGCCTCCAGCTGTTCGGTCTATGGTTTCGCCGAAGGCGATGCCAGATCCGAGGACGCGCCCCTGAACCCGCTGACCGCCTATGCCCGCAGCAAGATCGGGACCGAGCGCGCGCTGGCGGCCATGGACACGCCGGGGATGCTGCGTACAGCGCTGCGTTTCGCCACCGCCTGCGGGCCGTCGCCCCGGCTGCGGCTGGATCTGGTGCTGAATGATTTTGCCGCCTGTGCGGTCACCGCTGGCAAGATCACGGTGCTGAGCGACGGCAGCCCGTGGCGGCCGCTGATCGACGTGCGCGACATGGCCCGAGCCATCGACTGGGCCATCACCCGGACCCAAGATGCCGGGGGGCAGTGGCTTGCGGTCAACGCTGGATCGGATGTGTGGAACTATCAGATCCGCGATCTGGCGCAGGCCGTGGCCGAAGCGGTCCCCAGGGCCAGCTACTCGATCAATCCCGATGCCTCGCCCGACAACCGGTCCTACAAGGTCGACTTTTCGCTCTACAAACAACTGGCACCCGAACATCAGCCGGTGCAGACGCTTGAAGGCACCATCCGGGATTTGTTGCAATTGCTGAACGATATCAACTTTGGCGATGCCGATTTCAGGTCATCTCCGTTGATGCGGCTGAAAGCGCTTGAAGAGCATATCCGCACAGGCACACTGAGCGAGGATCTGCGCTGGAGGATGCCGCAATGACACACCCCGCTTGCCGGAGCTGTGGCGCAGCCCTGACCCAGACGCTGGTCGATCTGGGGCTTTCGCCGCTGGCCAATTCCTATGTCCCGCCCGAGCGCGCGGGCACGGCCTGTCCGCGCTATCCGCTGCATGCCTGGGTCTGCAACGACTGCTATCTGGTACAGGTCGAAGACGCCGTACCGGCGGATGAGATCTTCAATGCCGATTACGCCTATTTCTCGAGCTATTCGGACAGCTGGCTGGCCCATGCCAAAGCTTATGTCGAACAGATGGTCGACCGGCTTGATCTGGGACCCGATGATCTGGTGATCGAGATCGCCTCGAATGACGGGTATCTGTTGCAGTATTTCGTCGAGAAAGGCATCCCGGTTCTGGGGATCGAACCTTCGGGCAGCGTGGCGGCGGCAGCCGAAGAAAAAGGCGTGCGCACGCTGGTCGATTATTTCGGCGAGGCGCTGGCCCGCAAGGTGGCCGCGACCGAGAAACCTCCAGCGCTGATCGCATCGGCCAATGTGCTGGCGCATGTGCCTGACATCAACGATTTCGTCGCCGGGATCGCCACGCTTCTGACCGGCGATGCGGTCTATACGGTCGAATTTCCGCATCTTCTGAACCTGATCAGAGAAGTGCAATTCGACACGATCTATCACGAACATTACTCCTATCTGTCGCTGCTGGCGGTGGAAAAGATTTTTGCCAAGGCGGGCCTGCGTGTCTTCGACGTCGAGGAACTGCCCACCCATGGCGGTTCGCTGCGGGTGTTCGCCTGTCTTGAGGGTGCCAGCCATCCCGAAGGGCCCGGTCTGGCCAAGGTCCGCGCGGATGAGGCTGCGGCGCAGTTCGACCGACCTGAGGGCTATATGAATTTCACCATTCAGGTCGAAGCGCTGCGCGACGGGCTGCTTGGCTTCCTGCGCGAAGCAAATGCCAGGGGTGACACCATTGCGGCCTATGGCGCCGCCGCCAAGGGCAACACGCTGCTGAACTATGCCGGGATCGGCCCCGACCTGATCTCTTACTGCGTTGATCGCAACCCGGCCAAGCAGAACACGCTGCTGCCCGGCAGCCATATCCCCGTGCATGGGGTCGAAGCCCTGCGCGAGACGCCGCCGGATTACGTGCTGATCCTGCCCTGGAACATCCGGGACGAAGTCACGGATCAACTGTCCGACCTGAAGGCACATGGCACCCGCTTCGTAACGGCCGTGCCAGAGATCAGGATCAGCTGATGGCACGGGTTCTGCTGACGGGCGCAACCGGATTGATCGGGCGCGCGACAGCCACGGCTCTGACAGAGGCGGGCCACGAGGTGGTGACGCTGGGCCGCAACCCGGCAAGCGACATCACCTGCGATCTGCTGGACCCCGATGCCATCACGACAGCCCTTGAAACAGCCCGCGCCAACTATCTGGTGCATCTGGCCTGGCATGACGGCGCGCGCGACCGCTGGACTTCTGGGGCCAATCTGGACTGGATGGCCGCCACCCTGCATCTGGTGCGGGAGTTTGCACGCACAGGAGGCCAGCGCGCGGTCTGCGCCGGAAGCTGTGCTGAATATGACTGGTCGGTACCGGAGCTGATCGAAACCAGCCCCCTGCGCCCCCGCACCCTTTATGGGGCGGCCAAGGCCGGAACCGGTCTGGCACTGTGCGCGGGCCAGCAGACGCTTGGCCTGTCCCTGGCATGGGCCCGCATCTTTTTTGTCTACGGGCCGGATGAACCGCCGGGGCGACTGTTTGGCGATCTGATGTCAAACCTCGGGGCGGGACGGCCGGTTGATTGCACCGATGGGCGGCAGGAGCGGGATTTCCTGCATGTCGATGATCTTGCCCGCGCCTTGTTGCGCGTGCTGGAAAGCGATCTGACCGGCCCGGTCAATGTCGCCAGCGGTACGGCGACCCCGGTTCGAGACCTGATTGCAGAGGTGGCAAACCAGATGCACCGGCCCGATCTGATCCGCTTGGGCACCATCGCCCGCGCAGCGGACGATCCGCCCCGGCTGGCGGCGGACGTGACCCGGTTGCGGGACGAGACCGGTTTTATGCCACAATATGACATTGCTTCCGGAGTCGCCCGGTGTCTTCGGTCAAGGGAGGAGGCCGTATGAAATCTTCATCCTTTCTACGCAAGCAATCCTTCATGCTTTTTGCCCTGGTCGGCATCGTGAATACGGCCTTCGGGTATGCGGTTTTCTCGGTTCTGAGCCTGTCGGGGTTGCCCGCACAGGCGGCTCTTGCGATCTCGTTCGTCATCGGCGTGTTGTGGAATTTCATGACCCACGCCCGGATCGTATTCGACACCAAAGGGTTCAGGAAATTGCCCTTCTACCTGCTGGCATATGTCATGGTTTACGTTTTCAACGCCTTTTCGCTCGAAGCTCTTCTGAGCACGGGACTGCATCCGATCCTTGCACAGGGCCTGCTGGTTCTGCCCGCGGCCGTTCTGGCATTCATCCTTGTTTCCCGGGCGCTGACCGATCGCTTCCCGTGGCAGCAGGAGGTCTGATATAATGCCTCAAAACTACAGACATAAACACTTTCGATCCGTAACCGGTCCATCTGATATATAGTAGGATATGGACTGTTAAATGTATTTGGTACCAGTGCTGGAAGGATAATCGTCAATGCGTCTTTATCTTGCTGATCTTGGACATAACCTCGTTACTGCCACGTCGGACACCTACCCGTTGGGTGTTGGAAATCTTGCAACCTATGCCCAGGCTCATGCAAAAAGCCCGACACCGATTGAGGTCGCGATCTTTCGTGATCCGCAGGAATTCAAAGCGGCCGTCGACACAGCTCCGCCCGATGTGGTCGGCTTTTCCAGCTATTCCTGGAACCACCATCTGGCCCTGTCCTTTGCCGACTACGTCAAGGCGGTCAATCCCAACAGCCTGACCCTGATGGGTGGTCCCAACTTTCCGCTGACCGAAGAAGAGCAGGACAGCTGGATCCGGACCATGCCGCAGATCGACATGCATGTGCGCGGCCCCACCTATGAGGGCGAGCGCGCGTTCCTCAGCACGCTGCAACGCTTCATCGATGTCGGCGCCCGACGCGAAGGCATGTGGGAAGAGGCCGTCGATGGCGCGCTTTACGTGCACCCAAAAACCGGAGAGATCCTGCGCGGGGCCGAGCCGCCCCGCATCCGCGATCTGGATGAAATCCCCTCGCCCTATCTGGCCGGGTTGATGGACAAGTTCTTTGACACCGGCCTGTTTGCACTGATGCAACTGGCACGGGGCTGCCCGTTCACCTGCGCGTTCTGCAATTCGGCGGTCAAATCGAACTCGAAGGTGTTCCGCCATTCGTTTGAACGCACCAAGGCCGATCTGGATTACGTCGTCGCCCGCATCAACCATGCCAGCCCGCTGTGCTTTGCGGATGACAATTTCGGCATGTATGTGCAGGACGAAGAGGTGGCCGATTACCTGGGCCATCTGATGGATCGGTACGACTGGCCCAAATACATCCGGACAACCACGGGCAAGAACCGCGGCGACCGGATCATCAAGGTGATGCGCAAGGCCAAGGGCCGGTTGCCGATGACCTCGTCGGTTCAGTCTCTGAATCCGGAAGTTCTGAAGAACATCAAACGCGACAATATCAGCCTGGACACCTATGCCGAGGTACAGCAGGAGCTGCATTCAAAGGGCATGCAATCCTATGGCGAGCTGATCCTGTGCATGCCCGGTGAAACCCGGGAATCCTTCATGGATGCCGTCGATCAGCTGATCGAAACCGGCGTCAGCCGGGTCGCGGCGCACCAGTTGATGCTGCTGCACGGCGCACCGCTGGCCAACCCCGACAGCCGCGAGAAATTCGGCTTCAAAACCCTCCATCGCGTGGTTGCCCGATGCCTGGGCAAATATACCGGCCCAACCGTGGTCGAGACCGAGGAAATGGTGGTCCAGTCCGAGAATTTCTCGTTCCAGGATTATCTGGACACCCGTGTTTTCCATCTGCTGCTGACGATCTTCTATTACGAAGACAATTTCGAAGAAGCCTTCCGGCTGGCGCGGTCCCGTGGCATCCGGCCCTTCCTGATCGTCAAGCATATGCAGGACATTCTCGATCAGGCCCCCAAACCCTTCCGGGATGCGGTGGCCGGTTATCTGGAGGAAAACCAGCAGGAGCTGTTTGAAACCCGCGCCGACTGCGTCGCCTGGGCGCAGGAAAATTATGACGACCTGATCAGCGGCGAATTGGGGGGCAATCTGCTCAGCAAATATTCGATGATTGGCCGGTTCATCGTGCTGGACGAAGCACTTGATTTCCTGAAACGGGCCATCAGCGACCTTCTGGACAAGGACGACCACGAAGCGCACGAGATGCTCGACACGATCATCAATTACTACAGCGCCGTGATGCTGCATGTGCCCTTCTCGGAAACCCTGGAACACGAACCCGTCTGGAGCTCGTCTTTCGATGTCGAGGCCTGGAGGAATTCGGGATATCAGGGCGTGCTGCAGGATTACCAGTTCGATGCCCCCCGCGAGTTCCAGACCCAGGTCGATCAAAGGGTGAAAACCACCTTGCTGTCACGGATCGAAACCTTCGGCGAACATGCCTCGGGGCTGGGCCGGTTTACCCGAACGATGTTCGCCAATGATTTCCGGCGCAACTTCGTGTCAGGCGAAAGCCAACACGCAGCCGAATAGGTCTGGCTTTGGGCTGGGCCTATTCGCCATCCCCCAGATAGACAACGTCGCGGCCCGGGAAGGCCGCGATGATGCCTGCGTTCTGCTCGGGGCCCATATCGCGCAGGAAAATCGGTTTGCCCTCGGGCAGGAACGGATCGTTGAGATAGAGTGCAGACCCGATATCGCCCTGTGTCGAAACAAAGACCAGAGAGTTTCCAAGCCCGGCAGCCTGCCGCCGTATGTCACCGGTATAGCCACCATACCCATTGTATTTCGACACCCCCCGCCATGGGGTGAAGCTGACAACAGACACCGCACACAGCAACAGGATGACGCAGTGCAGGCGGCCACGATGCCGTTCGGGCAGCCGGTCCCGGACGGTCTCGATCCCGGCCGCCGCCAAAGCCAGCGCCGGCAACAAAACCGTATGCCAGTAGCGCGGCCCAAGATAGAACGTGCCCGTAAACCAGTAAAAAAACAGGGCCCCCACAAGGATCGCGAACACCACCAGCATGGCCCGGTCGAACCCGGTCAGCTTTCTGCCCCATATGAACGTAATCCAGACCGGAACCAGGGACCCGAATGTCCAGCCCAGAAGTTCGTAATTGAGCGCGGCAAAACCATTGATCAGATTCAGCAGACCCTCGGCCGGGCTATGCCCGACCCAGATGTCGAGCGCGCCCCAGCTCTCGGCCGGTGGCCCTACATTGGGACCAAACCCATAGGCATTCTGCGTGTCGGGCCATAACCGGCTCAGGTAATCCGCTTGCGGGGTCAGCAGCGCGTCTCCGGTGATCATCAGGTTGAGCAGTAAAAAGACCCCACCCGACAGAACACCGCCCAAGGCGCAGGCGATCACCTGTCCGATCCCCCCCGGCAGGCGCCGCAGCAACCACAGGCCGGTCAAAACGCTTATGATCAACCCATCAAGCTGTCGGGTGACAAAGGCCCAGCCCAAAGCCAGACCTGCAACAAGCGCAAGCAAGACATCCCTGCGCGTTGATCCCTCTCCGGCTCTGAGCAGACACCACCATCCCAGCAGCACCATCACCAATGTCGTGGAATGTGCCATCAGCGTGCCCCCGACGGCGAGCACCCAGGGCGACGTGGCCATCAGCAACGCCACCAGATCGGCCCGTTCGCGACTGACGGCACGGCACACGATGCCATGCGCCAGCCAGACAGAGATCCCGGTCAGCACGGGGTTGACCAGCCACGGCACCCCGGCCAGCACACCCAGGCTCAGAACGATGGCCCAACCCTGTGCCGGCACGCCGATCCACTGATCGCCGCGAATGTCGAACAGGTAATATTCCAATGCGGGCTGCGCCGCTGCGGGGGGGGCCGGGCTTCCGAGGACGCCCGCAGCAAAGGTACGCGCCTGAAACAGATACGCCACCTCATCCTCGACATGAGGCACGCGGTCGAACGCTGCCCAGGCCAGAGCCGCGCTGGCCAGCATTGCAAAGACCGCGAGGGCAGCCACCGGAATGCGGGGTGCCCGGTCAGGCCCGGCAACTGTGAAAACGGCGACCAGCGTCGCCATCTGCACAAGGTTCAGCGCACCGCCGATCCCGATCTGCAAACCGAAGGCCAGATAGTACCCGTAAGCCACGTACGGCGTCGCAGAAACGCAAAAGGCCGCAGCCAGCCCCAGCAAAAGGATCAGCCGCCACCGTCCTGCTTCTGCCATCAGGCCCGTTATGGCCGCCCTTCCCTGCGGCCGCACAAGCACAAAGCCCGTCAACACCGTCTGCCCCGCCAGTATCGCCAGCATGATCAGGTTTTCAGGAGGGTTCGCGGAAATCTCGAGCCGTGGAAACCAAAGGGGTTGGGTCAACCACAACCGGGCCGCACTGCCCAGAAGCAGCGCCGCGCCAAGCAAGCCAAAAAGAAACTGGCCGCGCTGCCGGAAAACACCCCCCACAAGCAACGCAGCAATCACCACGGCCGCATACCAAAGGCGCAGTTCCGCCAATGTGGCATTGCTGCCCGGCAGGTCCGCAGCCCAGGCCGAGCTGCCGCACAAGGCCATCGCCCCGGCAAAGAGCCACATCACCCGACCTGAACGCATATTCATGCCATATGCTCGTCTTTGACAATCGCCGGGTCCCGTGCAGGACCTTCGATATTGATGCGTTCCTGTTCAGTGACGATCGGACCGCCCCGCACCTGATTGTGGATCGAGGTTATGTATTCCCCCAACATGCCGATAAACAGCATCTGGATACCTGACAGGAAGAACAGCGCGACGATGATTGTCGTGGTTCCCCGTGGAGCCAAATCCGGATTGAAGAAATAGAACACCACTGAAATGAGGGAAAACAGAATACAGCTGATGGCAATCACCAGACCACTCAGCGTGCAGAACCGCATTGGGGCACGTGTGAAAGAGAAGATCGCATTCAGCGCCTGATCGGTCAGCGCCATCAGATTGTGCTTGGAAACACCTCTTTTGCGGGCCCGCCACACATACGGAACGATGATGCGGCGAAACCCGCAACTGGCGATGATGCCGCGGATATAGGGGTAGTGGTCGTTATGCGACAGCACCGCATTGAGCACTTTGCGGTCAATAAGCTGGAACTCACCCACTGATGGCTCTAGCCAGACATCGGACAGCCGGTTGACGATCGTATAGAAGATGCCGCGCGCCGCGCGCATCACGATCCCCTCTTCGCGGGTGGTGCGGGCACCGGCCACCACATCGTAACCGCTTTCCCATAACTGCACGAATTCCGGGATCATGTCCGGCGGGTCCTGAAGATCCACCGGCAGGATGACGACCACGGCATCCCCTTCGGCATAACGCAACCCGTTGAAGGCGGATCGGAACACTCCAAAGTTGCGGGCGTTTACGACAACTTTCACATTCTGATCTTTTTCAGCGATCTCTCGCAGGATCTCGACAGTCCGGTCGGAGGATGCATTGTCGACAAAGATATGCTCGCACCTGTAGCCTGGCAGCTTTTCCTCAAAAATCGCTTTTACGGTTTCATAGCAATTCGCCACATTGTCTTCTTCGTTGTAGCAAGGCGAAACAATGGAAATTGTTTTGCGATTTTGTTCTAAATCTGAAGACACCAATTACCCAACCTCCAAGTTGGAAACGATTGTATCACCCGGTGCTGTATCGGATTCGCACATCGCCCAAAGTACAGGAATATTTTGCAATAACGTGCGCACACCGCCACATCTTTTGCCGATTTCACGCATTCACAACAGTCAGTTTTCTCCGACCCCTTGTTTCTTGAACATCAGTTTCATTTAGTGTGCCGGTAAATTTATCAGCTGTCAGCGTTTCAGATGACCCGAACCTTTCGCAACTGGCTATTTTCCCTGCACACCCGGCTGGGATTGCACCTGTCGATCTTCTTCGCCTTTATGTTCCTGACGGGGGCAGTGCTTGTCATCGGCATCGAGGTTGAATCCATTGCCCGGCCGGAAATCTGGACCACCATTGCCAAAGAAGACCGGACGGCCAGTTTTGCGGAAATCCATGACGGCATTAAAACCGCCCATCCCGAAAGCGCTGTATTTGTCATCGAAAAATACCCCGCCCCGTGGTTCGCAGATCGAACCTTCGGACGAACCGGCTGGGGCGAAAACATCAGCTTCTGGACTGACCCGGTGACCGGAGCAGTCGTTTACGAAACGAGGGATGGCGGGTTTCGCGACATTCTGCGCGATCTGCATGATACGTTCCTGACCACCAAACGCCCCATCTTCATCCTGATCTCGGCAACATCCGTTCTGCTGCTGTATCAGATCGTCAGCGGGCTGATTACCTACCGACGTTTCTGGAAAGGGTTTTTCCGCTGGCCCAAACGCTCCGGGGGGTTCAGATCCTGGGTCGGCGCCACGCACCGGCTAACGGCCCTTTGGGCAGCGCCGCTTCTGATCCTGATTGCAATCACCAGCTTTTATTTCATGCTCGGCGGTCTGGGAATCGAAGGCACAACCCCAAAACCTCAGCCCACTTCCCCCCGTGACACCGCCCTGCCTATCGGCTTCAGTTCCGACACCCTTGAACAGGCCGAGGCAAACGCTGTTGCCGCCTTGCCGGGCCTGGAGCCGCTTGTCATGGTGCTGCCGGGAGATCCGGCTGGCACTTTTGCCTTTGAAGGCCCCGTGGTCGGTTTTGCGAAGACGAGTGGATGGGGCAGCGTATCGGTTGATCCAGTGACCCTTGAGGTGCTCGGCGCGTTCACCCCGGATGATACCCGCGGCTTCGCACGCTGGAAGGCATTGATGAACACATTGCATTTCGGCACCTGGGGTGGTGCGTTCTCATTGGGTCTCTGGGTTCTGTCAGGCTTCGTGGCCACCGGCGTTGCCCTGACGGGCGCCTTGATCTTTGCGGCCCGGCTGGCTCCTGAGGCCGCACAATACGGCCCGATCCGGCGCATCTGGCGCGGATTGGGGCTGTCCCGCTGGATCTATCTGTTGATCGTTCTGGGTATCCTGCTGACCGCGTATCAGCGCTTTGGGCCGGGCAGCTACCCGAGAGCTGGGGTTTTCCCGACCGACGCACCTGCTGCGGTGGCCTATCTGATCCTGCCCGCACCTGTGCGCCGCGATACCCCGCTTGATGTCGAAATGCTGGTTGGGGAACCCGGCATCACTGCGGCGTCCATAGCAACAGATGGGGGGGCAGAGCAGCCCGTCGAACTGGTACGGAACGGTGAAAAGGCGCAGGCATCTTTTCGCATCACCCCCAATGACACGGCCAACCAGATCACAGCCCGTCTGACAAAACCCGATGGCACTAAAAAAACCGTCACGTTCCGACTGGGGCAACCGATATGGTAAACGAAACAACACTTCCTCTGACGAATGAGAAGGCGTTTCAGGAACGGCTCAGCATCCTGCAAATGTGCTCGTTTTTCACATTCGGAGGCGGCATTCAGCGCCACATTACCGATCTGGGCGGGTCCCTGATGGCGCATGGGCACAAGGTGATCAAGGCTGGTGCCCCCGGCGAGCTTGGCGAGACCGCGGATGGCAGTGTCTTTGTACCTTTGCAACTTGACCGGGTCAGCGACCACAGTGCGAATGGCAAACTCAACCCGGCCCTCAGAATGTACTGGCTGGTACGTTCGGCCCTGACCCTGCGCCGGGCGCTCAAGGACCATAAGGTCGATATCATCCATGCGCATGAAACCGCCCCGCTTCTGACGGCTCGTCTGGCCAGTCTGGGAATGGGAATTCCCATTGTGATGACCTATCACGGCTCGTCGCCCGACCGTCTCAACGCGGTGGCCCGCGCCTGCCGACAGCAAGCCGATCTGGCGATCTGCCCCAGCGAAACCGTCATGCAATCCCTGCTGGAACGCCAGGTCGATCCCGACAAGGCGCGGGTGATGCTTTTGGGGGTACGTCCCAACCCGCCCGCCGATCCGGCAGCTGCGGATGCCCTGCGGCGCGAACTGTTGGGCGCAGATGGCACACATCTGGTTCTGTCCTTGTCCCGTCTGGACCGCCAAAAGGGCCTCGACGCGATGATCGAAGTGGCCCGGCGTGTGCGGCAGGATCTGCCCGGTCTGCGGATCGTCGTCGGGGGCGAAGGCGTGCTGCGCGGCCAGGTCGAAGCCTGGGCCGAACAGGCCGGGGTTTCCGACATCATCCGTTTCCCCGGGGTGATCTCGGATGTCGCCACCTATCTCGCGGCCTCGGATCTTTATATGCTGACCTCCCGGTGGGAGGCCCTGCCGATTTCAATTGTCGAGGCGTTCCGCGCCGGGCTGCCGGTGATCGCCACCGATTGCGGCGGTGTGCGTGAATTGGTGGATGGCGATGTCGGGCGCCTGTGTGCGGTCGATGATCTTGATGCCCTGTCTCAGGCGCTGCGCGATCTTTGCATCGACCGCGCCGAATATGACCGGCTAAGCGCCAATGCCACGGCGCGCGGTGCAGAAGACAGGTTCTCGCCAGCCCATGTGCATAGCGGGTTTGAAAAGCTGTACCGGCAACTGGCCGGGCGGGGATAACCCCCGGTCAATCCGCCGCGCCGTTCTCGAAAGCACCAGCTTCCAAGGCATGGGCCAGATTGGCCCGCCCTGCACGATGCGCGGCCTGCGCGAAAGCCGCGCCGAACCGGCCCAATACCTGATCTTCACGCCAGAGCGTCTCAAACCCCTGCCGCGCCGCTGCTGCCATCTGATCCCGCGCGGCACCTCCGTTCTGAAAACGGCGCATGGCTGCAATCAGATCATCTTCGGTTTCGAACAGTTCCCCGCCCCCTGCCCGCTCCACGATCTCGGGGAACGGACCCAGCCGCCGGGCGATCACCGGCGTGCCCAGCCGGAAGCTTTCGATCAGGATGATGCCGAAGGTTTCATAACAGACCGAGGGCACGATCAGCCCCAGTGCGCCACGATAGTAAGCGTTCAACTCGTCCGGCGTCTTGCGGCCCAGGAATTTGATCCGGTCATTGCCTGCGGCCTGTGCCTTCAACTCATCCGCATAGTCACCATCACCCAGGATCAGCAGATCCGCGTCGGGATAGCGGTCAAAGGCCGGGAACACATCCTGCAACCCCTTGATCTTTTCCAACCGCCCGACAAACAGGAAATAGGGGCGTTCCTGCGCCGCCGGTTCCGGCAAGGCGCTCTGATCCAGGTCGGGCAGGAAATAGGGCAGCACCTGCATGTCCTGCCGCAGGCCGAATTCACGATGTTTGACGCGGCTGAATTCGCTTTTGGCAATGATCAGATCCATGTGATCCAGCGCCCGGTCCAGCGCACCGGTATACCGCCAGAGCTGCGGCGGACGTTTGTGCTGCAACACGCAGCGCAGGCACTGGCGCTCATCGCACAGCTCGCGCCCATGCCGCCACAGAACATGGGTGGGGCAGACCAACCAGTGTTCATGCGCTTCATAGATTTTCAACCCCTCGCCCATCGGCAACAGGCCGGGGCCGCCGATCAGGGATGTGTTGTTGTGCCAGATGATATCCGGCTTCCGCTCGGCCAGTAACTCGCGGATGCGGGCAGCATGGACAACCGGACGGCCCAGTTGCTGGGTCAGCAGGTTCGACATCATGCCGTTGCGGCTGCGCAGCCCGATCCGCCGCACCCCGTCAGGGGTGCCTTCGGGCTGCGGTTTGCCGCCCAGAATCAGATAGCTGTCTTCGTCATGCACCACCGTCACGTCGTGCCCGCGCGCCACTAGCGCCCGCGCCATGCGCTGAATGCCGATGGCGTCACCGCCAAAGGAATAGGGGGGATAAAATGTGGTGAACATCAAAATGCGTAACGATTTCATCTATCTCTCAATTCCTTGAGTGTCAGCCGCAGGCAGGTGCCCGCCTTGCGGCCCAAGCATCGAAACCAGCAGGCGCAGCCTGTCCCGCTGGAACAGAAAAGCCAGCAAACCATAGGCCAGAACACCCGTCACCGTACCGGCAAGTAAAAGCAAAGCCGGGGACAGGCCGTCCAGTTGCCACATGACCCCCTGCACGGCCGCCACCACCCCCCCTGACAGCAGAAGCGGCGCAAGATGCTGCCGCATCAAAGCCGGCCCGGACAGCCCGGCAATATGCCCCAGATTGGCAAATTTGAGCGGCCAGACCAGCAGAAAGACAGCCACAAAACCGGCTGTGACGACCGGCAACCCATACGGGGCCAGCACCACAATCACCCCCGCCGCCAGCGCCACCTCGACCCAGGACAGAACCGCCAGACGACCGGGCTGACCGGCCGCCAGACAAAAGGTCTGCTGCACCTTTTCGGCGCACAGATACATGCCAAACACCGACATCAGGCTCAGGACCGGAGCCGCCGGAGCCCATTTCTGACCGAACAGCAGCACCAGCGCCGGTTCCGACAGAACCGCCAGCCCGGCAAAGGCCGGAAAGGCCAGAAACCCGGTCAGGCGCATGACGTCGATCAGCAAATCCGTCGCCGGACCACCATCGCGCGCCGCCGCACCAAAGGCAGGCTGCGCCACGGTGCGCAGCGGTGTGATAATCAGGAACGAGGCGGTCTCGATCACGCGCCAGGCGATTGCATAATACCCCGCCGGAACCGGCCCCAGCATCGCGCCGATGATCACCGCAGGCGATTGCACCGCAGCCAGTTCGGCCGCGCGCAGGCCCAGAATCCGGTGACTGAAATGCAAGACCCTGCGCATGTGATCCCGCGACGCATGGAATGCCGGGCGCCAGGAGACCGCCCCCCAGGCCATCACGATATTGGTGGCTGTCATCGCCAGCCGCTGACCGACCAGGCTCCAGACCCCGTATCCGGACAGCGCCATGCCAATGCCCACGACCCCTCCGACCGCCGCGCCGAGCGCTGCACGGATGGCCAGAACACGGAACCGCATTTCCCGGCGCAGGATCGCAACCGGCACCGCCGTCAGTGAAATCATCAGCACCGTTGGGGACAATCCGATCAACAATTCGCGCGCAACCGGCTCATTGTAGAAATATGAGACCGGCCCCGCCCCCAGATACAGCGCAACCGTCAACACACACCCCAGCAGCGCCAACAGCCAGAAAACCGAGTTCAACCGCTCTGGTGACAGCGCCTCATGGGTCAGCAGAATGTCGGAAATCGTTTCACGGACCAGGAATTCAGAAAACAGCACAAAGGCTGCAACCATCGCCAGAAGACCAAAGGCCTCGACCCCTAAAATACGGGCAAGAATGGCAAAAATGATGAAATTGAACGCCTGCTCGACCCAGATACCGGCCGACATCCAGGCAACTCCGCTGCTGAAACTCTGCCGCCCTGACATCCGTTTCCTTCCTGCCGCCCAAACCCCGCCAAGTGCCGATAGACACATGGCTCAAACACTCACACCTGTTGCGCACCGTATACGTAATTACAAACTTGACGCCTTAACGGTCGAATTTGGTCAAATTTATTGTCTATGTTCAGTCTGTACGTGTTCGAATACTATACGCAATACAGGGAATTATGCCCGTCACGTTCCATGCGCCCCGCAAATCCTGCAGCGGTGGCCGGGGCAGGGATTATTGAGTGAATAAAAGGTTTTCATTTTCATGAACAAAGTCGCAGAGCCGATGGAGACGAACAGCGCCACATCCGAAGAGCTGATCGCATCGGAAACCGCCGGCATGAGCCTGAGCGTGGTCATCCCCGCGTTCAACGAGGAAAATGCCGTGCGCCACACGGTCGAGGATGTGCGCACCCACCTTGAACCGCTGGGCATTCCCTACGAAATTATCGTGGTGGACGATGCCAGCCAGGACAACACCCGCGCCGAGGCCGAGGCCAGCGGTGCCACCGTCACCTTCAACGATGTCAATTCCGGCTATGGGGCCAGCCTCAAACGCGGCGTGCGGATGGCGCAGTATGAATATGTGGCCATTCTGGACGCCGACAGCACCTATCCGGCGCGATACCTGCCGGGGATGCTGGCCATGTGCCGCGATCAGGACATGGTCGTCGGCGACCGGGGCGCCGCGATGAAAAACGTGCCGCTGCTGCGACGGCCAGCCAAGAAATTCCTGTTCGCCTTTGCCTCGTTTCTGGCCGAGCGCAAGATCAACGATCTGAATTCCGGTCTGCGCGTGTTCCGCAAATCCGAGCTGATCCCGTTCCTGCCGCTGTTGCCGCAGAACTTCTCATTCACCACCACGATCACGCTGTGCATGACCTCGAACGGCAAGCGGATGATCTATACGCCGATCGAATATGGCAAGCGGGTGGGTAAATCGAAAATCCGACCGATCGATTTCCTGAATTTCATCATCCTGATCCTGCGCATCAGCACGCTGTTCAACCCGCTGCGGGTGTTCATCCCGCTGGGTCTGGCGTTCTTCACGTTGGGCACAGTGAAGTTCATCGTCGATATCTTCTACTGGAACCTCAGCGAAACGGCAGTGTTCTCATTCCTGGCCGCGATCATGATCTGGTCGCTGGGGCTGATCGCCGACATGATCTCGCGGCTGCATCTCAGACCGTGACATGAGCGGCGGTATGCTTTCCGATCCAAATCAACGGCGCTGGCTGATCCGGGTGGCCGGGTCGGCTCTGGTGCTGGCAATCCTGTTCTGGATTCTGCCGGCCGATGCAATTGTAACAGCGCTGAGGGCGATCCCGATCTGGGTTTTCCTGTCCGTGTTCGTTCTGTTCCTGTTGGCCCATGTTGGCGCGGCCCTGAAATGGTGGCTGCTGCTGAACCGGGGGCTTTCGCCCCTGCTGGCCATCCGGGCGCATTTTGCCGGGCTGGCTGCCAACCTGTGCCTGCCCGGAGCTATTGGCGGCGATACGGTGCGGGCCGGCATGGCGCAGGCGGCGATGAAAGACGGCGCGAAGGTTGTTGCGGGCGCAACCGTTGATCGGCTGATCGACATGGTGGCGCTGCTGACCCTGTCCTGTCTGGGCCTGGTCCTGACATGGGAAAGCGCGGCGGGCGGGCATATGATCTGGCCAGTGGCGCTGATCCTGCTGGCCGCGCTGGCGGGTATGGTCGCCTTGCCGCGCCTGCTGCCCCTGCCCTGGCGCTATGTCCCGTCCCTGCCCGGCAAGGGGTTTGCCCATCGTCTGGCCGATGCACTGGCCGGGATGGGCCGCAAACCCGGCACGCTGGCAGTCGCTTTCATCGCATCTGTGCTGATCCAGTTGCTGCTGGTCCTGCTGGCCTGGTGGCTGGCCCTGGCGGCGGGTGTCGATGTGGCCGCCGGGCCATGGATCTTCGCCTGGCCGCTGGCCAAGATCATCGCCGTGCTGCCCGTGTCTTTGAACGGGCTGGGCCTGCGCGAGGCCACATTGGCCGGTTTCCTGGCCCCCTTCGGCGCCAGCGCCCCCGCTGTCGTGGCCGCCGGGCTGGTCTGGCAGGTTGTGTTGTTTACAGCGGGCGGGTTTGGCGCGCTGGTTCTGACCATGTCCGGAATGCGGTTCAGCGCCCCGGCAAATTCCCAAAAGGAAGAGTGCAAGTGACGGATGTTTCCCGACCCAATGGCGGCGGCACGCCTGAAATCATCATTCTGGGCGCCGGGCCGGCCGGTCTGGCCGCGGCCCATGCCCTGACCGGGCAGGCGAAAGTGACCGTGATCGAACGCGCGCCCAGTGCCGGGGGCAATTCGGCCTCATTCCCGATCGAGGGCGTGATCTGCGATTATGGCTCGCACCGGTTTCATCCGGCCGCAGAACCCGAGGTTCTGGCCGATGTAAAATCCCTGCTGGGCGACGATCTGCTGCTGCGCCCACGCCACGGGCGCATCCGGTTGGGCGGCAAATGGATTCACTTTCCGCTGAAACTGACCGACGCGCTGATGCGCCTGCCCAAACCCTTTGCCGCGTCGCTGATCGGCGACATGGTGCTGAAACCCTTCCGCAAGAAAAGCACGGGGCCAGAGACGTTCTCGACCGTGCTGTATGACGGGCTGGGCCCGACGATTTCGGACAATTTCTATTTCCCATACGTGCGCAAGCTGTGGGGGCTGGATCCGGACAAGCTGGCGGTGAAACTGGCGGAACGTCGGGTGGGCAGCGGCTCGGTCGGCAAGATCCTGATGAAGATGCTGCGCCTGTTGCCGGGGCTGCGCAGTGAAACGGCGGGGCGGTTCTTTTATCCGCGCAAGGGGTTCGGGCAAATCTCGGACGCGATGCGCAACAGTGCCGAGGCCAATGGCGCCACCTTCCTGTTCAATACCGAAATCACCGCCATCGAACGGGACGGCATTCGCATCACCGGGTTGACGATCCGCGACGAAGAGGGCGAGCGGCACCTGACCGGCGATCTGATCCTGTCGACCATCCCGCTGACCGGGTTGACGCGCCTGATCAGCGACCCTCCGGCAGAGGTGGTCGAGGCCGCCCGCGCCATCCGCTTCCGCGGCATGATCCTGCTGTATCTGGTGCTGGAGACAGACCAGTTCACCGAGTTCGATGCGCATTATTTCCCGGAACTGTCGATCCCGATCAGCCGCATGTCCGAGCCCAAGAACTATAACGCCAGTGGCGCGCCGAAGGGCGTCACCGTTCTGTGCGCCGAGTTGCCCTGCGACCCGGATGAAAAATGGTGGTCCATGTCCAACGAGGAGTTGGGGCAAGAATTCACCAAATGGCTGGGGCAACTGGGCCTGCCCGTCACCGTGCCGGTGCGCCGCTGCGAAACCCGGCGGCTGAGCCATGCCTATCCGGTCTACGATGTGGGCTATGAAGACCGGTTCGATACGGTTGATCAGTGGCTCTCAGATCTGGACGGATTGCTCGTATTTGGACGGCAGGGCCTGTTCGCCCATGATAATACGCACCACGCATTTGCCATGGCCTATGGCGCGGCGGATTGCATCGACGACAAGGGCAATATCGACCGCGCGAAATGGAACAGCTATCGTGAGGTCTTTGCCACCCATGTGGTGGAAGACTGACCATGCCCGCCTGGCAGGCCGATATCCTGATGTATCATTCGATCTCGGACGCGCCGGGACCAACCTCGATCGCGCCCGACATCTTTGCGGCACAGATGCGGGCGCTGGCGGCGTCCGGCCTGCCGGTGGTGACGCCGGACGCGCTGGCCAACCCGCCTGCCCCCCGTGTGGTCATCATCAGCTTCGATGACGGGTTCCAGGATTTCGCCGATACCGCCTGGCCGATCCTGCGCGAACATGGCTTCTGCCCGATCGTCTATCTGCCCTCGGGCCTGATGGGTGGCGCCGACAGCTGGGCCGGGGGCAACATCCCGCCCCGCCCGCTGATGGAATGGGACCGGATCGAAACACTGGCCGGTGAGGGGGTTTGCTTCGGGGCGCATAGTGTCAGCCATCCCGATCTGTCGACGCTGGATGCAGAGACCTTGGAGGATGAAGTCAGCGGATCCGGTCAGGATATTGCCGCCCGGCTTGGTCAACCCGTCCGGCATTTCGCCCCGCCCTATGGCGCGTCGAACCCGAATGTACGCGCACAGATCGCCCGGCACTACGACACCTCGGTCGGCACAAGGCTGGGCGTGGCAAAAGCGGGCGATGATATACACGACCTGCCGCGGCTCGAGATGTTCTATTTCACCGACATCGCCCGCTGGCAGGCTCATCTTGCCGGGCGCGGCGGGGCCTATTTGGCGGCCCGCAAACTGATGCGCGGCGTGCGAAGCGGGCTGAGCAGGGTGCTGCCCATCAACTGAGTGTCAGGCTTCGGGTGCAAGCGTTCCGATCCGGTGGGCATTCGCCATCACACTGAATGTAATTGTCGTCGCGGGGATAGTCGGCAGGACAGAGGCATCAACGACGTGAATGCGCGTCGCGCCATGCGGGCGCCCCAGCACATCGCTTTCACCCGGGCCCGGGTCATCCGACATCGGCAGATCACCTCCGACATGAAAACTGGCCCCCGGTGCCCCGAACCGCGCTGCAAAAGACAGGCTGGTCAGACCAAGCCCCCGCAAGGCCCGGCCATAGCGCGCAAGCGCGGCGCGCATTGTCTCGGCGGTTGCGGGGTTTTCATTCAGTTCCGGGCGTAACCGCCCATCCTCTGCCAGACGCAAGGCTATTTCATGCGAATGATCGGAATGCAGGAAAACCTGCGCCACGATCAGACGTCGGGCCAGCGCCTCAAGCAGCGGCCCGCTGCCGGGTATCCGGCGGCCATAGTTCTGTTTCAGATCGCGGGCATAGTATTCATTCCAGGTATAGATCTGCGCGTGAACCAGTTGCCGCGACACGGTCGGGTCATCCAGTTCGGCAAAAAGCTGCGGCAGCGTCTGATAGGGAAAAACATCGGGCCGCCTGGGTGCCCGCCAGCGGTGCAGCATCGGCAGAAAGGCCTGCTGGCTGTCTTTCAACACCAGCTCCTTGCCCCGCAAGCCGGGTGACGCCAACAGGATGCGCGCGCTTTCCAGCACCCCGGCGGCCAGAAACACCCGGTTTCCGCGGACATCGCTGCCATCTGCCAGAGTGACGACAACATCGTCGCCTTCCTCGCGGACCTGCCGCACCACGTGATCCGCGCGGTAAGTAAAGCCCGGCTCTGCCTGCAGTGTTGTACGCGCCTGCCGAGCCGACCAGATCAACGACCACGGGCACCCGTGCAGACACAATCCACAGGTCTGACATCCCGGTCCAACCGCCTGACGCGCAAGACCGACATGCATTCCCACCCCCTGCAATGCCTTCGCCTTCTGCCTGGACCGGGCCAGCAGCATCTCGGCCTGCGCGGTTGGCGGAATGGGAGTTCGACCTGTCATATCGCAGGCGGGAAAGAGGTCTTGCAGCCCATCTTTTTGCCCGGACACAGGCATTATGTCCGCCACCGCGCTGTAATGTGGGGCAAGATCATCGGTCGTTATGGGCCAGTCGTCGATATCCGCCTGCCGATACGGCAAAACCGCAGCGCCCCAGACATTGGACAGCCCGCCCGCCGCCCGCGACGCGCGCAAAGCAAACCAATCCGCCCCTTCCGCCAGTGTACGCGCAGGTGAGGCCAGCGCATAACCGGATCCATAGCGCCACACCTCGCCCTCCAGGGCCTGAAACTGAGGCTCCATCCAGGCTGTACGCGCCTCGGCACTCCAGTCTTCGGCGCGTGTTCGAGACATCTGCTGCACCCGGTCCGTGACCCCGGGCCCTGGTTCCACCCCGGCATCCAGCATCGTGACGTTTCGCCCTCGCGCCAGCAAGGCCCGGGCGACGGAAACCCCGGCAGGCCCGGACCCTATGACAACATCGCTCACTGCGCCTTTACTGCCCGGACCAGAACCAGCATTTCATAGTTAGGATCATGGGTGGACAGTTCTTCGGGCGCAATTTCACTGGCCCCAAGGCCATGCAGGTTGCAGATGCAGGTAAAGACGTTGCCAACGGTCGACACCTCGACATTCTCTGCCGGGAAGACCGCCCGGAACAGGCGGCGCTTGGACTGGCTGGTGAAATGCCAGTATTCGCCCCAGTCATCCACGCCTTCGCGCCGCGCCACACGGGTCATCCCATGCGAGGTGCACAGCACCACGCCACCGGGTTTCAGAATGCGTTCCAGCGTTGCAATCGCCTTGTCGACCTCAAAGATCATCTGAAGGGTCTGGGTGATGATGATGCAGTCGAAACTGTTGTCGGGAATATGCGGCGCATCGGTGATATCCGCCACGATGGTCGCTTGTGGATTGCCCTCGACATAGCTCAGTACATCCGCCTGCGTGACCCGGTCACCGCCGAATTTCTTCGTATAGGCCGGATCGCCGAATTCCAGAACCCGGCCACGGATATCGTCGCTGTGGTTTTGCAGGAATTCTTCCATGTAATGGCGTTCGATGGTCAGCAGGTCGCGATCCTGCCCGAACACGGCACTGATCGGCGACAATCGCCGCAAGCCGCCGAAATCGACCGACCCAACCGGCACCGACTGAAGATTGTGCAACCGTTGTTGTTTACGGATCCATTTGCGCAGCCGGTCCGGCAGCAGCACGGTCGCGGTGTCGCGCACCAGCTTTTCAACTCTTTGTCCCGGTGTCATCGTGTTTGGCTCTTCATGCGTAGGCTTTGGCGCGTTTCTCGGCCATGATATCGGCGATGATATCATCCAGCGTGCGCGCCGGGCTGAACCCGGTGAACCGCCGCAGCTTGGACACATCGGGCAGACGGCGGGCCATGTCTTCGAACCCTTCGGGATAGACCTCTTCGTAAGGCACCAGCCGGATTTCCGAGGTTGAGCCCGTCATCGCGATGACCTTTTCGGCCAGCCCCCGGATCGTCACTTCCTGTTCACCACCGATATTGAAGACCTGCCCCCGGGCTTCGGGGACATCGAGCAGACGCACAAGCGCCTCGATCACATCGGCCACATGGCTGAAACAGCGCGATTGCTCGCCGGTGCCATGAACCTGAATGGGCTGACCGGCCAGGGCCGCTTCGATGAAGTTCGGAACAACCATGCCATAACGCCCGGTCTGGCGCGGACCGGTCGTGTTGAAAAAGCGCAGGACGATCACCGGTAGATCAACCTCGCGCGCATAGGCCAGTGCCATGAACTCATCCAGCGTTTTGGCGCAGGCATAAGACCAGCGCAGAATGCTTGTGGCGCCAATCGTTAGGTCGTCATCCTCGTTGAACGGGAACTTCGATGCCTTGCCGTAGACCTCGGAACTGGAGGCGATGAAGACCAGGGGCTTGTGGCGCAGGGCCGCGCGCAACACGTTCTGCGTGCCGTCCACATTGGTCGCAATCGACTGGCTGGGCTGATCCATGATCAGCTTGACCCCGACCGCGGCGGCCATGTGAAACACCGCGTCAGCAGCCCCGACCAGTTCCTCGACCAATGTGGCATCCAGAACGCTGCCTTCGACAAAACGAAAGGCGGAATGATCCTGAACGGAAGACAGGTTTTGCAGCGATCCGGTGGACAGGTCATCCAGCACCGTCACCTCATGCCCATTGCCAATCAGGCGCTCGGCCAGATGTGATCCGATAAAACCGGCCCCGCCCGTGATCAAAATTTGCATGAAAAACCCTCGTACCAACAGAATCCACTCTAATGCCACAGGCTTAGCATAGGGATCGGTGGCCACCAAATGGTAGATACCGCTATGGTGCGCTGACAGGCCGGGCCTGCACAGTTTTGGAAAAAGGGCTGAATTGTTGCACAACGCATTAAGAATGTTGAACCTGCGGACATGACCGAAAAACACGTGGACCCCCGCCCCGGCGACGGGCTTGCAGGCCAGCGCGTGGTCGTGACCGGCGCCACCGGCTTTATCGGCCGGCGCCTGATCGATGCGCTGCTGAAACTGGGATGTGACGTGACCGCCTTGCTGCGCACACGCCACGGGGCTGCCACGTTGGAACAGGCCGGAGCAAAGGCACTGGTTTGCCCGCTGCACCCTGGCCCGGCTCTGACGCAGGCGCTGGACGGTGCGGCGGCTCTGTTTCATCTGGCTTATGATTTCCGGGCCTCCGGCGCGGACAACCTTGCAGCCTTCGACGCGCTTGCCAAAGCCGCCGAAGACGGGTCTTGCAACCGTATCGTGCATCTGAGTTCCGCCGTGGTCTATGACAGCTGGCCCAACGGGCCGATCACCGAACGCAACCCGATCACGCCGGAAGATGTGCAAAGCTATCGCGGTGCCAAAATTGCGATGGAACAGAGACTGTTGCAGGGGAAATGCGACGCCGCCATCTTGCAGCCGACCATCGTCTATGGGCCCGGCAGTGCACTTTGGACCAACGGGCCATTGGCGATGATGCGCAGGGGCGGCATCATCCTGCCCGACCCGCCCGGACAATGCCCGGCCGTGCATGTCGATGACGTGGTACAGGCCGCCCTGCGCGCGGCCTCATCACCCCGGACCGGGGTCGAGCGATACCTGATCAGCGGACCGGACACGCTGGGGTGGAAGACGTTTTTCGAAGGCTATGCCCGCCTTGCCAGATGCGGAGAGGTGCGGATTGATCCGGCTGCGAACCCGGCCCCGCCCCCGTCGCCCAATGGCAATGCGCCCGCAGGCCCCTCTCTGGCGGGGCAGCTCAGCGCGCATCTGCGCCGCCTTGTCGGGCGCCGCCGGGTCGAGGCCGCCGCAGACTGGGCACGGTCCGTTCAGGCCCGGCTGGCAAAACCCCGGCCCGTGATGCCTGACATGGCGGGACGCAGACTTTTTGCCGGTCAGCCAGAGGTTTCAACCCGATATGCACAGGATCAGATCGGGTATGTGCCTCGTGTTTCCTTCGACGAATGGATCGAGCATATGCGAAAACAATCGGCACGCTGATTCAAGACTGCCTTGTTTTTGGAAACACCCATTCCGGGTCTTTGCCGGGAACGACAAATTAGTTGGCTTCGTTCCCGATCTGTCCTATCCGATGAAGAGAGAAGGTTTCCAATCTGCTAAGCTAATTTTAATTCAGTGTGACTTTGTACGATCAGGATAGATTATGAACTACGAAACCTCGCACCATCAGTCCCTCAAGCAGCTTATCGCGGCGCGCGATGCGCGGGTTGCCGTGGTCGGGCTGGGCTATGTTGGCCTGCCGCTGGCGCTGACGGCTTATGATGAAGGGTTTGATACCACCGGCGTTGATCTCAACCCCGACCGGGTGGCGCGGATCAATCAGGGGGGTCAGGTCATCTCGTATCTGGCACCGGATCGGATCGCACACGCGGTGGAGAGTGGGCGCTTTCGCGCAACGCAGGACGCCGCAGCACTGGCCGAGGCCGATATCATCCTGATCTGTGTGCCGACCCCGCTGACCGACGCACAAGATCCCGACATGCGTTTTGTCGCCGCCGCCGCGCAGACCATCGCACAGCATCTGCGCCCCGGTCAGATGGTGGTGCTGGAAAGCAGCGTCTGGCCCGGCGCCACGACCACGCTGGTTCAACCGATCCTCGAAGCGGGCGGTTTGCGGGCAGGTTCCGATTTCTTTTTGGCCTTCTCGCCCGAGCGCGAAGACCCCGGCAATGACAAGTTCGACACGCACAGTATCCCCAAGGTGGTTGGCGCCGACGATCCGCTGTCGCGGCAACTGGTCGAGGATTTCTATCGCGCCATCGTCACCAGCGCCGTACCGGTCAGTTCGGCCGCCACGGCCGAAGCGGTGAAGTTGGTCGAAAACAGCTTTCGCACCGTCAATATCGCGCTGGTCAATGAATTGAAGACCGCGCTTGAAGCAATGGACGTGGATGTCTGGGAAGTGATCGAGGCTGCGGCGACCAAGCCGTTCGGCTTTATGCCCTTCTATCCCGGTCCTGGAATTGGTGGGGCCTGCATCCCGGTGTCTCCGGCCTATCTGGCCTGGCGCGCCGCGGATGCAGGATCTGATACGCCGCTGATCAATCTGGCCCGCTCCAGCAATGACGCCGTTCCGTCGATGCTGGCGGCACGGATGGCGGCGGAACTGGCCGCGCGCAACGGGTCTGCATTGGCGGAAACCGGGCACCCCCTGACCGGACAGCGCATTCTGCTGATGGGCATCGCCTATAAGCGCGATGTCGAGGATACCCGCCGCAGCCCGGCGCTGGTGCTGCTGGACGAGCTGGAAAAGCTGGGGGCCGAGATCGACTATCACGATCCGTATTTCCCCCGCCTGCCCGAAGGTGGCGAATACCCGCAGCTTGCGGGCCGGACATCCCAGCCACTGACGGCGGACAACCTGAAACGCTATGCGGCGGTGGCCGTAATCACCGATCACAGCGCCCCGGATTATGGTCTGGTCGCGCGCGAGGCCGCGCTGGTCTTTGACACGCGCAACGTCTTTGAAAAGCAGGGGATCAGGGTGGCAGACGGGCGCTTGGTCAAGATGTGACCGTCTTGTGGTCGGCGGGGGTGTCTATACCTTCGGAACACTCGGTGGGATTGCGCATTCCGACGGCAAATCACTCCAGGTAATTCAATTGATAAACCGCAAAGCGCGAAGAAACATAGGCTGTCCCGCTCTCGGGATCGATGACGATATCGCGCAGCCAGGGCCCAAGCCTGTAACGCCGCAGAGATTTTCGAGTCTTCAGATCAACCACGTCAACCTGGTTCGTCAATATACTTCCGACCAAAAGCAGGTCACGCTCTGCATCCAATGCCAACCCGCGCGCGCCAAATACAGTGGGAAAGCTGTTCTTTGATGCCAAAGTGGTCGTATCAAAGACCTGAATACGCGCGTGCACCGGCGAGGTCACCAGCAATTCTTCTCGTGAAACGTCAACCGTAGATCGGTCACTGCGGTCGTCCGAAGGACTGCTGGCGAGCAGCTCTCCATTCCTCAGGTTGAAAGCATGTACGCCTTCATCACGGAAGAAAAAATTCACATACATAATTGGTTTAAGAGGATGGGTGATCAGATTTCCGGGATCCACGTCCAGTGTCAACTTGCGCGCCAGGCTATTGGCATCGAATATTTGCACCGAGTCTATATCTTCCGCCCGTTCTGCGGCTTCGGACGCTGCAATAAGAACGTTTTCCGAAGAATTGTAACCCATAATAATTTCCCCAGGGGGCAACGTTCCCAACGCACGGTCGGACACGATCTTGCGGCTTTCAACATCCACTAAAACCAACTTCTCAGCAGCCCGATTGGCGAAAGATATTTGCCTGCGGCCAGGGTCAAAAACACAGAATTGAGTTTTGTCGGTTATGATCCCCGTATCGCTTACCTCTTGAGTTTCGGGGAGCAGCACCAGCAACGTATTTGTCCCGTTTCCGCATAAAAAAAGCTGACCTGAAACAGGATCAAACACCATCGAAGTTATATCGTACTTTGTGTAAATTCCGAAACGCGGGCCGAAAATGACTTTGGCCTGAGGGGACATAAACAGGTTTTGTCCAATTTCTGCCAACCTCGGAAAAGGAAAAAAAACAACGATGAGAGCAGAGGCGACAACAACACCAGGAATGTAGCGTCCAAAACCGGGCTCTTTGCGTGGTGCATCTGAACCAAGCTTGCATCTTATCCAAAGATAGTAGGGGCGCGGAAACAATATTTCGGCCAGACCAACCGCGCAGATCATCACTGCATCAATTAATCTGGCGGACACCGGCTTACGAAGATATTGCGCCCAGAACACCCCGGAATTCGCAATCAAAACCCCACCGCTGACAACGCCAAGCACAACTGCGTCACGTCCCGTCCATGGATACAACGCCCAGCTGACGCCTGCCACGACAAGGACAAACAACGCAAGTGACCTGATGCGTTTTGGTAAGAAACGGGAAAGCAGGAAGATCACAGCACCCAAAGCCAGGACAATCAATACAAACAGCAGAGCTCTTTCCCAAACGGTTGAAATGCCCCCGATTAAACGCAGCATGAAACCTAAACTACCAGTCGTAGTCTCCAGAAAATCCACGAGAGCGTCTCGGAATATGAGAACCCCTAAAAAAATCAGCAGAGGTAAAGCCAAGCGAATGAAGACATACGAGTTCTTCATGGCTTTGTTTGCTTTAAGTCTTTCATTTTGATTCCTCCTTCGAGCGTATTACCGACCCTTACCGCCAAATGACCCCTGACACATGTGGTTCACAAATGCGCGCAATAGGGGGGCGTAGCAGACTAAAAAGCGGCTATCACTGAGCGTCGAATCCAAGCTGCCTTCAACGATCCAAATCGGACGCCTGCGCCCTTCCTGGTAAAGCTAATCCGGATACTCCCCTATTTCTCAAAAAAAAACAACGAATTACAGTTTGGCTTTAACGGCATTATCCCCGCAAGCGCAGCAAATCGTGGCATCTCAATACCAAAAACAATCTCACCAAGTGCCATGAGCACACCAATGCAACCGGTTCTGGCGCGGACTTTTGATCGTTGATGTTCCTGGCTATATCGGGTGGTGGCTCCAGGATCAGGGCCCATCTCTTTCTGGGTCACGGCGTAATGCCCGCAAAAAATCGAGCGTGCAGCGTACTACAAGAGAACCAGGCCTCTCAGCCTCTGTTTCGCGCGCGAAACATCATGTGCCGCGCGCGTGCAGCCAGGCTTTCAGCTCCGCAAGAAATGTCTCGGACATTCCCTCGCCGGACAGGGTGACCTGTGCACCGTTTCGACTCTGTTTCAACTGAATGCCGCCGAATGTCTCTTTCAGGGGGGGCTTGGCAGCAGGTGGGTTTTCCCCATTCGACCCCAGGCCGTTCACTGCACGGGTCAGAGCTGAAATCTCGGCTTCCACGCTCTGAGGCGCGGCCTTCCGCAGAGCGGTGGTGATCAAGGAAGCTGCTTTTGCCTCCTCTTTCAGAACTTTCGCAATCGACAACCCCAACCGTTCAGGAATAGCTGACGCAAAGCGCAGATGGTCATCCAGCGCGTGATAGATCGCGATGAACGAGCCGATCTTGGATCGCTTCGCCCGGCTGGCCGAGGCGAATAACCCGCGCAGGGCCGCAGTCTCATCCGGGTAAACGCCCTGCTCTGCCGCGCGCGCCACGATCCGGGCGCGCTCATAATAGCTCAGCCCGACGCGGATTTCATTTTCCTCGACCATGGCCACATAGGCATCAGATGCGCTCTGCGGCTGCCTCAGGAACGCACGCACGGTCTCAAAGCGGGCCTCGCCCGTTTGCTGCGCCAAAGCTCGCAGCGCTGTCAGACGCCGCCAGCCCGAGATCAACCCGTACCGCCCGCCCTCCAGTTCCACGACCTCGATCGGGGTTTGCTGGCCACGGGCCTTCAGGCTTTCCTTCAGCGCCTCCATATCCGCGTCATCGGCCGCCATACGGTCACGGACCAGATAGGCTTCCTCGATGGCGTCCAATGGCAGATCCTGCACCAAGCGCCCTTCGGCCCGCGCGGCACGCAATTCTCCGGACAGCTCTTCCAGCGCCGCCTGAGCCGCCGTGGCCCCGGCCACCTGCGCAACCGGCGGCGTGGTCCGGGGGGCGTCTGTGGGGAACATGGGATTCAGCCCGGGGGCAGGGCGGTTGTCTTCCAGATAATCCGGTCGGGCAGGGGTCAGTCGTTTACGTTTTGCCATTGGTTTCTCCTTTTCCTGCGCGGATCAGACTCTGTTTCGGGACGTGGCAGGCGTGTTTCGCGCGCGAAACATCGCGCTCAGAGCGACAATTCCGGTGTTCCCGCCTCTTCGGCCTGCCGGGCCCGTTCTTCGCCCCGCCAGACGCCGATCAGCAGCTTCTTGAACGAGGCATAGGTGGCATCAAAGGTTTCCCGCCCGCGCACATAGGTCTCGCGGTTGAAATCGCGGTAATCGGCCTCGTAGATACCGTTGACCTGTTCCCCCGCCTGACCGATCAGCGCCGTGTAGCCCTGCCAGTGCGGCGACAGGGTCCGGCCCAGATAGGCCTGCATCAGCCCGGCCAGTTCCGCTTGCTGGCTGCCGTCATAGCGGGTGATGATCGTGCGCACCGCATCCCACTGAAACGCCATCTCGGGCCGCCCCAGGGCGCGGGCAGCCATGTTCTCGCCATCCTCGATGGACTGGAAGGTGGAATGCAGCATGTCAAAGAAGCGCCCCGTGGAGTCGAACTCCAGGAACGAGGCCCCCATGGGCACCAGAAGGATATCCGAAGCCGCCAGCCCATTGATCGTCAGATAGCCAAGGGCAGGGGGGGTATCGATGAAAATGATATCGTAATCGTCCAGCACCCCATCTTCGTCCAGCGTATCTGTCAGCGCATCCCACAGCTTCCAGCTGCGGCCCTGCATCCGCCAGACGGGAATCTGGAATTCCGCCCAGTAGAGGTTCAGCTGCGCGCCAATCAGGTCGATATTCGGCCAATGGGTGGTCTGGATCAGATCGCTGCAGCGGGTCTTCAGCGCCTCGGACAGGGTATCGTCGATCGGATGTGGGGCCTCACCCCGGTCAAGACGCCCCTGATTGTCGCGGCGCAGATGGGTGGCGTAATGACGGGCGAGTAAGGGGAACACCGTCTGCCATTCATCGCTGACCTTGCCGCTAAAGATCGACGTCATCGAACCCTGGCTGTCCAGGTCGATGACCAGCACCTTGTAACCGTCCAGAGCTGCCGACATGGCCAGATGCGCGCAGGTCGAGGTTTTGCCAACACCACCCTTGAAATTGGCCACGGACACGATCTTGGCGGGCAGACCCTCGGGGCGGTAGGGGCGGTATTCTTTTGCCTTGGATCCTTCCGAGGCGAAATGCGCCCGCAGCCGCAGAACCTCATCCAGCGTGAACCACTTGGCACCGCCTTCGGTTTCGGACTGTCCCTGAGGCAGATCCGGGTTGCCCTTCAGGACCCGGCGAAAATGAGCAGGCGCGACAGGGATCAGATATTTGGTGATTTCCCAGGTTGAAAACAAGCGCAGCTTTTTCTGCCCGTTTTCTTCCAACCCCCGGTTCGCCAGGTCGCTACGCCCCCGCGCACAGGCATCCGCGATTTGCGAGAACTCATGTGTTCCGGTTGGATCGCCCAGTTCAGCATAGGCCAGATCCGGGTCGATATTGAAATACGGGGGAAGTCCGTCGGACGTTGCTGCGCGCATTGAAATACTGCCCATGTGCTATGTTTTCGCCAATATACCACAAAAGGAAGCATGTGAAAGTATTATGAGCATAAAACTGAATTTTCTAAGCAAAATTAAGGGGTAGAAAGCCTTCGAGACGCTGCTTTTGAGCGTTTGGCAAAAAAATGTTCAGTTATAATCCTGTTATTTTATTAGTTACGGGTGAATTCGAGTTCTATTAAGTATAAGAAAAAAAATAGGTTTTTGTATTTCTTGCAAATCATACTGAATCTGATCCCACGATAAGGTGACTCTGATCCCACGTTGCAGTGACTCTGAACCCACGTTCCGGCGGCTTTACGCCTCCTGTGGATAACTCTACGGTAAGCGTCAATAAAACCACGAACAAAGATTCGGGCAGGACATATGGGCAGGGCAGTATGAGCGGGTCAGGGGCGTTGTTGCCTGACCGGCACCCAACGGGCGATTTTTTTGTATGCGATATCTTCGATGCGCTGCCCAAGACAGATATGGGGTCGATGGAGCATCCTATGTTTTCGCTCTCGACCCGGCCGGACCGGCGCATCCTCAATTACGAACATAACGGGGTCGAGATCACGGTGACGCCTTCGGTGCGCGGTCTGGCGACGATCCACGACAAGGACATCCTGATCTTTTGCATCAGCCAGTTGATGGCGGCGATCAATGCGGGCCGGACGGTCAGCCGGGTGTTGCATCTGAAGGCGCATGATCTGCTGGTGGCCACCAACCGCGAAACCAGCGGCGATGGATACAAACGCCTGCGCGAAGCGTTCGAGCGGCTGGCCGGCACAAGGATAACCACCAACATCGTCACGGGCGAGAAAGAGACCACCACCGGCTTTGGCCTGATCGAAAGCTGGGAGATTGTCCGCCACACAAGGGCGGGCCGGATGGTCAGCGTCAGTGTGAAACTGTCGGACTGGCTGTTCCGCGCGGTATTGGCGAAATCGGTCCTGACCCTCAGCCGCGATTACTTCCGCCTGCGCAAACCGCTCGAGCGGCGGATCTATGAGCTGGCGCGCAAACATTGCGGCCGTCAGCCCGAGTGGCGGATCTCGGTCGAGGTGCTGTTGAAAAAGTCCGGCTCGGCCTCACCCCGGCGGGTGTTCCGCAAGATGATCCGGGACATGATCGCAGCCGATCACCTGCCCGATTATGAGATGACCGAAGAGCCGGGCGACCTGATCCGGTTCTCGCGCCGGGGTCAGGTGGTCGAGGGGCCGGACAAGCCGATCCTGCCGCCGCAGGCGCTGGAGGAGGCCAGGGCGATGGCGCCTGGCCACGATGTCTATGCGCTGGAAGCGGATTGGCTGGCTTATTGGGCCGCGTCAGGCCGCCCACAGATCAGAAACCCGCAGCGGGCGTTTCTGGGCTATGTGGCCAAGCGGGTCGCCGGACGGGACTAGGCGCTTAGCTGGAATAGGCGGGGTTTTGTTTCTGCACGCGTGTCTTCACGATTTTGACAGCGCCGATAACAATGAGGGCTGCAATGATGAACAGCCAGCCAAAGAGGATGTAGCTGCCCAGAGCCATCAGGATGGACGCACCGGAAATCAAAGCAAACCCGCCGGCGCACAGGCCAACTAGAATGGCTATCCCGATAATTCCAATCATCTTCTCCAAGTCCTCCGGCTATGGTCTTGGTCTGGTCAAACCCAGGTGGGCGCCGTCATGCCATTGAGCAGATGCCCAAAATGATTCCGCGATGAAATCATGGCAAAACTTTGAACCACCAGAGGTTAAAATTTGGTTATTTTTACCGGAAGGAGCATTGCTCCACTACTCGTGCGACACTGCGTGTTTTTTTGTTGAGACATGAACATGTCTTGCTTTTCTGATGTGTAACTTATGAGGGGCAGCCATTTATGGCAATGGAGGTTCGTCAAGACGTGCAAAGGTCCGCCTATCTTGATTTCAGAATGCAGCCGGTTTCGCCCATGGCCATTTTGACCGGTGCCGCCAATTCTTCCGTGCTTTTCCGATGGCCTTATTCAAAGGCAAGCAAACGCCCGGGACTCAATCAGAGTGCCGAACGGAGAGAGGTGCGAACAGAGCTTCGCCCCATGCCGCCAGAAGGGCGCTTGGATCTACCCCAACAGATCCGTCGCCGGGTTTTCGGCGATATCCACGTCGTCATAGTATTTCTGCGCCTGCGCCACAGATCGGTGCAGCGACAGGCGCATGGCGGCCTGGATCGGCGCACCGTCCAGTGCGGCCTGGGTCAGAAAGCCAGACCGCAATCCATGCGGCGAGGCGAAATCCTCGGGCAATCCGGCCAGCCTGAGACGATGTTTGACAATCTGATAGATTGCATCCGGGGTCAGGCGGCGTTTCAGCACCCGGTCAGCCTTGGAGATGGGGCGGAATAGCGGGCCACCTGTAATCTCACCAACCTCGATCCAATGCACCAGCGCCTGCGCGGCGCGGCCTTTCAGGATCAGGCGTGGCGTCTCTCCCTTGGCCGTGGTCTTGGTTTCCAGCAGCGACAGCCAGGCGACGCCGGATGTGTCGAACTCCTTCAGCGACACGTCCTCGCGCATCAATCCGGTGATCTCGGACCGGCGGCGCCCGCCGCTGGCCCAGCCCAGCATCAGGATCGCCCGGTCGCGGCAATCGCGCCGCGAGCCGCGGCAGGTGGCCAGCAACTGTTCCAGCACGCCACGGGTGATGGGATGGGCGGATTTCGGGGCAGGGGGCCGGGCGGCCGCCCGGCGCGCCTTGGCCCGGGCCTGTTTCACCTGCGGCGCATCAAACGGGCTGGTCAGGTTCTTCATCCGGTGAAAGGCCAGCCAGGAGGCAATGCGCCGGTCCAGCGTCGACGGCGCCGGGCAGGCCAGCGATTTGCGCAGCCCCCGCGCAATCAGCACCTCCGCGGTTTGACGCGCAATATCTTCATCGGGCGCATCACCCAGATCGCGCGCATGATCAAGGATGAAGGCCAGCGCCGTGGCCTCACTTTCGGGCCAGTCCAGCGCCACCCCGAAGCGCGCCATTTTCCACGCCGTCACATAGATCAGATCGCGTTCATAAGCCCGCAGCGTATTGGCGGGGGTGCCGCGGATATAAAGATCACTCAGCGCGTCCTGATCTGCCTGCGACAGGGCAGGGGCGGCGGCGGGGAGATATGGGGCAGGGGGCTTCATGGCGGCCACTCTGCGCGCAAATCGGCGGGAAATCAATCACATTTGATAAGCG
>NZ_JAEDOU010000010.1:0-120270 GCF_017872515.1 Ruegeria sp. HKCCE3926 | reverse complement strand
ATGAAAATGACGACGGAAGAGGCCTTTGTTAAGGTTTTGCAGATGCACGGGATTGAGCATGCGTTCGGGATCATTGGATCTGCGATGATGCCGATCTCGGACTTGTTCCCGAAGGCCGGGATCATGTTCTGGGACTGTGCGCATGAAGGCAGCGCGGGGATGATGGCGGATGGCTACACCCGTGCGACCGGCAAGATGTCGATGATGATCGCGCAGAACGGCCCCGGCATCACCAATTTCGTGACTGCCGTGAAAACCGCCTACTGGAACCACACGCCGCTGCTGCTGGTCACTCCGCAGGCGGCGAACAAGACCATCGGTCAGGGCGGTTTCCAGGAAGTTGAGCAGATGAAGCTGTTCGAGGACATGGTCGCCTATCAGGAAGAGGTCCGCGACCCGACCCGCGTCACCGAGGTTCTGAACCGCGTGATCATGAAAGCCAAGCGCGCCAGCGCCCCGGCCCAGATCAACATCCCGCGTGACATGTGGACCCAGGTGGTCGATATCGACCTGCCCGCCATCGTCGAGTTCGAGCGCCCTGCGGGCGGCGAAACCGCCGTGTCGCAGGCGGCCGAGCTGCTGTCGAACGCCAAGAACCCGGTGATCCTGAACGGTGCGGGCGTGGTGCTGTCCAAGGGCGGGATCGAGGCCTCGAAGGCGCTGGCCGAGCGTCTGGATGCGCCGGTCTGCGTGGGCTATCAGCACAACGACGCCTTCCCCGGCAGCCACCCTCTGTTTGCCGGTCCGCTGGGCTACAACGGCTCGAAAGCCGGGATGGAGCTGATCAGCGAGGCGGATGTTGTCCTGTGCCTCGGCACCCGTCTGAACCCGTTCTCGACCCTGCCGGGCTATGGCATCAACTACTGGCCCGCGGATGCGAAGATCATCCAGGTCGACATCAACCCTGACCGTATCGGCCTGACCAAAGCGGTCAGCGTCGGCATCATCGGCGACGCCGCCAAGGTGGCAAAGGGCATTCTGGCCCAGCTGAGCGACACCGCCGGTGACGAAGGCCGCAAAGAGCGCAAAGAGCGCATCGCGCAGAAGAAATCGGCCTGGGCGCAGGAACTGACCTCGATGACCCACGAGGATGACGATCCGGGCACCACCTGGAACCAGCGTGCCCGCGCGGCCAAGCCCGACTGGATGAGCCCCCGCATGGCGTGGCGCGCCATTCAGGCGGCCCTGCCGAAAGAGGCGATCATCAGCTCGGATATCGGCAACAACTGCGCCATCGGCAACGCCTATCCATCGTTTGAAGAGGGCCGCAAATACCTGGCGCCGGGCCTGTTCGGCCCCTGCGGCTATGGCCTGCCGGCCATCGTTGGTGCCAAGATCGGCTGCCCGGATGTGCCGGTCGTGGGCTTTGCCGGTGACGGTGCCTTTGGCATCGCGGTGAACGAACTGACCGCGATCGGCCGCGAGGAATGGCCCGCCGTGACCCAGATCGTGTTCCGCAACTACCAGTGGGGCGCGGAAAAGCGCAACTCGACCCTGTGGTTCGACGACAACTTCGTCGGCACCGAGCTGGACACCAAAGTGTCTTACGCCGGTATCGCGCAGGCCTGTGGCCTGAAGGGTGTCGTGGCCCGCACCCAGGACGAGCTGACTGCAGCGCTGAATCAGGCGATCGAGGATCAGAAGAACGGCATCACCACGCTGATCGAGGCCCTGATCAACCAGGAGCTCGGCGAGCCTTTCCGCCGCGACGCGATGAAAAAACCCGTCGCCGTCGCCGGAATCTCCGCCGACGACATGAAAGCTCAGGAAGCGTAATCAAAGGACGAGGCCACAGCGCATGACAATGACACCAATTGAACTGTTGCGTCAGAGCGCCCCGGCCTCGCGCCCTGTGATTTCTTTATGCGAAGGCAGTGATCCCCGCGTTGTTGCGGGGGCGCTGGCCGCCCAACAAGCCGGACTGGCCGATGTCATTCTGGTCGGTCCACAAGCCGAGGTCGACGCCGCCCTCAAAAACCAGAACGCCACTCGCTCTGACGGCGTCATGGTTCACGACCCGGCAACCTCGGACCTGACCGAAGAGTTTGCTCAAACCTATTTTGAACTGCGCCAACACAAGGGCGTCGATCCGGCCAAGGCCCGAGCCGCCGTTGAAACACCGCCAGTCTATGCCGCCATGCTGGTACGCAGCGGGCGGGCCACTGGAACCGTAGGTGGAGCCGTTCACACGACCGGAGACATTGTACGCGCGGCCATTCAGGTGATCGGCATGGCCCCCGATGCCGGAATGGTATCATCCTTTTTCCTGATGTACCCGCCGGAAGACGCTCAACCCGGAGCGCGGGCGATGCTCTATTCGGACTGCGGCCTGGTCATCGATCCCAGCCCTGACGAGTTGAGCAAAATTGCCGTCGCCTCGGCCAGATCGGCGCGCGCACTGCTGCGGGTTGACCCCAAGATCGCCATGCTCAGCTTTTCGACCAAAGGCAGCGCAAAGCATCCCGATGTCGACAAGGTGATCGAGGCCACTGAAACACTGCGTCAAAGTTCCCCGGATCTCGAGGTCGACGGCGAGCTTCAGTTCGACGCGGCCTTCGTGCCCTCGGTCGGGGATCGCAAATCGCCCGGATCTTCGGTCGCCGGTCAGGCCAACGTGATGATCTTTCCCAATCTCGACGCGGGCAATATCGGCTACAAGATCACGCAACGACTGGGGGGTTACACCGCAATCGGCCCGGTTCTGCAGGGGCTGGCCCGACCCGCCAACGATCTTTCCCGCGGATGCAGCGCCGAAGACGTGACCCAGATGATCGCCGTGACGGCACTGCAAGCTATCAGGAAATAAAACTCAGAACTCGCGTCGTCTTCAGAACGATGTTCTCAAATCGGAAGGAAAGTGAAACAATCCTCCCGACATAACCGACAGGACCCGCCAATGACCCATCAGCAGCCGATCCTTGAAACGTCTCCGAAAGTTTCGGACGAGGTCCGCAAAACCACCTGTTACATGTGCGCCTGCCGCTGCGGCATCAACGTTCACATGAAAGATGGCAAGGTAGCCTATATCGAAGGAAACCGGAACCACCCGGTCAACAAGGGTGTGTTGTGCGCCAAGGGCTCTGCCGGGATCATGCAGGTCAACGCCCCCTCTCGCCTGCGCAAACCGCTGAAGCGTGTCGGCCCACGCGGCTCGGGTGAGTTTCGCGAAATCGAGTGGGACGAGGCGCTCAGCACTGCCGTGGGCTGGCTGAACGAACTGCATGAAACCGCACCGCAGAAGCTGGCTTTCTTCACTGGCCGCGACCAGAGCCAGAGCTTCACCAGTTTCTGGGCCCAGAATTTCGGCACTCCGAACTACGCAGCCCACGGCGGCTTCTGCTCGGTCAATATGGCGGCCGGTGGCATTTACACGATGGGCGGCGCTTTTTGGGAGTTTGGGCAACCCGACTGGGATCACACCAAACTGTTCATGCTGTTCGGCGTCGCCGAGGATCATGACAGCAACCCGATAAAAATGGGGATCGGCAAGATCAAGGCGCGCGGCGCACGGGTGATCGGAGTGAATCCGATCCGGTCGGGCTATAACGCAGTTGCCGATGACTGGGTCGGCATCACACCCGGAACAGACGGGCTGTTCATTTTGTCGCTGATCCACGTCCTGATGAAAGCTGGCAAGATCGATCTGGATTACCTGAGCCGCTATACCAATGCGCCGGTTCTGGTGAACGCAAGCGAGGGTGCGGAAAAGGGCCTGTTCCTGCGCGACGAGGATGGCAAGCCGCTGGTTATTGATCGCAAGACGGGCAAGCCAACCGCATTCGACAAGCCCGGCGTGCGCCCGGACCTGTCGGCGACGTATGACAAGGACGGTGTAACGCACCGTCCCGTTTTCCACTTGATGGCCGAGAAATACCTCAGCAACGAACACGCGCCCGAGGCGGTAGCCGATCGCTGCGGCATTCCCGCCAAACGTATCCGGGCTATTGCCGCCGAAATCGCCAGGGTCGCTTTTGACGAGGCGATCCAACTGAATCAAGAATGGGTTGATTTTCGGGGTGAAAAGCACTCGAAGATGATTGGTCGTCCCGTCAGCTTCCATGCCATGCGGGGCATTTCGGCCCATGCCAACGGATTCCAGACCTGCCGCGCACTGCACGTGCTTCAGATCCTGCTGGGAACAGTCGAGGTGCCGGGCGGTTTCCGCTTCAAGCCACCCTATCCCAAACCGGTCGAAGCACACCCGACGCCTCATGGCGACAGGCGTCCGGGACGCCCGCTGAACGGCCCGCATCTGGGCTTTCCACGTGGTCCCGAAGACCTGCTGCTGGACGACTGCGGCACGCCGCAACGCATCGACAAGGCATTCACCTGGGAAAACCCGATGTCCGCGCACGGGTTGATGCATATGGTGATTTCGAACGCGGCTGCCGGTGATCCCTACAAGATCGACACGCTGTTCATGTATATGGCGAACATGTCGTGGAACTCCTCCATGAACACCAAAGGTGTGATGGAGATGCTGACGGCCAAGGCCGAAGACGGCAATTACATCATCCCGCGCATCATCTACTCCGATGCCTATTCTTCGGAAATGGTGGCCTATGCCGACCTGATCCTGCCCGACACCACCTATCTTGAGCGGCACGACTGTATCTCCCTGCTGGATCGCCCGATCTGCGAGGCCGACGCCGCAGCAGACGCCATTCGCTGGCCGGTGGTCAAACCCGACCGTGACGTGCGTGGTTTCCAGTCGGTTCTGATCGAGCTGGCCAACCGTATGAGCCTGCCGGGTTTCACGAATGAAGACGGCAGCCCAAAGTGGAATGACTACGCAGATTACATTGTCAACCACGAACGACGCCCTGGCATCGGCCCGCTGGCCGGCTTCCGGGGTCCAGACGGCGACAAGGAAGGCCGCGGCGAGGTCAATCCGGATCAGCTGAACCGGTATATCGAAAACGGCGGATTTTATGTGGCGCATATCCCGGAAGGCGCGGATTACTACAAACCGTGGAACACCGCCTATCAGGACTGGGCCGTCGGGATGGGCATCTATGACAGCCCTCAGCCCTATCTGTTCCAACTCTATTCCGAACCGATGCGCCGGTTCCAGCTGGCTGCCGAAGGTCACGGAGACCGCCAGCCGCCCGAGCACCTGCGCCAGCGCATCAAGGACACCATGGATCCGTTGCCGATCTGGTACGAAACCGATCAGCAGGGCAATGAAGGCTTCACCGTCAACGCCCTGACGCAGCGCCCAATGGCCATGTATCACAGTTGGGGCACACAGAACGCATGGCTGCGCCAGTTGCACGGGCAAAACCCGCTGTACGTCCCGACCAAACTGATGCGGGAACACAACCTGCAAGACGGAGACTGGGCAAAAGTCAGCTCCCCCCACGGTGAGATCACCGTGCCGGTGATGGAGATGGCCGCGCTGAACGACAACACGGTCTGGACATGGAACGCCATCGGCAAACGCAAGGGCGCCTGGGCCTTGCAGGACGACGCACCAGAAGCGACCAAAGGTTTCCTGCTCAATCACCTGATTCACGAATTGCTGCCGTCCAAAGATGATGGAATGCGCTGGGCCAATTCGGACCCAATCACTGGTCAGGCGGCATGGTTCGACCTGAAGGTCAAAATCGAAAAAGCCGACGCACCTGCCGATGCGCAAAGCCAGCCGAATTTCGACCCGATCAAATCTCCTGTCGGAACCGGCCCTGAGAACCTGGCCTGGAAGGTGGGCAAATGACCCGGATCCGCACTTCATCTGGCCAAAAATATCCCGGGGGTGAATTGAGCCGCAGGCTCAAGAGGGGGCTGGCCCCCTCACCTGCCCTCCACAGCAGAGGTTCACTGACATGACCCAGCTACCAAACTCCACTGACCGCAAGATGGGCCTGGTCATCGACCTGGACACCTGTGTCGGCTGCCACGCCTGCGTTATTTCCTGCAAAGGCTGGAACACAGAAAATTACGGCGCCCCTCTTTCGGATCAGGACGCCTATGGTGCAAACCCTTCGGGCACCTTTCTCAACCGCGTGCATTCCTACGAAGTGCAACCTGCCGACGGGCATGCCCAGCTGATCCACTTCCCGAAATCCTGCCTGCATTGCGAAGACGCGCCCTGTGTTACCGTTTGCCCCACCGGCGCCAGCTACAAGCGGGTCGAGGATGGCATCGTCCTGGTCAATGAAAGCGATTGCATCGGATGCGGCCTGTGCGCCTGGTCCTGCCCTTACGGTGCGCGGGAACTGGATGTGGCCGAAGGTGTGATGAAGAAATGCACACTTTGCGTGGACCGCATCTACAACGAAAACCTCCCCGAGGTCGACCGTATCCCCTCCTGTGTTCGCACCTGCCCTGCGGGCGCAAGGCACTTTGGTGATCTGGGCGACCCTGACAGCGATGTCAGCCAGCTGGTTGCAGAACGGGGTGGCATGGACCTGATGCCGGAAATGGGAACCAAACCCGTCAACAAATACCTGCCCCCGCGCCCCAAGGACACCGTGGAAGACCAGATCGACATACTGGCCCCCCTGCTGGCCCCCATCGCTGACGAGCCCAAAGGGTTCCTCGGCTGGCTCGACAAGACGTTGGAGAAACTCTGATGCATCCCGCACCCTCCGTCATTCTGTTCACCACCCTGTCCGGTCTGGGATTTGGACTGCTGTTCTTTCTTGGCCTGGGGTTTCCGGCTGTTTCGGGTTGGGTGGCTTTTGTGTTCTTCGCCATTGCCTATGGTCTGGCCGTCGGCGGGCTTTTGGCTTCGACCTTCCACCTGGGCCATCCGGAACGGGCCTTGAAAGCCTTCACTCAATGGAAAACCAGCTGGCTCAGCCGTGAAGGTTGGTGTGCCGTACTCGCGCTGGTCGTCATGGGGCTCTATGCAATTGGCGTGGTGTTTCTGGACCAGCGCTGGGGTTTTCTGGGCTGGATCGGCGCAGGGTTGTCGCTGGCCACAGTGTTCACGACATCGATGATCTACACGCAGCTCAAGACCATCCCACGCTGGAACATGAACCTGACACCTGCCATGTTCCTCAGCTTCAGCCTGGCCGGTGGTGCCTTGCTGGCAGGTCAGACAAGTGCAGCTCTGCCGCTGCTGCTGATCGCGGCGCTGGTGCAGATACTGTACTGGCGCAAAGGGGATCAGGCGTTTGCATCATCGGAAACTGATCTGGGTACAGCCACCGGGCTTGGCGCACGCGGTTCCGTCCGCGCCTTTGAGCCGCCCCATACCGGCACCAATTATCTGCTGCGAGAGTTTGTTCACGTGGTCGGGCGCAAACACGCCGAAAAACTGCGGCTGATCTCGTTCGTTCTGGCATTCGTGCTGCCGGTTCTGCTGTTGTTGTTGCCGTTCAATCACGTCTTCGCCCTGCTGGCCGTGGCCTCGCATCTGGCAGGTGTTGCAACGTCGCGCTGGCTGTTCTTTGCGCAGGCCGAACATGTCGTGGGGCTGTATTACGGCAAACGCTGAGGGGGCTCTGCCCCCGCTGCGGCAAGCCGCGACTCCCCCGGGATATTTTTAGCCAGATGAAGTCTGGATATTTGGAAAAGAAAGGGCGGCGCTCGAGGTTCGAGGCCGCCCTTCGTTGTATTCTGAAATACCAGTCAGATCAGGCCAGCATGGGCCATTGCGGCCTCGATTGCATCCTTGGTGCTGTTTTCCAGCTCGGTCAGGGGTGAGCGGACTTCGGTGCTGCAAAGGCCCAGTTTGCTGAGTGCATATTTGGCACCGACCAGGCCCGGCTCGATGAAGATCGCCTCATGCAGCGGCATCAGTTTGTCCTGATACTCCAGCGCTTTTGCGTAATCCCCTGCCAGTGTCGCCTGCTGGAATTCGGCGCAGAGCCTGGGGGCCACGTTTGCGGTGACCGAAATGCAGCCAACACCGCCGTGTGCGTTGAAGCCAAGTGCGGTGGCGTCTTCGCCGGACAATTGGCAGAAATCTGCGCCGCAAGTTGCACGCTGCTGGCTGACACGGGCCAGATCGCCCGTTGCATCCTTGACCCCGACGATACGGGGAAGCTTGGCCAGTTCACCCATCGTGGCAGGTGTCATGTCAATGACTGAGCGGCCCGGAATGTTGTAGATGATGATCGGGATATCCGCGGCCGCATGCAGCGCCTCGAAATGCGCGATCAGGCCACGCTGAGTCGGTTTGTTGTAATACGGCGTAACGACCAGTGCCGCATCCGCTCCGACTTTTTCCGCGAACTGAACGAAGCGGACAGCTTCGACCGTGTTGTTCGACCCAGCACCGGCAATGACCGGAACGCGGCCCGCAGCGGTTTTGACGACCTCTTCGATCACTGTTTCATGCTCTTCGTGGCTGAGCGTCGGGCTTTCGCCGGTTGTTCCCACAGGCACCAGCCCGGTCGAGCCTTCGGATATCTGCCAGTCCACCAGATGTTTGAGCGTCTTCAGGTCCAACTCGCCGTTGTTGAACGGGGTGACGAGGGCTGGCATCGAGCCTTTGAACATGACACGCTCCTTCAAGGTGCATTTTGCAGTTTTTACGCCGCGGTCCCTCACGTTTCCAGCTTTGTGAGTTGATCCCGGCGACGCACGGTTTATCCTCACAGGCTCTATCCTCGGTTGGTTGGGAAATGCAAGGGATGACACGCTTTCTGGCACTGTTGACTGCTGTGATTCTGTATTCGGTGACTGCGACGCATTCAGCACGGGCAGATGCTGCTGCTGATTTGCGCGCTGGACTTACCGAAATGCGCAAAGGCGACTGGAACGCAGCGTTGCGCGTATCCGGCCAGCGTGGTTCTGTATCGCGCGATATCATTGTCTGGCACTGGCTGCGCGAGGGCTTCGGCAGCTCTGGCGACGTGTTGGTGTTTCTCGAACGTCGCCCGGACTGGCCCGGGCTGGCATGGTTGCGCCGCAAGAGCGAGCCTGTTTTCACCGGTGCCGATCCAGACAGGGTTCTGAAATTCTATGCCGGCATGCCGCCTCAGACGGCAGAGGGCGCGTTGAACTTTGCCGTCGCTCTGAAAGCCAAGGGACGCATCGGAGAAGCGGAGGCCGACATTGTGACCGCTTGGCGCACCATGCCAATGGGTTCGGGTCTGCAAAAAAGCTATCTGGAGAACTTTGCCAAACTTCTGAAGCCGCATCACGCGGCGCGCTTGGACAGAATGCTGTGGGACGGTCATCTTGTAAGCGCCGGGCAGATGTTGCCTTTGGTCGGTTCAGACGAACGCAAACTGGCCGAAGCACGGATAGCATTGCAGAAACGCCAACCCGGTGTGGACACCAAGGTGGCAGCAGTTCCCAAGTCTCTGGCGGATGCGCCCGGGCTGGCCTTCGATCGTTTTGTCTGGCGCGACAAGAAAGAACTGGATGACAGCGCCGTCGATCTGATGCTGGCACGCTCGACCGGGCCTGACGCCCTGGGTGAGCCTGACAAATGGGCCGAGGGACGGCGCCGTCTTGCACGGCTTGAGATGCGATCGGGCCGTGCGGCGCGCGCATATGACGTGGCCGCCAATCATCACATGACGCCCGAAATGGGTTACGGCTATGCCGATCTTGAATGGCTGGCCGGTTTTCTGGCGCTTCGCAAACTGAATGATCCTGCCACCGCCATTCGCCACTTCCAGAACTTTTCGGACGCCGTGAAATCTCCGATCTCGAAAGGCCGTGGTGGCTATTGGCTTGGGCGCGCTTACGCGGCATTGGGTGACGCGGACAAGGCGTATGACGCCTATGCGATGGGGGCCGACTACCAGACCTCATTCTACGGTCTGTTAGCCGCAGAACGGATCGGACGACCGTTTGATGCAGAACTGGCCAATCCGCGGCGCGCGCCGCATTGGCGGCAGGCGGAATTTGCCGATTCCAGCGTTTTGGAGGCCGGATTGCTGTTGCTGAAAGCCGGAGAAGCAAACCTGTCCGAACGGTTCCTGACCCATCTGGTCGAAAGCCTTGATCCAGTACAGGCCAATCAATTGGGCGATCTGGTGATCGAACTGAAACAGCCGCATCTGGCCGTGATGATCGCCAAACGGGCGGCAACTACGGGAACCGTTCTGCCCGCAGCCTATTACCCGGTCCATCCCGTTGCAGATATGCGATTGCCGATGGCCAAGGAAATGACATTGGCCATCGCGCGCCGTGAAAGCGAGTTCGACCCGGTCGTCGTCAGCGGTGCGGGTGCACGCGGCCTGATGCAGGTAATGCCCGCCACGGCCAAGCTGGTCGCGGGCGAGCTGGGCATTCTCAGCGGCCATCAGACGGGACGATTGACCACGGACTGGCAATACAACGCAAAGCTTGGGGCCAACTATCTTTCTGGTCTGGCGGCCGATTTCAACGGCAACGTTGTGATGATGGCGGCGGGGTACAATGCGGGGCCACGGCGCCCGATCTCGTGGATGGAACGCTATGGTGATCCGCGCACAGGCGAGGTCGATATCGTCGACTGGATCGAGACGATCCCGTTCAACGAAACGCGAAACTACGTGATGCGCGTGACCGAAAGCCTGCCGGTCTACCGTGCCCGCCTGGGGCAACCCGCCCTTCCGGTTCCTTTCTCGCAGGAGCTGATCGGATCATCTCTGGCGGCGTTCGCGCCATAAGGTGAACAAACCTGCGGCCACGACGATGGTTGCGCCCGCCACGACTTCGGGGCGCAACGTTTCGCCAAAGATCGAAATACCCAGGATCGCGCTCCAGACCAGGTGAAAATATGCAAAGGGTTGAACCGCACTGGCTTCGGCCATCTCATAGCACTTGATCAACAGCCAGTGCCCGAACACCCCACTGACACAAAGCAGCGCCATCCAGAGCCAGTCGCCGCGCGCCATCGGCTCCCAGAACCACATGCCAAACACGGTCATCGCCACGGCACCGGCGACACCGGTCCAGAAAAAGCTGGTCGCCGCGCTGTCCTGACGGGCGACATATCGCGTCAAAAGTCCATAGATCGCAAACAGCAAAGCGGAAATCAAAGGTATGACAGCCCATGGGTTAAAGACCCCGGCGCCCGGTTGCAGGATGATCAGAACGCCGATGCAGCCGACACCGATCGCGGCCCATCGCCGCCATCCGACCTTTTCGCCCAGCACCGGCCCGCTCAGCGCGGCGACAAGCAAAGGATAGCAGATGAAGACGGCCATACTGTCGATCAGGCCAAGGACCGTAAAGCCGAACACCGCAATGCAGATCTCGGCCGCCAGCAACAAGCCCCGCACGATCTGCAAACCCAACTGACTTGTCTTTGTGGCCGCCTTCAGCCCACCGGGGGCCCGGGCGGCCAGAGCGATGACAAAAGCCGCAAAGAACCAATAGCGGATCATGACCACCATGTAGGTGTTGTAGGTTCCGGCCAGATGGCGCGAGATACCGTCCTGCAAGGCAAAGACAATTGTCGCGCCCACCATCAAAGCGATGCCCGCACCGACATTGTTCGTCTGGGTCATGCTTTGTGTGCCCGTGTCATGTGCCGCTTGCGACCATAGCCGGGTGTGCGGGTTACGTTGAAACCGGCACTTTCAAGCCCCCGGCGCACAAAACCCGCGGCCGTATACGTGGCAGCTGTACCGCCTTTGACAGTGTGGCTTGCCACGTCCTGCATCAGGTCCGCGCCCCACAATTCAGGGTTCTTGGCTGGTGAAAACCCGTCGAGAAACCAGGCATCTGCCACACCGTCCCAGTTCGGCAATGTCTTGCGTGCATCGCCGATCACCACCTCAAACCGAAGCGAATCCAACATACACGTGCGCCCTGTCCAATGCGCCAGAAACCGGCTGCTCCACGGATGCAATTCGGGAAAGGCCGCAAGCGCGCGCTGCATGTCGTCCGGTGCCATAGGAAAGGCTTCGAAACTGGTAAAGCGCAATGGCCCTTTCTGGCCGGATGCCTCCCATTCCGACCAGGCGGTCAGCAGGTTAAGGCCGGTGCCAAAACCCAACTCGGCAATGTGAAACCCCGGCGCAAATCGCGCAGGCAAATCATTTCCCGCCAGAAATACATGGCGCGTCTCTTCCAGCCCGTTCTGTAACGAGTAATATGGGTCGTCGAAGCGATCCGAGACCGGTATCTGATCTTCGGTCCACGTCAATTCGGCGCGCTGGTCTGCCATTGGGGAATCCTGTAGCTAAGCGGCGCGACACTGAACAAGGAAAAGGGAATTGGCAATGGTCGATGTGACGGTTCGCGGCGCAGGAATTTTCGGCCTGTCCATCGCCTGGATTTGTGCGCGCCGCGGCGCGAAAGTGCAGGTTGTCGATCCGTCCGGTCCCGGCGCCGGGTCCAGCGGAGGTCTGGTCGGCGCATTGGCCCCGCATGTGCCGGAAAACTGGAACGCCAAGAAAGCATTTCAGTTCGACAGTCTGATCATGGCTGAACCGTTCTGGCGACAGATCGAAGACACCGGCGGGGTTTCACCCGGCTATGGCCGGCTGGGCCGCCTTCAGCCGATCCCGGACGCGCGTGGTCTGGAACTGGCCCGCCAGCGCGAAGGCACAGCAGATGAGCTTTGGCAAGGTCGGGCGGAATGGCGTGTCATCACCGCGACCCAAGCGGGTTCATGGTGCCCACCCAGCCCCACAGGCTTTGTCATTCGCGATACGCTGACGGCACGAATGCACCCCCGGCGGGCCTGTGCCGCGCTGGTCGCAGCACTGGAGGTCATGGGCGTTCACATTGTCAGTGAAGCCGAGGACAAGGGGCAGATCATCCACGCCACGGGCCTTGCAGGATTGCAGGAACTGAACGACGCCTACGGCAAGACCGTCGGAAATGGAGTCAAAGGGCAGGCCGCCCTGTTGCGCTTCGACGCAGGGGACGTGCCGCAACTATTCGCCGACGCGATTCACATTGTGCCGCATGCAGACGGAACACTTGCGATCGGATCGACCTCGGAACGGGATTATGAGGACCCGACCAGCACGGACGAAGCTCTGGACGACGTGATAGACCGCGCCACGCGCGTCCTGCCCCTGTTGCACGGGGCCGAGGTGATCGAACGCTGGGCCGGTGTGCGCCCGCGCAGCAAAAGCCGAGCGCCGATGTTGGGCGCCCATCCCCTGCATCAAGGGCAGTACATCGCCAATGGCGGGTTCAAAATCGGTTTCGGCATGGCCCCCAAAATCGCCGAGGTCATGGCCGATCTTATGCTGGAAGATCGGGATACGATCCCTGATGAGTTCCGGCCCGAAGCCTCATTGTGACTGCGCGACGGCTTGCATGCATTGCCGCCCGTCAGGGCCGCGCACCCACATGTTTGCACCCCTCCGACACAACTGGGCAGTTTCGAAATGCATCAATGGTGAAGTCGCGCGGAACGAAAACGAGGCGAGCGGACCGATCAGGTCAACCGCGAAAAGCATCAGAAGCTGCGCCAGAAGCGGCCCGTGCACGACCAGCCCGCCATATCCTTCCACATCGCGCGCATAGTCCAGATCATAGTGAATACGGTGGCCATTGAAGGTCAGGGCCGAGTATCGAAACAACAACGTTGAATCGAACCCGACTTCGCGGCAATCGGTCTCATCGGTGCGCGCTGTGGGCGGTTGGGGCATTTCAGCATCCGGCGCAGGATCTTCGCGATATACAAGATCCTGCCACTCTGTCATGCGCAACTGACCGTTCTGCCAGATCTCGTGCCGCAACGTGACAAAGCCCAACGGGCCGGACCGCCCCACCTTGGCGTTTTGACTTTCAAGAACCGATTTCTTTTCGGCGGTGATCCCTGCGATCAATGGCGCATGAAAGGTCAACCGCCCGCCGGCCCACATTCTGCGCGGCAACCCCATATCCGGGATCAAGCCCCCAACCTTGGGATGCCCATCCCGACCCAATGCGGCGGCCGGTTGAGGGGCCCAGAAATAAAGCTGATGGAAGAAGGGCGGCAATTCCGAACCACTGGCGATCGTTGGCACACCACCCAGCGCGACCTGAAATGCGGCCGCGCGGGCCGGATCCAAGAGATCGGTCTGTCGCTCTTGCGTCATTTGCCTGACCCGCGATCAGAAACCGGCCTCGGCCCGGAGTTTCTGCATCAAGTCATGCAAAGACTTTTCGTACCGGTCCGAACGCAGCTTTCCCTGATCGTCGAATTCGTTCGAACTGTTCGCCAGATGGATTTCGGGCCCTTGCAGGATGCGCGGCTGAAATGGAACCATACAGGCCCGCAGGATCATCTGCGCCCGTTCCCCGCCTGCACGACCAGCGGCCGCCGACATTACCGCAACCGGTTTGTCGGCCCATGGATTGCCTTGCGTTCGGCTGACCCAGTCCAGCGCGTTTTTCAGAACGCCTGATGGACCCTTGTTGTACTCTGGTGTCGAAATGATCACCGCATCGGCCTGTGCGATCTGATTGGCCAGCGTATGAACCGCCTGGGGAATCCCTTCTTTGTCTTCCAGATCACCGTCGTAGAGGGGCAGGTTCAAATCCGCTTCGACAAAGCTTGCCGGATCGAACAACCGTGCCGCCTCGCGCAGAAGCTTACGGTTGGTCGCGTTCTGGCGCAGGGACCCGGACAGGCCAAGAAGGGTCGGTTGGGACATCGGGAAAGCTCCGTTTCTGTGTTTGGCGCAAGTTAGACCGAGATCACCCCGATCCAAACCCCATTTGACGCACAGTCATTGCGCAAACCGAGCCGCCCATTGGGCGGCCCCGCTGTTCACGCCGCGCAGTGGTTACGCGTTCCCGCTGGGCACCACGACAATCTCGACACGCCGGTTTTGCGATTTTCCTTCCGGCGTTAGGTTGGACGCGACAGGGTTGTTTTCGCCCTGCCCGATCGTGCGAATACGGTTGTAGCTGACACCGTTGGCCTGAAGGATATCGGCCACGGCATTCGCGCGGCGCTCTGACAGGCCCTGATTGTAGGTTGCGTCGCCGTCGCTGTCAGTGTGCCCGATGATCTGCACGTTCGAATTCGGGTAGTTGACCAGATTCTGGCCCACTTTCACCAGATCAGACCGCAACGCCGGGCGCACAGTCGAACTGTCGGTGTCAAAGGTGATGTCATTCGGGACCGTCACAATCAGGCGATCGCCTGCGTTGACGATTGTAATTCCGTCATTTGCCAGTTGTTGGCGCAGCTCCGCAGCCTGCTTGTCCAGTTGATTGCCGATCACGCCGCCCCCGGCAGCACCGATTGCAGCACCGGCCAACGCGCCCAGACCGGGGTTCGAATTATTGGCAATCGCCCCGATTCCAGCGCCGACCAGCCCACCCAGAACGGCGCCCTGTTTGGCGTTCTGGTTCGGGTCGTTTTGTACTGTCAGCGTGCCCGGGTCGGTACAGGCCGCCAACACAAGGGCTGAACACAAACCTGTGGCCACGAAAAACTTGGAAATCGTCATGATATCACCTTCTGCTCCAGCACCCGTTATTCGGGCGTGCTTCGTTTTCCTCAGTATATCACTGTGCAGGCTTGGCGGCTCAAGCTACAATGCGGTGAAGTCGGCGAATACCCGCCAAACACGTATTCAAACCGCTTCAACGAACGTTTCTGCATTCTGCTGTTCCTGCCAGAGCTCGCGCAATGACCTGCTTTGTCCTGAAAAGCTATCTTCGGTGCATTCACTGGACCAGATACGGTCGGTGCGGAAATGGCGAAACCCGTTGCGCAATTCGCACCAGCCTGCCAACATCGTGCATTCGATGTGATAGATCAGCGCCACAGGGCGCACGACCCGAACCGTGCGTTCGCCTTCGCTATCTTCATAGGTGATACGGATTTTCCGCTCTGCCCTGATGGCTTCGCGGTAATGCGCGATCGAAACGCAACCCTTGTTTGGATCATCCGCCGGGGCACCCCATGGGGCAACCTGCAACCAATCCGCTGGGCAATGCAATGCGTCGATCTTCTGGCATATCCGGCTGGCGGCCCTTTGAAGGTGACTGTCGCCGGTACGCGCAAGAAGAGACAGGCCAACCCACAAGGCCTCAACTTCTTCTGCATCGAAATTGAGCGGCGGCAGATCATAGCCGCGCCGCATCACGTACCCGATACCGGCCTCACCTTCGATGGGCGTCCGTTGCGCCTGCAACTCGGCAATATCCCGATAAACCGTGCGCACGGACACCTCCAACCTTGCGGCCAGGGCCTCTGCCGTGACCGGAGCGCCCGCAGCCCGCAGGGTCTGGATGATTTCAAACAATCGGGTCGAACGGCGCATTGCATCCTCCTGTCACCATGGTGACACCCTAGCACACCCCACTGACAAGAGGGTGTCAGGAGTGATGGGCCAGATTGAATTGGCATCGAAAGAAGGAGCACGAAAAATGCCATACCTCGACACCCATGTCATGATGACACTCAGGCTGGGGCAATGGTCTCAGGACCATACCCTGCGCGCCTTCGAGATCGAGCGCGAAATCGCCATGGCCCGGCAGTGCAAGCAGCCCGTATCAAAGAAACGATCCAGACGATTTTCGCTGGGAAATCTAAAGATGCTCTGGACCAGCACGGCCTGAGATCAGAACTCGGGCCGGGCCCGAAACTTCATCGAAACCCCACCTTCCGGGTGTTTCAGACGCAGTTCTTCCGAATGCAGCATCAATCTGGGGAAGTCCAGCGCATCGCCCGTCGCATAGAATGGATCGCCCAGGATCGAGTGGCCCAGCGCCTGCATATGGACGCGAAGTTGATGAGACCGGCCCGTTTTGGGAAACAGACGCACACGCGTCGTATCGCCTTCGGTCTTCACGACACGCCAGTCCGTCACGGCAGGTTTGCCCGTCGCGTGGCAAACCATCTGTCTGGGTCGGTTGGGCCAGTCCACGATCAGAGGCAAGTCCACGGTGCCGGTCTTGGGTTCCAGCTGCCCCCAGACTCGGGCGATATAGGTTTTGCGGGTCTGACGCTGCTCGAATTGCATGCTCAGGTTGCGCTGTGCGTGCGGCGTTTGGGCAAAGACCATGACACCGGACGTGTCACGGTCCAGCCGGTGCACCAGCAGTGCTTGTGGAAATGCATCCTGCACCCGGGTCAACAGACAATCTGAAAGATGCGCGCCCCGCCCCGGAACCGAAAGCAGGCCCGAAGGTTTGTTCACCACGATCAGCTGTGCATCTTCATGCAACACATCCAGCGGGGTTTGAGGGGGATCATAGGTGTCGCTCATGCAGGGTGCCTATCCCAGCTCGTGACCTCCCGCAACGTCGTCCTTGCATGCCCGCCGATGTTCGGTGACCTTCTCTTCAAAAGCGGAGGAGATGCCATGCACCCGACAATTGAACGCATGCAAGAGGTTGTCGCAAAAGGCGATGAGGCCTTGATCCATCAGCTCCTGGCCGAAGATGTGCAGTTCCTGCCGCCCACATACTACAGCACCTGGACAGGGCGCGCTCCGGTCTCTGCCGTTCTGGGGCATGTCGGGCAGGTGTTTTCAGATTTTCGTTATCGGCGCGTCATGGGCGACGGGAAAGACTGGGCATTGGAGTTTCAATGCAAAGTCGGTGATTTGGATGGTATCGGCGTGGATCTTGTTACGTTGAATGACGACGGGTTGATCCAGGTTTTCGAGGTCGTCATGCGCCCCCACAAAACGGTAGGTGCCTTGCGCGATGCCATGATGGCGCGGGTCATGACAGACGCTCGTTTTCTGGAATTCAAAAACGCGCTGAGCTGACAATGGCTCGTTCCCTAGCTGCCGATCAGATTTTGCGGGTTCCGTTGCTTCCGGTGCTTGCCACGCAGGGGCTATCGGTGCGAAGGAACGCGCAGTCGCTGCCGGAACCGACTGGCCCGCGAGAAGGCCGCACAGGGCACGGGCCACGTCTGCGGCTTTTGATCACCGGTGACAGCTCGGCTGCCGGAGTGGGCGCAGGCACGCAAGATCAGGCGTTATCCGGTCATCTGGTCAACCGTCTGGCCGGCCACTATGCGGTCGAATGGCGGCTGAAAGCGACAACCGGGCACACCACCCAGGACACGATCGACCGCCTGTCGCAAATGGACGGCGAGTTCGATGCTGTCGTTACGGCACTCGGAGTCAATGATGTCACCCGTGCCGTAACACGCCAGCAATTTGCGCGCCGTCAGACCCGCCTTATCCGCTTGCTTTCAGAAAACCTGGGGGCTCGTCGCATCGTCGTAACCGCTGTCCCGCAGATGAACAGGTTTCCGGCCCTACCACAGCCGCTGGCCTGGGTGCTTGGATGCCAGGCCGCGCGCCTGGATCAGGGGTTGCAAGAGGTTGCGGCTGCATTTCCGCATGTTCAACATCTGCCACTCGACCTGCCGGACGACCCGGCATTGGCTGCACCGGATGGCTACCATCCCAGCCCACGGGCGTATGCGCTCTGGGCGGATGCAGCCGCGCGTATGTTGCTTCAGGCCTGACCGCGCGCCTGCCGGATCATAGGGATCGAGTAAACGACCAGAGCCGCCCAGATCAGTGGGAACGCGATCATCCGGCCCGTGTCTATCTTCTCGCCGAACAGGGTTATCGCTGTAATGAAGATCATGGTCGGCGCGATGTATTGCAGGATGCCCATCGTGGACAGACGCACCAGTTTGGCGCCATTTGCATAAACCAGCAATGGCACCGCCGTCACGACCCCTGCACAGGACAACAACAAGGTGTCCGACATCGCGACACCGAAATGACCAGTGCCCCGCACACCCAGAAACGTGACATAGACCAGCGCCGGGATCAAAAGGATCAGGACCTCAAGCAGGAAACCCTGGTTCGGCCCAATCGGCAGCGAGCGCTTGAAGAACGCGTAGAATCCCCAACTGATCATCAACCCAAGAGCCGCCCAAGGCAAACGACCGGCTTCCACCACAAGTACCACCACACCCAGCGCGGCCAATCCGACCGCGAACAGTTGTGTCCGTGTCAGGGGTTCTCTCAACAGGATTGCCCCCAGCGCGATACTGAATAGGGGGTTGATGTAATACCCCAACGCCGCATCCAGTGCGTTGCCCGTGGAAATGGCCCATACGTAAATCGCCCAGTTCACGGAAATAAGCGCAGCGGTCAAAGCGGCCATACCCAACATCTTCGGATTGCCAAGCGCGGCCTTCAGATCCCGGGTTCGGCCCAGGACAACCAACAACAACCCGGCCACAGGCACTGACCAGATAACACGGTGCGCCACAACCTCGACCGCGCCCATATGATCCAGCGCTTTCATGTACAGAGGCAAGAACCCCCACAGGACATAGGCCGTGACTGCCAGCGCAAGCCCTTTTGGTGTGTCCGTGTTCTGTGAAGGTAGAAGCGTGTCTGCCACATCGGGTCTCCGGTTGATACCGGTTCGGTTTAAGGCAGAAATGAACGGGTTGAAAACTCTGAAAACAGTGAAGTGTCACATAACAATGTTTGATGAGTTGTCAGACCACGCTTTTCAGGTGAGGTCTGAAATGCGAGGCTCTGCCTCGCGCTCCGGGATATTTGTGGCCAGATGAACAAGGGACCCGCTCTTCATCTGGCCGAAAATATCCCGGGGGAGTCGCCGAAGGCGGCGGGGGCAGCGCCCCCACCAAAACCCGTGGTCACACCTTCACCCGTTCGGATTTCGGATCATACATCGGCTTGAGCGACGCTTCGGCTTTGACCTTCACGCCACACACATCGATCTCGTAGCTCGAGGCCAGCACGTCGGCAGCCTTTTCCCCCTCGCAAGGCACATAGCCCATGCCAATCGCGCCTCCCAGCGTGTGGCCATAGTTGCCCGAGCTGAGATAGCCCACATACTCGCCATCGCGGATGATCGGTTCATTGTGGAACAGCAGCGGCTCGGGATCGGTCAGGCGGAATTGCACCAGGCGCGATTTCGGCCCGCTTTCCTTGCGAGCGATCACCGCCTCGCGACCGATGAAGTCGCAGCCCTTGTCCACCTTGACGGCAAAGCCCAGCCCGGCATCCACCACGTGATCTTCGCAGGTGATGTCATGGCCGAAATGGCGGAAACCCTTTTCGATCCGGCAGCTGTCCATCATGTGCATGCCGCAAAGCTTCAACCCCATGTCCTGCCCCGCCTCGTGCAGCGTTTCAAAGACGTGGCCCGCCATATCGGACGAGACGTAGATCTCCCAACCCAGCTCGCCCACATAAGTGACGCGGTGGGCGCGGGCGAGGCCCATACCGATCTCGATCTCCTGCGCGGTGCCGAAGGGGTTTGCCGCGTTCGAGAAATCGTTGGGCGAGACTTTCGCCAGCAAGGCCCGCGCATTCGGACCCATCACCGCCAGAACGCCTTCACCCGCCGTGACATCGGTGATGACCACGTTGAAGTTTCCCGAATGACGCATCATCCACGTCTGGTCCGCCAGGCGCGTCGCCGCCGGAGTGACCACCAGATAGGCGGTCTCGGACAGGCGGGTCACGGTGACATCCGCCTCGATCCCGCCGGAACGGTTCAGAAACTGCGTGTAGACGATCTTGCCATTGGGCACCGCATAATCGCCGCCACCGATATAGTTCATGAACTTCTCGACATCGGGGCCCTCGACCCGGATCTTGCCGAAGGAGGACATGTCATACATGCCCACGTTCTCGCGCACCGCGCGGTGTTCGGTGGCCGAGTTCTCGAACCAGTTCTGACGCTTCCAGCTGTAGCTGTATTCGCGTTCCTGCCCTTCGTTGGCGAACCAGTTGGCGCGCTCCCACCCGGCCAGTTCGCCGAACACGGCACCGTGTTCATTCAGGTGGTGATGGAATGGCGTCCGGCGCACGCCCCGCGCCGTGGCTTTCTGGCGATAGGGATAGTGATCAGCGTAGAGCAATCCCAACGTTTCTTTTGAGCGTTCATAAAGGTATTTCTTATTGCCCTGAAACGGCTGCATCCGACCGATATCCACATCGCCCAGGTCAAAGGGTTTTTCACCGGCATCCATCCACTCGGCCAGCGACATGCCCGCGCCACCGGCGGACTGGATACCGATCGAGTTGAACCCGGCCGCGACCCAGACATTGTCCATCTCGGGTGCCAGACCCAAGTGATAGGCGTCGTCGGGAGTAAAGGATTCGGGGCCGTTGAAGAAGGTGTGAATACCCGCCTCGGACAGCATTGGCATCCGGTTGCACGCCGCTTCGAGGATCGGTTCGAAGTGGTCGAAATCCTCGGGCAGTTGGTCGAACTCGAAGCTGTCGGGAATACCGTTCATGGCCCAGGGTTTGGCATTGGGCTCGAATGCGCCCAACATCATTTTGCCCGCATCTTCCTTGTAGTAGGCGCATTCATCTGGCACCCGCAGAACCGGCATCTGGCTCAACCCTTCAATGGGTTCAGAGACGATGTAGAAATGTTCGCAGGCGTGCAGCGGCACATTCACGCCGGCCATCTTGCCAACCTCGCGCCCCCACATTCCCGCGCAATTGACAACCATATCACAGGCGATATGCCCTTGGGATTGCCCGTCATCACTGACCCAGTCGACACCGGTCGCGCGCCTTCCGTGCCGGGAAATCCCGGTCACCTTCACCCGTTCCTTGATCACCCCACCGCGTTGACGCGCACCCTTGGCCAAAGCCAAGGCAATATTAGCAGGATCTGCCTGGCCATCGGTTGGCAACCAAACGCCACCTGCCACGCCGTCGAGGTTGATATGCTCATATCGCTCTTTGACTTCGGTCGGAGAAAGCTCTTCGACCGGCACGCCAAAGGCGCGGGCCATTGCCGCATTTCGGTGAAGCTCCTCCAACCGCTCACTGGTCAGGGCGACCGAAACGGACCCGACCTGACGTAGGCCGGTGGCGACACCGGTCTCTTCCTCAAGGCCCAGATAGAGCTCTGCGGAATAACGCGCCAGTTTGGTCATGTTGGAAGACGCGCGCAGTTGCCCGATCAGGCCCGCCGCGTGCCAGGTGGTGCCACTGGTCAGTTGCTTGCGTTCTAGCAGAACAACATCGGTCCAGCCCTTCTTGGTCAAATGATATGCAACCGAGCATCCGATGACGCCACCGCCGATGATGACCACTCGGGCCTTGCTGGGAAGATCAACCATCCTGAAATCTCCGCTGTGTCAGGTTTGGCACAGATTGCCATGAAAGATCGACGACAAATGCATCAAAAGCGTCACAGAATCCGCAGTTTTCACCGATGTGATGCGGCTCGCTTTTGCCGGCGTACGACAAAGGGCGTGACCCCGAAGAAGCTTTTGTACACGGACGAAAACCCGTTCGGAAAACCACAGGCCAATCCAATTTCGCGTACGCTCATCGTGGTGTTCAGCAACAGGTTATTTGCCTTGGCCAGTCGCATTTCCCGGTAGAATCCGTTGGGAGTGGTTCCAAAAAAGGTTTTGAACTTGCGCTCGAGGGACCGGTTCGACAGGTGCAGCGATTCGACGATCTGATTGATAGGCAGGGGGTCTTCGATATTGGCCTGCATGAGCTTTATGCACTGATCCAGCTTCGAATCGCCGGTCGCCGTCAACTTGGCGCCCGAAAATGGCTGCATCGAAGCGAAATCGCGGATGTTCTCATGCAGCATGATGTCGGCCACGGTCATCTTCGCAGGCCCCGAGATATGGCGCCCGATCACCGCCAAGGCGATATCCGTCGTGGCCTCCATCCCGGCACATGTCACAACCGCGCCCTGTTCGGTTGCGATCGACAGCTTGGCTTCGAACCGGGCACCGCGTTCCCGCAGGAACGATGCGTTTTCCCAATGGGTTGCCAAGTCGGCTGTTCCCTGCTCGTCGATATAGCGGCTGGCGGCTTCGGCCAGCAGGAACACCTTGGCGTCCCGGAAGGTATAGTCCGACACCACCCGCCCCAACGACAAATCCGGATGGTCCGGGTCTGAATTGCCGATTACGAACAGGTAATCCGCCCTTGGCTGTGACGGCACCGCTTCTGTTTGAACCACGGCGTCACTGCTGCTGGCAATCGGGCCACCTTTGAGCGAGCGATAGGTGAAGGAGAACGGAGGGCTTGGGCATACGCGGTTGGCCAGCCTCAATACCTCTACCAACGACGCCAGCTCCAACAGCACGAAACCCGGCGCGACAAGGATGTCGAAATGCCGGATGGCCTGCTTTGGAGCGTCCGAAGTAGATTTTGCCGCCATTTTTTTCAAACGATGTTATGACCGGCGGCCCGCAACCGGTTCGCCAGTTCTTCGATATGATCCGGCCCGATTTCGCAGCACCCGCCAACAATCGTTGCCCCCTGATTGATCCACCGCATCACCTGATCCGCATAAGCCCTGGGGCCAAGGTCATGCCGTTCTTGCAGGGAATCCACGGTCGGCGCATCCTGAAGGAAATCATCCGTAATATGCGTGAAGCCATTGGCGTAGGCCCCGTAAGGCCGGTTCATGCCGGACAGAACCTCGAGCGCCGCCGGGATCGCCTCGGGGCGCGAACAGTTGATTAACACGGCATCGGGCGAAAACTCCTCCATCAACGGTGCAATGTCCGCCAACGGTTCGCCGGACCTGAGAAGGCTGCCATCGTCATCATTGACCGACAGGGACAGCCAAACCGGTTTTCCGCATCCGACCGTGCCACGCAATGCGCCCTCGGCCTCTTGCACCGAGGACACGGTTTCGATCAAAAACAGATCGACCCGCGCGGCCATCATGGCCACAAGTTCAGCGAACTTTTCAGCCGCATCCGCAGGGTCCGGGTTAAGGTCGGGGCGATAAGAAGCGAGCAATGGCCCCAGTGCACCCGCAATCCGCCCCCCGGTTGCCGAGCGGGCACGTTCGGACTGCGTCAAGGCAGTGTCGATCAGGCTGGGCATCTGATCCTCCATCCCCACCCGCACCAGGCGAGAGCGATGGACGGCATAAGTATTGGTTGTCGCGACCGTCGCACCCCGGCTGAAATAGTCGCGGTGCACTTCCGCAACCAAATCGGGGTGATCGATCATCACGCGCGTCGACCACAGCGGTGTCGCCCGGTCGCCACTGCGTTTTACCAGTTCCTGCCCGATAGAGCCGTCCAAAAGAGTGATATCCGCCATGTCATTACTCCTCAGGGCACCAATACCAGTTTTCCCGGAAGAGTCTTTGACTGAAAATCAGCCTGTGCAATACCAATATCCTTCAACGGATAGGTCCGGGAAACCAGTGGCTTGATCCGTCCGGTATTCACCAGTTCGACAAGACGGGCAAAGACTTCGGGCGCCTGGTGCGTGCACCCATGTATGGTGATGTCGCGCAGATATATGTCCCGCAGATCAGCTTCGACAATCGGGCCTGCTATTGCCCCCGAAACGGCATAGTGCCCGCCGGATTTCAGGGAAAGGATCAGCGACGGCCAGGCCGGGCCACCCACAACATCGATCACCACATCGAACTTATCCTGCGGCAGCGGGTCGTTCCGGTCAAACGTATTCTCGGCCCCCTGGGATTTCACGATCTCGGCTTTCGTGCCCGCTGTTACAGCCCAAACCGACGCCCCGCGCAGGGCGGCCAGTTGCACCGCCGCCAGCCCGACGCCACCCGAGGCGCCGGTGATCAGCACATTGTGCCCGGCAGTCACGCCTGCGCGGGTCAGCAGGTTTTCCGCCGTCCCGAAGGCGCAAGGAATGGCGGCGATTTCCACGTCCGAAAGGGGCGAGGCGCTGACGTCATAGAGATCATCGGCTTCAACCAGACAATACTGGGCAAAGGCCCCATCGATTTCGGATCCAAGCGCAATGAAGCCCTGCGGGTTTCCCGGGCGCGGACGCGGCAGGTTTATCGGACAGGTCACGCGCTGCCCGGGTTTGAAGGCAACACCCGGCCCAACCTGTTCCACGATGCCACAAAGATCTCCGCCCTGAATGCGGGGAAAGTGCAATGCACCGCCCCAACCGCCCGCTTCGACCTTCTGATCAACGGCATCCGTCGCACCGGTGACGCCCGAGGAATACCAACCGACCCGTGTGTTGATATCCGTGTTGTTCACACCTGCGGCAGCGACCCGAACAAGAACTTGCCCTGCCCCGGGTTCAGGAGCCGGAATATCATCACGCCATTCCAGAACCTCGGGTCCACCGTGATCGGTCAGGTAAACGCCCGACATGGTATTGGGAATCGTCATCTCAGACCTCATCATCCGAATGTTTCGGACTGTGGCTCGTGATCCTCAGCCCACATCAACGCGATCCACATCAACAAGGAAACCAACCCCGCCTTCCGGACAACAGAATGTCCCGGCATGGCTGTCGTGGCGATGAAGGCCAAGTGCGAAGCTGGCCTTCACGTTGTCTTCCATCAGTGTGTAGGCTCCGCCCGTGTCCTGACCGGAAACTTTCACGAAGGTATGGTCGTTTTCCCAGTCATAGTTGGGACCTTCACCAGGTCCCATCTTGGAATATCGCGGGCGCATGGGGGCCTCCTGTTTGTCAGGCGCGCAGCCGCTCGTTTGCGGGATCCCACAGCGGCTGATCCTCCTGTACCACGGCGCGGCACTTCTGGCCGTAGATTTCAACCTCGAGCTCGGTACCGGGGTTTGCAAGTTCTGACTTGATCATGCCCAGCGCGATGGATTTGCCGACGCGGTAACCCCATGCGCCGGAAGTGGTCTCGCCCACGATCTGATCGCCCTGCCAGATGCACGACATGTAAGGCGCATCGCAATCACCTGCGTCGACAGTCAGGGTGACGAACGACTTTTTCACACCCTGCTGCTTTTCGTTCAGGATTGCAGCCTTTCCGGGGAAGTCCTGTGGCTTGTCCAGTTTGACAAACCGCTCCAAACCCGCTTCCAGCAGCGAGTAGTCGGTGCTCAGATCACCCTTCCATGCGCGATAGCCCTTTTCGATGCGCAGGCTGTTCAGTGCATACATGCCGAACGGCTTGGCCCCGGCGGCAAGGATCGCGTCATAGATCGCGGGCATGTGCTCGTTCAGCGCGTGCACCTCCCAGCCCAGTTCGCCAGCAAAGGACACGCGGATCAGGTGGGCGGGTTGCCCGGCCACGGTGGCGGCCTGATGGGTCAGCCAGCCCAACGAAAGGTCGGCATCGGTCAGACCCGACAGGATCTCGCGCGATTTGGGTCCTGTCACGATCAGGGTGTCGCGGGTGGTGGTCACGTCCTCGACGGTGACGCCCGCGGGCATCGTGTTCATCAGGATGTCGCGGTCGTGCCATTGCGCGGTGGCGGCGGTGATCATCACGAACTCATCCTCGCCCAGGCGCATGCAGGACATCTCGGTCAGGATGCGGCCGCGGTCGTCAGCGATGTAGACCAGGTTGATCCGCCCCACTTTGGGCAGGCCGCCGGTGACCAGCCCGCGCAGCGTCTCGGCCGCGCCTTCGCCTTTGACGACGAAGCGCGAGAAGCCCGGCAGGTCGAGCACGCCGCAATGGTCGCGCACAGCTTCGCATTCTTCCTTGATCCGTTGCTCCCACGGGCCCGAGCGGCCCCAGGTGTGGGTGCTTTCCTCGGAGGTATCGTCCCCCGGCTGCGCAAACCAGTTGGCGCGTTCCCAGCCATTGTAGGCCCCCATGACACCGCCCAGTTCCTTGACCTTGGCATGTACCGGCGACAGCTTCTTGTCGCGTGCGGCGGGCCATTCGTGATAGGGGAAGTGCATGGCGTATTCGTTGCCATAGACCTCCATACCCTTTTGGTTGCAGTAGTCCTGATCGGTGTAGTCGGTATAGCGGCGCGGATCGACGGCCCACATATCCCATTCGGTGGCGCCATCCACGATCCATTCGGCCAGTACCTTGCCCGCGCCTCCGCCTTGGGCGATGCCGAAGGTGAAGGTATGCGCCTCAAACGCGTTCTTGACGCCGGGCATCGGGCCGATCAGCGGCAGGCCATCGGGCGCATAGGGGATCGGCCCGTTGATCACGCGCCCCACGCCCGAGGTCGCCATCAGCGGCACCCGCTCCATCGCATCGGCGACAATGTCCTCGATCCGGTCCAGATCGTCGTTCCACAGCTGGAACGAGAAATCTTCGGGCATCTGGTCGTCCTCGGTCATCCAGTGCCCCTTGCAGTTGGGCTCGTAGGGGCCGAGGTTGAAGCCGTTCTTCTCCTGCCGCAGGTAGTAGGAGATATCCACGTCGCGCAGCAGCGGCAGCTTGCCGCCGCTTTCCTTCGACCAGGCCTCGATTTCGGGGATTTCCTCGGTCAGCAGGTACTGGTGGCTCATGACCATCGCGGGTACGGTGCGGCCACCATAGGGCTTGAACCATTCACCCACACGCTGGGCATAGTAGCCCGCGGCGTTGACGACATAGTCGCAGCCTATATCGCCCTTTTCGGTATGGACGGTCCAGGTGCCGTCGCCATGCTGGGTGACGCCAGTTGCCGGACAGAAGCGGATGATCTTCTGGCCCATGTCACGCGCGCCCTTGGCCAGCGCCTGCGTCAGTTGTGCCGGGTCGATGTCACCGTCGGTCGGGTCATACAGAACACCCTCAAGATCATGAGTTTCCAGGAAAGGGTAGCGTTCCTTGGCTTGCTCCGGCGTCCACATCTCCATCGGAATTCCCTGATAGCGGCCCATTGACATGGCCCGCTGGAACTCCTGCATCCGTTCCTTGCTGTGCGCCAGACGGATCGACCCCGAAACATGGTAGTTCATCGGATAGTCGACCTCTTCGCCCAGACGCGAATACAGTTCGGTCGAATAGCGCTGCATGTTCATGATCGCCCACGAGGTCGAGAAGGTCGGAACGTTACCGGCCGCGTGCCAGGTCGAGCCTGCGGTCAGTTCGTTCTTTTCCAGCAGAACGCAGTCGGTCCAGCCTTTCTTGGCCAGATGATACAGCGAGGAAGCCCCCACCACACCGCCACCGATAATGACCACGCGTGCTTTTGTCGGAAAATCACTCATGAGTTTTGGTCCCTGTTACTGTGCCCGTTGGGGCAGATCGTCCGTGATGTCGTAATAGTCGCCCTTGTCAGCCACAAAGATGTGCCTCGAGAGCTTTTGGCCCGTGGGCGCATCGAACGCGCCCATGGCAATCGAAATCGTGTCCTCTTCGGTATGTTGCCAGAAGAGGAATGAACCGCATTTGCTGCAAAACCCGCGCCGTGCGATGTCTGATGCACGGAACCACTTCAGCGTGTCGCGGGCCGAGAAACTCAGGTTGTCCTGATGGGTCGTGGTCGAGGCCCAGACGTGGCCGGATTGCTTTCGACACTGCCCGCAATGGCAGGCTGAAGGCGGAGAAAGGTCTCCGTCGATGGTGAAAGCAACTGAACCGCAAAGGCAGGACCCTCTGTACATAAGACTACCCCCTTGCCGCAGGCGCGGTGCTGGTTCCCAACAACACGCCGTAGATTATGAAACAGGCCGCCATCACCCGGCGCACCCAGATGTTGAATACTGCGCCTAGTGCCGCCTTGCCCATCAAAGCGCCCAAAACGGTAAAACCGGTATAGCTGAGCGTTGTGATTAATAGTGCGGTTGGCATAATCACGACCATCTGCTGCCAGATCGGCACGTCCGGCTGCACGAATTGCGAAAACGCGGCCAGATAGCCCGCGACGCTTTTTGGGTTGATCGTGGCCACTGCCAGCGCGTGCAGATAAACGTGCCGGGCCGGGCGTTCCGAGACCGGAGCGGGCTTGCCGGCATTCATCCATCCCCGCAGGCCCAACCAGATCAGAAAGCCCGCACCGACCAACTTGGCCACGAAAAACCCGGTCGGAGAAGCCGCAATCAGGGCTGTGACGCCCAGCGCGGACAGGATCAAAAACATGCTAGCCTGCGTCAGTATGGCCAATACACCCATCATGGCCTTTGGAAACGGCAGGCTCATCCCGTTCGAGATGCAGTTGACCGCGTTAGGCCCCGGTGTGGTGACGAATACCACCCAGAACAGCGCGAAAATGGACCACGCCTCGAATGACATCAGTACACCGGCGGAGCAATGACCCAGATGGCCACTGCAGGCTCTTCATAGGGGTTGGCCCATTGATAAGGTTCATGTTTGATCCGAAAACTGTCGCCCGGCCCCACCAGGAATTCACGCGACCCGATCGTCAGATTCAATCGACCTGAAATCATATAGCCCACTTCCTGAGTCGGGCGGTTGGCCGGTGTCTGCATCCGTGAATTTGGCTCGAAAGTGGAATGCACCATTTCGAAATCATCGGTCAGATCCGGCGACAGCAACTCTTCGATCAGCCCTTCTTCGCCCGACCCCATCGGGCGACGCGACCCGGCGCGCACAACGTAGCCCAATTCGTTCGCAGGGGCGGCTGAATGCGCAAACAGCATCGACATTGGCACGCCGAGGCATTCGGCAATCTGGCGCAGGTCCGAGATTGAAGGCTCGGACAAATCGCGCTCGACCTGGCTCAACCAACCGACAGAGCGATCCAGCCGAGTTGCGATCTCGGTCAGGGTCAACCCTCGGGCCTTGCGCAAGGCCCTCAGGTCAGCACCAAGGGTCGCGCTTTGGGGGGCTTGGCTGTTCACAGGCCGCTCCGAATCTTGTGAAATTCTTCCTTCGTTTTTCACGATGAAGCAAGCCGGTGAAATTTCCAAGCGTTTTTTCACGCCCGGTTTAAATGGGGTTTCGATCATCATCGTGTGCGAAAGACAGAATTGAGGAGCAGAAGGCGCACAGGCCCCTGAAACACCAGAAAAACCGCAGGGGCGCAGCAGCCGGATTTCAGTGTTTGCCGTACAAGGGCTTCATTTCAAAAAGACAGCACATATCGTTGCCCCGTCGTGCTGCGGCGACATGGGAAACCCTTCGCGACAGAAACAGATCTGGAAAAGCCTGGATCGTGCAAAGCCCGCCCGGCCTTAGAATTGAAGACCGGCAAAAACCTTCACTTCATCCAACACATGTTGAGGCCAACGACGGGTGAAACTGTCGGCGATCGTTTCGCGCTTTTCCGGCTCAAGCCCGGCAAGCAAGCTGGGAAAGCGGCGGCGATTTCTGGGCAGCGTCCACATTTCGATACCATTTTCGAAACAGTAACGGGCAAAACGCACATCGACGAACTTCTCGCTGCCTTCCATGTATTCCAGTGTCGGGAACAGCGACCCGGACACCATGACGGTTCCGGTTCCCAGCTGGTGCACCCTGGTCGAGTAGGTCAGCCGTTGGTTCATACGCAACAACGTGCGCTGCCGTATCGACTTGGGCGTCGGGTTTGTGAACGTCGTGGCATGATAGCCGAAGACACGCTTTTCCAGTCCGACGCCCCGCGCCCGGCGTATGGTCTGACGGACATAGTTGTCCGCATATTCGATATCATCGTCGACCAGAAAAACGGTATCTGCCGGATCCGGTTGGAAAAAGAACTTGCCGACATCCTTGTAATCCCGGTCGGGGATCACGGCGGTGACGTTGTCGAACTCACCCAGAAAATCGGGAACTTCCTGATATTCGTTCAGGCAGATGAAAACTCTGTCGACCTGATGCGCGATGCTTGCCACCGAATGGGGCAATACGCCGATGCGATCCGGGAATGTCGCCATATGGGCGCGTCTGATCCCTTTTCGAGGCGCTTCATCCGCGACCGTCGGATTGATGTCAGACTCTTGCATCCCTGAGAAACACCCCAAAACGAAACTTCGCTATGGATTCTGATAGGAGATCGCTTCGAAGCCTGCAAGATGAAGTCAGCCGGGCCCTTCATTCGCCCGGGAATCCCTTGGGTTGATGCACATCCGCAACGACCGCAGCGGTCAGTGCCCGGCAAACACTGCGGTCAAAATGCCTTCCAGATTTTGCGCATCCTGTTGCGTGAAAGCATCCGGCTGGTCGCTGTCAATGTCAAAAACGGCGATGACTTGTCCCGACGAATCCCGCACGGGCAGAACCAGTTCGGACCGGGTTGAGCTGGCGCAGGCGATGTGACCCGGAAACGCATCGACATCCGGCACCAGTTGCGTTTCGCCCGTTCTTGCGGCGGCACCGCAGACGCCCCGTTCGAACGGGATGACCAAACAACCATGCCCACCCTGATAAGGGCCAATCTTCAGAACGCCCGGTTCGGTGACACGATAAAACCCGGTCCAGTCGAAACGATCGTCGGAATGGTGAACCTCGCAGGCGACAGTCGCCATAAGAGCAACCTGGTCCGTTTCGCTTTCGGTCAGGGCCGCGATGGTTTTGGCAAGCGTTTCATAATCGGCAGTCATTGATTGCAACCCCTTCGGATGGTCGGGGGCACGGCCCCCGAACCCCCGGAGTATTTGGAAAAAGATGAAGGGTCAAACGCGTTCGATGGCAATGGCCGTGCCTTCCCCCCCGCCAATGCAGATCGCCGCGACGCCCCGTTTGAGGTTACGTTTTTCCAGCGCATTCAACAACGTAACGATGATGCGGGCACCCGAGGCACCGATGGGATGGCCTAGGGCGCAGGCGCCGCCATTCACATTCACCTTGTCTCGTGGCAAGCCCATTTCGTGCATGAAAGCCATCGGCACAACCGCGAAGGCCTCGTTCACTTCCCACAGGTCGACGTCATCCTTGCTCCAGCCAATACGTGACAAGAGCTTCTGCGCCGCCGGAACCGGAGCCGTCGTGAAAAGGCCGGGGGCCTGAGCATGACTCGCATGCCCCAAAATCCGGGCCCGAACCGTCATGCCCCGCGCTTCGGCGGTTTCTGCCGACGCAAGAACCAGCGCCGCCGCGCCGTCCGAAATCGAAGACGAGTTGGCGGCCGTCACCGTACCGTCCTTGCGGAACGCAGGCTTCAGCGTCGGGATCTTCTCGGGGCGGGCGGATTTTGGCTGCTCATCTGTCTCCAGCAGAATTTCACCTTTGCGCGTCCGGACGGTAACGGGTGTGATTTCCTGATCGAATGCGCCATTTTCCTGCGCAGACAGCGCGTTGGACAAAGATTGCAGCGCGTATTCATCCTGTGCTTCACGGGTGAACTGATACGCCTCGGCACAGTCTTCGGCGAAAGTCCCCATCAGGCGGCCTTTGTCATAGGCATCTTCAAGGCCGTCGAGGAACATGTGATCAACCACCTGACCGTGGCCAATGCGGGCACCGCCGCGCATCTTGGGAAGAAGATAGGGCGCGTTGGTCATGCTTTCCATGCCGCCCGCAACCATCGTATCTGCATGACCCAATGCAATTTGGTCGAAGGACATCATAGCGGCCTTCATCCCCGAACCGCACATTTTGTTCAGCGTCGTGGCGGGTACCTCTTCGCCCAATCCCGCCGCGAATCCGGCCTGCCGCGCAGGTGCCTGGCCCTGCCCCGCCGGCAAAACGCAGCCCATCAGCACTTCGTCGACCGTCTGCACCCCTGCCTGCTGCAAAGCCGCGCGGATTGCTTCGCCCCCGAGGTCAGCCGCAGCAACACCGTCAAACATGCCCTGAAACCCGCCCATCGGTGTACGGGCAGCCCCTGCTATAACAACGTCTCTCATCCGGGTTTTCCTCCTGCTTTCGGGCTCTTGAATACCGAATGGTAAGAATTGCCGTCTAGCGTATTTCTACGACTCAATTTCAGTTTGGAAGGCGGCAGGATCATGGGGCTGACCAGCAAGACAACCGGCGAAACTCAGATCATCACCGTTCATGCCGACCGGATCGATGCTGCAATGGCCATTCAGTTCAAGGAAGACATGCGCACCAATACCGAGGACAGCGCTCATCGCGTTGTGCTGGATCTGTCCGATGTCGAGTTCATTGACTCCAGCGGTCTGGGTGCAATCGTTGCTTCAATGAAACAGCTGGGAAAAGACCGGAGGCTTGATCTGGCCGGGTTGCAGCCAGTGGTCGAAAAAGTCTTTCGCCTGACACGCATGGATACGGTTTTCAGACTTTTTGAAACTCTGGATGACGCGTTGTCAGAGACAGACGCCTGACGGCAGCAGGGGATAGATGGCGTGGAGCCGATTGAAAACAAGACCTGCCTGGAATTGACCTTCCCTGCGACGGAATCAGAGGCCAGCGAGGGCATTGCAAAGCTTAGCGTCGGTCTGGCGGAACGGGGATTGCCCCCGCATAAAGCCGGCGATGTGAAGATTGCTTTGGCTGAAGCCATCAACAACGTCGTGGAACACGCTTACAATGGCATCGCCGCGGCCAAGGTTCAGGTCACCTGCCGGCTAGACAGGGATCTTCTGGACATCTTGATCTCGGATACGGGGCGCCCGCTGCCTGGATACCGACTTCCGGATGGCACCCCTGCTCCGATGGGAACGGATCTACAGGACCTCCCCGAAGGTGGGTTCGGCTGGTTCCTGATCCATCGCCTCACCAGTGATATCCGGTACGAGCGGCGCGGTGGATGCAATCGTCTGTCCCTGCGGTTTGATTTTGAACCCAACGGGTGATCGACCACAATTGGTCACAATAAGGTCATTTTCGAAACATTGTCGCGCCGCAAACAACCACCATACAGTGACTCGTAGCTCAGATAGCTTCCCTCGGCGCCACATATCACAGCCCCCACCCAGTGAATGGCGCCGAGGAACTTCCCATCCTGAAATCGCTGGACAATCGCTGATCAGTGAATAGCTTTCTCTTGTTCTAACGAGAGAGAATTCGCCATGCGTGATCTGCATAATCCGGGCCGATCCGAAGTTTTTGCCACGCAAGGCATGTGCGCAACGTCGCATCCGCTGGCGGCCAAAGTGGCCATCGATACCTTGGGCCAGGGCGGCAACGCGATGGATGCCGCGATTGCCGGGGCTGTTCTTTTGGGGATTTGCGAACCACAGATGACCGGATTGGGCGGCGATTGCTTCGTTCTGTTCAATCGTGCCGGCGAAAGCAGGATACGCGCGCTCAACGGATCGGGCCGCGCACCGGCTGCCGCGCAGTCCCAGATGTTGCGCGATCAGGGCTTGTCATCCGTACCTTTGGGCGTGCCGGATGCCGTGACCATTCCCGGAGCCGTCGATGCCTTTTGCCACCTGGCCCAGACCGAGGGTCGCCTGGGGTTGGGCGCGATTTTGAAACCGGCGATTCATTATGCTGAAGCGGGTGTTCCGGTGGCTCCTCGGGTCGCTTTCGATTGGAAATCAGGTGCCGCAACACTTCAGGGCGCCGCCCGCGACCACTATCTGATTGACGGGCAAGCCCCGTCGATCGGGCAGGTTTTCCGTGCGCCGGGACAGGCGAAGGTATTGCGCCAGATCGCGGCCCACGGGCGCGACGCGTTCTATTCAGGTGAAATCGCCGATGATATGATCACCGCGCTTTCGGAAAGGGGTGGTGTCCATTCCGCTGAGGACTTTCATCACACAAGATGTACTGAAACGCAGCCGATACATGGGGCCTACAAAGGTGTGGATCTGGTGGAACATCCGCCGAACGGCCAGGGCGCAACCGCGATTTTGCTACTGAATATCCTCAAGCATTTTGACATGGCCTCGATGGATCCATTCGGAGCGGAGCGTATTCATATCGAAGCCGAGGCCACCAAACTGGCCTATGACGCTCGAAACCGGTTCATCGCGGATCCCGACCACATGGCAAGAGTAGAGCGCTTTCTGGATCCGGATATCGCTGCCAGACTGGCTGCTTTGATCGATCCCCAAAAGGCGATGCCTGCTGCGGCGCCTCTGACCGAAGCGGTTCACAAGGACACGGTTTACATCACCGTCGTCGACCGCGACCAAATGGCTGTTTCGTTGATCTATTCGATCTTTCACAGCTTTGGATCCGGTATCGCGTCGGGAAAATACGGCATATTGCTGCAAAACCGCGGGGCAGGATTCACATTGCAGCCCGGCCACCCCAACGAACTGGGCGGCGGCAAACGCCCGATGCACACGATCATTCCGGGAATGTTGGCGCAGAACGGTCGGGTCACGATGCCATTTGGTGTCATGGGCGGCGCCTATCAGCCAACCGGACACGCGCGCTTCGTGTCAAATCTTGTCGATTTCGGGCTTGGGTTGCAGGAAAGCATCGATGCGCCACGCGCCTTCTTTGACGGATCGGTTCTGAAACTGGAGCGTGGCTACAGCGACGAGATCGCGAAACAATTGTCCGATATCGGCCATAATATTGAGATGCCGGAAACACCACTTGGCGGAGCGCAAGCGATCCGAATCCGAAAAGACGGTGTTTTGGAGGGTGCCAGCGACCCACGCAAGGATGGCTGCGCCCTTGGATACTGATCTGCGGCAGACTTACGCCCGCCGGTTCGGCGCACTTAGTTCAGGTGGAAATGCAGGGGGTATGCACCATCTTCGAACGGTCCGAACATATTGGGAATATCCGGGTGCTCGACCGGTTCGCCTGAATAGTCTGCAACCAGATTTTGTTCTGAAACATAAGCAACATAGAAGGATTGGTCGTTCTCGGCCAGCAGATGGTAGAACGGTTGCTCTTTCCTTGGGCGGCTGTCTTCCGGAATGGCCTGATACCATTCTTCGGTATTCGAAAACTCGGGATCCACGTCAAAAATCACCCCTCGAAAAGGGTGTTTCTTGTGACGAACCACCTGGCCCAAGCCGTATTTTGCACGTGTCTTTAGCATTGTATCAGCCCCCAACGCTTTTTTTACCCGTTTCCGGGCGGAAAAGCCAATCATTGATGTGAAAATCAGGGAAACAGTCTGTGAACCTTATACTGACAGTGTTCGAAATCGTGGCGCCGGTTTTTCTATTGGCGGCTGTTGGTTTTACATGGGTTAAGCTGGGTTTCGAATACCGCCTGCAATTCGTCACCCGCTTTGCAACGATGCTGGCAATGCCCAGTCTGATCTTTGTTGCCCTGATGCAAACCGAGATCCCGGGCAATGATCTGTCGCGCTTCACAATGGCGACACTGCTCGCAAATCTGCTGCTGGTGGTTGTGTTCTGGCTGATCGTTCGAGGGCTGAGACTGGACCCGCGAACATATCTGTCGCCTTTGGTCTTCGGCAATACCGGAAATCTGGGCCTGCCGCTGTGCATCTTTGCCTTTGGTCAGATTGGTCTGGGATATGCTGTTGTCTTTCTGTCAGTTACCGCATTGTTTTCTTTCACTTACGGGATTTATCTGGTCGCCGGGAAAGGGGCGTGGGGACAGGTTGCGCGCCAACCAATGGCTTGGGCGACGATCCTTGGCGCAGTGTTTTTGTGGCAGGGGTGGCAGACGCCGACATTTCTGACCAACACGCTGGAGCTTTTGGGGCAAATGGCCGTCCCGCTGATGTTGGTCACGTTGGGTGTGGCAATCGCCCGCCTGACTTCGCACAGCCTGGGGCGGGCGCTGTGGCTGTCAGCGCTGAAACTGGCGGTGTGCTTTACGCTGGGATGGGGAATCGGACGATGGTTTGATTTGGATACGATCGCATTTGGCGTTCTGGTTCTTCAAATCTGTACGCCGGTTGCCGTAACCTCTTACCTGTTGGCCGAACGGTTTGGGGCCGATTCCGACGCCGTCGCCGGCATGGTCATGGTGTCCACCGTGCTTTCCGTTGCGGCGTTACCGGCTATTCTGGCTATCATTTTATAGCGATTGTGATTTCCTAAGCGCTCAATCTGCGCTAGAATACACAAAAAAGGCACGAGGCACATGAGCAGAATTCTTTTCGTACTCCTGGGGGTGCTGCTTCTGGCATCCTGTGGGGGCGGCTCTAAACAGCCGCCCAGCAGATTAAACGATGCGTGCAGTATTGCGCGTGAAAAACCCGACTATATCAAAGCCTTCAAGAACACCGAGCGCAAATGGGGCGTTCCGGTTCACGTTCAGATGGCGACCATCTATCAGGAAAGCCGGTACAGGCATGATGCGCGCACTCCGCATAGATATGTATTGGGCGTCATCCCAATGGGCCGTCAAAGCAGCGCTTACGGCTATGGTCAGGCACTGGACGGCACGTGGGAACAATATCAGCGCGAAACAGGAAAACGTCGGGCCAAGCGCGATCGCATCCGCGACGCCTCGGATTTTATCGGCTGGTACATGAACAAAAGCTACGAGCGTAACGGTATCCACCCGGCAGATACGCGCAATCAGTACCTAGCCTATCACGAAGGCCATACAGGCTACGCCCGTGGCAGCTACAACAGCAAATCCTGGTTGTTGAACGTTGCCAATGACGTGGACGCACGCGCACAACTATATCAGGCACAGTTGGCGAACTGCCGGTATTGATACGTACAAGCGGGTCAGCGATTGCCTGACCCGCTTCTCTTTTTGTCCGAGAACAGCTTCTGATCAAGGCGACCGCCTTCATTCAGGGCGCCCAGCAATACCGTCGTCTGGCTGCCCGCATTGTCGTGAATCACCCACTTGCGCAGCTCGACCGGATTGTCCGTGAACATCAGTTCGATCCGACCCGCTTCGGGGTTCTTGGGATCCTGCGCGGTGACGACGGTGGCCGTGCCGTCAAAGCTGTGACCTACAACCATATTTGCCTGGCTCAGGTTCACGTTTCGCGCCAGCACGATGGACAGTGGTGTGCGCTTAAGCGGGTATTGCTCGGGCGGCTGGTTCGATTTCGGATCAAAGATCTGAACACTACCGGATCTTGCCAGCACCACGGCACTGTTGGGCGGGTCATATTCAAACCGCATCTTGCCGGGGCGCTGCATCCACAGCTTGCCGGTGCTCAGCGAGCCATCGTCATTCACCTGGGTGAATGTTGTCTGAACCGTCTTCAACCCGTTCAGGTAATTGGAAATCTGCGAGAGCGGCAGCTTCTCCGCCGCCCATGCGGCGGGTGCGGCCAGTGTCAAAGCAAGGGCAAAAGCAATCTGTTTCATGCCGTACAGATAGGTCTTCTGCCCTTGTTATTAAATATCCTATTGCTCGGGGACGAGGATTTCGCGTTTCCCGACATGATTTGCTGACGAAACAACACCTTCGTCTTCCATTTGCTCAACAAGCCGTGCAGCTTTGTTGTAGCCAATGGCAAGTTTTCGCTGAATATACGAGGTCGAGCATTTGCGATCCTTGATCACGATTGCCACCGCCTGATCGTACAACGCGTCCTCTCCGTTCGTATTGCCGCCAGTGTTCAGGCCCAAAACGGCATCGATATTGTCAGCCTTTTCTTCGGCCGGACCGTCGACAACACCGCCAATGTAGTCCGGTGGACCAAACTGTTTCAGGTGGTTGACGACTTCCTCGACCTCTTCATCCGAGACAAAGGGCCCGTGGCAGCGGGTAATCTTGGCACCGCCAGCCATGTAAAGCATGTCGCCCTGCCCCAGCAGCTGTTCGGCCCCCATTTCACCCAGAATGGTGCGGCTGTCGACTTTCGACGTCACCTGGAAGGAAATCCGCGTTGGGAAGTTCGCCTTGATCGTACCGGTGATCACGTCGACCGAGGGGCGCTGTGTGGCCATGATCAGGTGAATGCCCGAGGCCCGCGCCATCTGTGCCAGACGCTGGATGCAGGCTTCGATTTCCTTTCCCGCCACCATCATCAGGTCGGCCATCTCATCGACGATGACAACGATATAGGGCATCGCTTCGGGCGCGAATTCTTCAGTCTCGAACGTTGGTTCACCGGTTTCATCGTCAAACCCGGTTTGCACCGTGCGGCTGAACATCTCGCCTTTGGCCAACGCATCCTTCACCCGGCCGTTATAGCCTGCGATGTTGCGGACGCCCATTTTGGACATCTTGCGATAGCGATCTTCCATCTCGCCCACGACCCATTTCAGGGCGACCACCGCCTTTTTCGGGTCGGTCACAACAGGCGACAGCAGATGCGGGATACCGTCGTAGACCGACAGTTCCAACATTTTCGGGTCGATCATGATCAGGCGGCATTCGTCCGGTGTCAGCTTGTACAGCAGTGACAGGATCATCGTGTTGATCGCCACTGATTTACCCGAACCCGTGGTTCCCGCAATCAGCAAGTGCGGCATCTTCGCCAGGTTCGCCACGACGGACTCGCCGCCGATATCCTTGCCCAAGGCCAACGGCAGTGCCTGGTTGCCATCGCCGAAATCACGGCTGGCCAGGATTTCGCGCAGAACCACCATTTCGCGATTTTCGTTCGGTAGTTCGATACCGATAACCGAACGGCCCGGTAGGGTCGAAACCCGCGCCGACAGGGCCGACATCGAACGTGCGATGTCATCGGCCAGGCCGATCACGCGGCTTGCCTTCAGCCCCGGAGCGGGCTCCAGTTCGTACATGGTGACGACCGGGCCCGGGCGAACGCTGACGATCTCACCCTTCACGCCGTAATCATCCAGCACGTTTTCCAGCATCCGCGCGTTTTCTTCCAAGGCTTCATCGCTCAGATGGTGGCGCTGAATGCTGGCCGGATTCGACAAAAGGCCCAGAGGTGGCAGTTCGAAGTCCGAGTGCCGCTCTTCAAAGGATAGTGCAGGCTGTGCCTCGGCCTGTGCGCGGCGAGACGGTTGCGGTGTACGGCGTACCGGTTGCGCGACCACGGGCTTGCGCGGTTCGGCTACCGGGATTTTCATCGCCGGGCGCGGTTGCAAAACAGCTTCTTCGACATCCTCGAATACCTCATCCTCCACATCCGGCTCGGGCGCATAGGGGGTCTGCATAGGCGCGGGCGCGTTTTCAACCGGCGTGGATTCTTGCCACTCTGGCTTATCACCCGCTGTTACGGGTGGCTCGGGCGGCAGTCCTGCTGCTGTCACCGGCGGTTCCGCCGGCAAGCCATCGGGCTGGCTTGTGTTCAGGATCAGCGGCCCCGGGCGGCGGCCACGGCCTTTGGTCAGCGGAAGGTTCGGGTCGGGTTCGGGCGTCAACTCACCTGTGGCCACTTTGCGATTGCGCACAGCAGCCGAGATTTTCGAACGGATGCGATCCTCGCCCGGCATTTCGTCGAAACCCGCGATTGGTTCCGGATCGACCAGCTCTGGCTCGGGCATGGGATCGGGGCGCCGGATAAGTGACGGCATGCGCGCCAACAGACCGGACTTGACCGGAGGTTCGGGACTTTCCAGTTCGGGTTCTTCAAAGATTGGATCGGCATAAGCCAGATCATCCTCGAACACGGCTTCGGCCTCTGCGGTTCGCGCAAGTTTGCGCTCTTCCCATTGCGCGCGGCGATCTCGTGCTGCCTGCGCAGCCGAGGCTGCACCACGGCCCATCAGGGTCATCAGCATGTCATATGCCATCACCAGACCCAGCAAGAAGGCGCGGAAACCCCGCTTGACATCGATTTTGGTGAAACCCAGCACAAAAATACCCAGCGCAATCATCCCGACCGCCATGGCCAGCGACATCAGCTTCACCAGAAAATGCGACGAAATCGGCAACAGCGTCAGCAATGCGCCCATGACCGTATCGCCGAACAAACCGCCCAGACCATAGCTGTGGGTCGCGCGCCAGCCTGCATCAGGAACGAGGGTCGCGGCATACACCGAGACGACGGCGATCCAGATCGGGGCAAAAATCAGACGCGCAATGGCGCGATCTTCCCCGAAATGGCCCGCAAACCGAAAACCCCAACCAATCAGAACCATTGCGATGCCCCAGCTTCCCCAGCCGACGATCATGAACAAGGGTGCGGCGATCGAGGCCCCAATCCGCCCCATCCAGTTCTGCACCGGCGCGTCGGTGGACACCATCCAGTTGGGATCATCGGGCGTGTAGGACCAGATCATCGCGGCCGCTGCCAAACCCAGCAGGATCAGGGCGATGCCAATCAACTCCTTGCTGCGTCGCTCCAGGGCTGCCTGCGTTGTGCTGTCCAGCAATGGATCGCGGTTGCGCGCGTTATATGATGCCATTTTGCCCTCGTACCTCACGAATAGATGCAGTCGCGGAGTGTGATCAGACCACGCTGCAACTCTGTTTTTGGGGCCACCAATGCAGCCCGGATAAATCCTTCGCCCGGGTTCTTTCCCGGATCGCCTTGTGAAAGATATGCGCCCGGCAGGACCCGGACACCGGTTTCCTTCCAGACTTTCAATGCGGTGTCTTCACCATTCTCGACCGGCAGCCACAGAAAGAAACCGGCCTCTGGCGCCATATAGCCCTGCACGCCTGCGAATACCTCATCCGCAATGGCGTATTTTTCCTGATACAGCGCGCGGTTTTCGCGAACGTGGTCCTCATCCGCCCAAACCTTTGCTGCGGCGGCTTGCAAGGGCAGAGGCAGAGGCGACCCGGCATAGGTGCGCAGCTGCTTGACCTGTTTGATCGTCTTTGGACCACCGGCGATAAACCCCGACCGCAAACCGGCCAGATTCGAACGTTTAGAAAGTGAGTTGAACAGCGTGATCCGTTCAGGATCAGCGCCCAGTTCCTGCGCGACAGTCAGAATACCTGTCGGGGCTTCTTCACGGTAAATCTCGGAATAACACTCATCCGCAAAAATACGGAAATCGTACTGCTCGGCCAGACGGATCAGGTCGGCCCAATACTCGCGCGAGGCAACGGCCCCCTGCGGATTGGCGGGTGAACAGATATAGGCCACGGCGGTGCGGTTCAGCACGTCCGCAGGCAGGCCGGCATAGTCCGGCAGATGGCCCGTCGCGGCGGTGGCGGGCACAAAATAAGGCTGCGCGCCCACCGACAGCGAGGCGACCATGTAGACCTGATAAAACGGGTTCGGGCACAGGATGATCGGCTGCTGACCGTTCTTCTGTTCCGGGCACAAAGCCATGGCCGCGTTGTATAGCCCCTCGCGCGTTCCGTTCAGCGCCATCACGTTGGCATCAGGGTCCATCTGAACCCCATATCGCCGTTTGATCCAATCCGTGATCGCCGTGCGCAGGTCATCCGACCCTTCGTTCGGGGGATACCCTTGGAACCCGGCGGCGTTTTCCAAGATGACATCCGTCACCCAAGCCGGAAAATCATGTGTCGGCGCACCAATGGTCATGTGAACGACATCACCGCCCGGCTGGTGGTGATCCAACAGGGCGCGCAGACGCGGGAATGCATAAGCCGGTAGGTTCGAAAACCGCTCGGGGAAATCCATAATACTGCCTCAATATCGGGGTCATTGGCGCCCCGTTTTTTTGGCAGATTACAGCCCGGGTCCCTCTTCGTCCAGACAAAGAGGTTCCGAATCAGGGGATTGTGGCATTCAGGCCAGCACCGTTTCCGCTGCCGAACCCAGCCGCAACAACGCCTCTTCCGAGCCGGGATAGCCCAGCATCATCAACCCGCAGCCGGGAGTTCCGGTGGGCAGGCTCAGCGCCGCCAGCCCCATCAGGTTGCCAATCCGCGTGTTCCGCAGGGCCAGAAGATTCTCGGTTACGTAATAGTCATGATCGCTGAGCAAGCGCTCCAGATTGGGCGGCAAAATCGGCGCTGTCGGTGCCAGAACCGCATCAAACCCGGCGGTTGCCGCGTCCCAGGCGCTGCGGCATGCCTTGAGTTTGGCCCAGGCCGCCACATAGTCGGGGCCCGAATAACCCATGCCAATGCGGAAGCGTTCGAGAATCTCGGGATACATTGCCTCGGGATTGGCTTCGATGACATCGCGCCACAGCCCATAGGCCTCGGTCGTGTATACGATGCTGGTCAACGTCATGGCCTCGTTCAACTCGGGCACTTCCAACGGCACGATCTCGGCCCCCGCGTCGGCAAGTTTGGCCACGGCTTCGTCATATGCTTTGCGCGGTGTGTCGCGCAGGTCGTCCTTGGCAATGTTCTGCAAATCGGCAAAACGGCGCCCTTTCAGCGAAGCACCACGCAGATCGGCAGGTGTTCCCCCCTCGAGCAGAGCCAGCACATGCGCCGCGTCCTCGACCGAACGCGCCACAGGTCCAACCGTGTCGAAACGCAGGCACAGCGGCACCACACCTTCCAGGCTGAGCCGTCCCGCAGTGGTTTTCAGCCCCACCAGATCATTCCAAGCCGCCGGGATACGCACCGAACCACCCGTGTCCGAGCCGATGCCACACGCCGCCAACCCCCACGCGACCGAGGCCGCCGCCCCCGAAGACGACCCTCCGGGCACTGCTGCCTCGTCATGAATGCAGGGCGGGGTTTCGGTGATCGGATTCAACCCGAGGCCGGAAAAGGCCAGCTCGCTCATATGTGTTTTACCCAGGCAAACGGTGCCCATCTGAGTCGCATTGCGCAGCACCAGCGCATCCGCATCCGGCACGCGATCCTTCAACAAAGCCGAACCCGCCTCGGTCTCGGTGCCGGTGGTGTCGAACAGGTCTTTCCAACTGATCGGGACGCCATCCAGCAGCGACCGGCGCAGGCCCAGTTGCGCGCGTTGCCGAGCGGCTTCCGCTTCGGCCCGGGCGCGGTCGTGGGTGACGCGGGCATAGATGCGGTCCCGATGCGGATGAGCGTCAATAGCGGACAGGTAGGTTTCCGTCAGTTCGACCGGATCGATCTGCCCCATGCCAATGCCACGGCCCAAATCACACGCGGTCATTGTCAACCAATCCTGCATCTCATCCCTCCTGGTTTTTCGGCTGTGGGTGACGGTAGCGACAGGACTGCACATGGACAATCCCGAAAGGGCGCGCATATTGCAGGGCATGACACAGGCTTCTGACATTCTGATCGTGGGCGGCGGGTTGAACGGCCCTGCTTTGGCGCTGGCACTGGCACAAACCGGTCATTCGGTCACGGTGATCGATGCGCTGGTCGAAAAGGTACGCAAGAACGCGGCATTCGACGGGCGCGCCTATGCGCTGGCTCTGGCCTCACAGCGGTTGTTGGACGCCATCGGTATTTGGGACCGCGTCGCGCAGCACGCCCAGCCGATGCTGGAAATCAAGGTCACAGATGGCCATGCCGGGACAGGGCCATCGCCGTTTTTCATGCATTTCGACCATGCCGAGATCGAAGAAGGCCCGATGGGGTATATGGTCGAGGATCGCCACCTGCGCCGTGCTTTTCTGGACGCGATGGCCGAAGAGCCGCGCATCACCCAGGTAAGCGGCAAATCCGTCGTTTCGCAACAGACCGACACGGCCAGCGTGACCGTGACGTTGGATGACAGCAAAACCCTGGGCGGCAGCCTGCTGGTTGGCTGTGACGGTCGCCGCAGCGGAACCGCGTCACGGGCCGGCATCAAACGCACCGGTTGGGATTACGGCCAGACGGCATTGGTCTGCGCCATCGAACATGAGCTGCCACATAATGGCATCGCGCATCAGTTTTTCATGCCACCCGGTCCGCTGGCAATTCTGCCGTTAACTGGCAATCGCAGTTCCATCGTCTGGAGCGAACGCACCGACAGCGCACAGCACATCAACGCCCTGCCCGAGGATGACTACGTGCAAGTTCTGCGCCCGCGATTTGGCGATTTTCTTGGCAAAATCAGTCTGGCGGGAGATCGTTTCACTTATCCGCTGAACCTGACCATAGCCAATTCCTTCATCAGCGATCGCATGGCGCTGGTCGGAGATGCCGCGCACGGAATGCACCCCATTGCCGGTCAGGGCCTGAACGCTGGCCTCCGCGATGTCGGCGCTCTGGCTGAGGTCCTGACTTTGGCGGGACGGCGCGGCGAGGATATCGGCTCGTTGATGGTTCTGGAGCGCTATCAGGAATGGCGCCGTTTCGACACGGCCTCGCTGGCGATGGCGACGGATGTCTTCAACAAGCTTTTTTCCAACGACAACCCGCTGCTGCGGCTTGGACGTGACATTGGCATGGGGGTTGTCGGCGCTTTGCCCGGCCTCCGTCGCGGTTTCGTTCGCGAAGCGGCCGGGCTGACCGGGGATCTGCCCAAGCTGTTGCAAGGGCGCCCGATTTAATCCAGCTGTCGGGCCTCGTCGACCAGCATGACCGGAATGCCGTTGCGGATGGGAAAAGCCAAACCCGCCGCTTTTGAAACAAGCTCTCGCTTTTCGGCGTCATAGTGCAGGGTCGTATGTGTCTGCGGGCAGATCATCGCCTCGAGCATGTGGCGATCAAAGGCGTGTTCAGGGTCGGTCATTGCAGTTTTTCCTCGTTTGATCCGCCGCGCATGGCGAATTCAATCAGCGTCACCAACGTTTCGCGCCGGGTGCGCAGGCAGGGGGCTTCCAGCAGGGCCTGTTTGTCCTCGGGGTCGAAATCCAGAAGCATCGACAGGGAATTCACCAAAAGTTCATCCTCTGCGTCCTTAAGCGAATCCCAGTCGGTGGACAATTGACGGGATGAAAAGAAACGCTCCAACAATGTCAGGAACGCGTTGCGGTCAAACCCGTTGTCTTTCTCGGCCTTTCCCAGATCACGGTCGAACCCGTCCCACGAGACCGCGCACCTCCGGTAGGGCGTGAACGAGTCCAGCTCTGACATGACCCTGAACCGGGATATACCGGTCAACGTGATCAGGTACCGGCCATCTTCGGTTTCCGAAAACTGCGTCACCCGCCCTGCGCATCCGATACGGTGCAGCTTGTCTTCGTCATTGACCGAAGGATTCGGCTGAACCATTGCGATCAACCGTTCCTTGGTTTTCAGCGCGTCGTCCAGCATCTGAAGATAGCGCGGCTCGAATATGTGAAGCGGCAAGCGCGAACGCGGGAGCAGCAGCGCCCCGGGCAATGGAAAAACAGATACCGTTTCCGGCAGGTCGGCGGGATGCATCATGTACCCGACTCTAGCTCTGATGAGAGATTAGGCAAATATCATCGAACTGAGTTTGCGACGTCCGTTCAGAACAATCGGGTCATTGGGCTTGAGCGCATCGAAGATGGTGAAAAGCTGTGTCTTGGCTGCACCTTCATTCCATTCACGATCCCGGTGGAACAGTTCCAGCAATTGTGCCACGGCTTCTTCCACATTGCCGTTCGCGTGCAGCGCCTGCGCCAGATCAAAGCGGGCTTGATGGTTGTCCGGATCCGCCTCAACCGCTGCCGTCAGCTCGGCGACGGGGCCGGCATCTGCTGCCTGCTTTGCAAGCTCCAGCTGCGCATGTGCGGCCTCCAGCTCGGCCGATGTGGAGATCTCGGCCGGAGCGCCGTTCAGGATCGCTTCTGCCTGCTCCAGATCACCGGTGGCGATATGCGCCCGCACCAGACCACCATATGCAGCGGCGTGGTTCGGATCTTCGCCCAGAATTGCGGCAAAGGTCTGAGCCGCGTCCGCAGCCGCGCCTTCGGCAAGCATTTCCTCGGCAGCCTGCACAGCATCATCCAGTTGCCCCCCGGGGCTTTCCCCCCCTGCGGCTTCGATCACGCGGTCCACGAAGGCCTTGATCTCGGATCCCGGCAACGCGCCTTGAAACCCGTCCACAGGCTGGCCCTTGAAAAAGGCATAGACGGTCGGGATCGACTGGATGCGCATTTGCGCAGCAATTGTCTGCGCCTCATCCACATTGATCTTGACCATCTTCACCGCGCCTTTCGCGGCTGTCACAGCCTCTTCCAGCATCGGTCCAAGGGTTTTGCACGGGCCACACCAAGGTGCCCAGAAATCGACGATCACAGGTGTTTCCTGCGAGGTTTCCACCACATCGGCCATGAAAGTGGCCTCGGTCCCGTCTTTGATCAGATCGGTTGCTGGGGCGTTTCCGCCGTTCAGAAGGTCCATGGCAATCACTCTTTCGTTCGAACTTGCGCCCTATATGCAGCCGCTTGTCGCGGAAACCAAGGGCTGAGTTGCGGATCAGATGTCGAAACTGGCAAAGACCGGAGCGTGATCGCTTGGTTTTTCCCATCCACGGGCGTCCCGCAGAATACGGCTGGAATGGCCCGCGTTCGAGATATCGGCCGTGGCCCAGATATGGTCCAGCCGGCGCCCCTTGTCCGCCGCATCCCAATCCCGGGCGCGATAGGACCACCAGCTGTAAAGCTGCCCTTCCGGGATGTCCTGACGGGTGATATCAACCCAGCCACCTGCTTCCTGTGTCTCGGCCAGATGCTCGACTTCGATGGGCGTGTGCGAGACGATCTTCAGCAGTTGTTTGTGTGACCACACATCATCCTCACGCGGAGCGATGTTCAGGTCGCCGACAAGGATGGATTTAGCCGGCTTTTCCGCACGGAACCAATCGCGCATATCAGTGAGATAGTCGAGCTTCTGGCCGAATTTCTCATTCACGTTCCGGTCCGGCACGTCGCCGCCCGCCGGGACATAGAAATTGTGGATCGTGACACCATTTTCCAACCGCCCGGCAATATGGCGGGCATGTCCGAGACCCGCGAAATCCTTGTCGCCCACCTCTTCCATCGGCAGGCGCGACAGGATGGCGACGCCGTTGTAACCCTTCTGCCCCCGCGCGATCATGTGGGTGTAGCCCAGTTCGGAAAACCCTTCGGTCGGGATCTTCTCAACCGGTGATTTGCACTCTTGCAGGCACAATACATCAGGGGCTTCTTCTTGCAGCAATTTCAGCACGATAGGCTCGCGCAGGCGAACAGAATTGATGTTCCATGTGGCAAGGGTGAAAGGCATGTCGGGGATTCCTTTGTCGCGATTGGCGCAGGTTAACGTGGCACAACGCCAGTTGCCACGAGAAAAGGCAGCCCCGTTGCCAGGACCACAGACCGGCAGTTAGGCGGGCGTCACATTCGTGCTTTCCCTTGCCCTGATATCTCGCCTGATGCAGACTTGTCTGCGAATGAGGAATGTCTGTTTCACCGCTGGGTCTGTTCGCGAACAGACCGGCCCGGCACCATGCTTTGGGAGGAGTGTGTCATGGCATCCGAGACCGCAGGTTCCACGCCACCAGAAAACCTGACGCCGCAGCAGCGGGACATGCCGCAGGTCAACAAGATCACGACGGATGACATCAGGGCGTCGCTGAAAGCCGGGTTTTCCGACTTTTTGGCCCGCCCTGTCCTGAGCGGCTTTTTCGGTCTGTTCTATGCAGTATTCGGAATTCTGCTGGTTTGGGTCCTGATCTGGCTTGGCCAGATCTGGATGATCATTCCCGCCATTGTCGGCTTTCCGCTGGTCGCACCTTTCGCCGCCGCCGGGCTTTATGAAATGTCGCGCCGCTTGCAAAAAGGCGAAAGCTTTGGCTGGGCTGAAATCCTCAGCGTCATGGCCAATCAACGCAAACGCGAATTGGGCTGGATGGCCTTTGTCACACTTTTCATTTTCTGGGTGTGGATCTACCAGGTTCGGCTTTGGCTGGCGATCACCCTTCAGAACGCATCCTTCTCGGATTTCGACGGGTTTTTGAACACCGTGTTCTTCACGCCGCAGGGCTGGATCTTCCTTGCCATTGGCACCTGTGTCGGCGCGTTCCTGTCAGCCGTACTGTTTTCGGTGACCGTCGTCGCCATGCCCTTGCTGCTGGACCGGGAAACCAACTTCATCTCTGCCATGTTGACCTCTTTGCGCGTCGTATCCGAAAGCCCGGCGGTCATGCTCGGCTGGGCGGCGATCATCTCGGTCACCATACTGCTGTCGCTGGTTCCAGCGTTTCTGGGCCTGATCTTTACCCTTCCGATCCTTGGCCACACCACGTGGCACCTTTACCAGCGCGCCGTTGCCCCGGCGGAAGGGTGAACCGCGGCAGAGCTCACCTCCGTCATTGGGCGAATATCGGTCAGTGCTGCTGTCTGCCTTCGTGTGGAAGCCGCCCCTCAGCAGCGAAAAAAAGCCGGGCCATTCGGCCCGGCAGTCCAACAGGGAGGTACATGTCATAACCCGGACATGCACGGGTTGGGAGTAACCTAATTATGAGTACAGAGTATCACTTTGATCCACATCAATCCACAACCAGTTAAGACACGAGCCTATATCCACCCGATTCTGTGACCAAAAGGCGCGCATTGGACGGATCGGGCTCGATCTTCTGACGCAGACGATAGATGTGGGTTTCCAGCGTGTGGGTCGTGACCCCGGCATTGTATCCCCAGACTTCGTGCAACAGCACATCCCGCGCCACGACACCATCGGTTGATCGGTACAGGAACTTGAGGATGTTGGTTTCCTTCTCGGTCAGACGGATCTTGCGGTCTTCTTCCGTGATCAGCATCTTCATCGCCGGCTTGAACGTATAGGGGCCAAGAACAAATACCGCGTCCTCGGATTGTTCGTGCTGCCGCAGCTGAGCGCGGATACGGGCCAGCAATACCGGAAATTTGAAGGGTTTGGAGACATAATCGTTCGCGCCGGCGTCCAGGCCCAAGATCGTATCGGCATCGCTGTCATGACCGGTCAGCATCAGAATCGGGCTTTTCACGCCCTGTTTACGCATCAGGCGGCACAATTCCCGCCCGTCGGTATCCGGCAGACCCACATCAAGAATGACCAGATCATAGATCGCTTCGCGTGCGCGCTCCATAGCGGACTGGCCGTCTGACGCTTCGAAAACGTCAAAGTCTTCGGTCATGACAAGTTGCTCGCTAAGCGCCTCACGCAGATCCTCGTCATCGTCCACCAACAGGATTTTTTTGAGTTGAGCCATTTCCCGATCCTCCAAACGCTTTTCCATCACTTGCGCGCGGAATATGCAATCAACAAGATTTGCTGCAACGGTTTCACGCCATCGTGTCAGAGTTGGCAGAAATGTTTCACATTTCCTTTGGAAACAGCTAGGAGAAGGGCTGAGCGTTATAGGGTAACATAGATGAGCCTCATTCCCGATATCACCGAACTTCTTGCCCGGGCCCGGGCCGATCTGCGCATGGGCGTTCCAGTGGTTCTGACCGATGACAGCGGCTTTAGCGTTGTGGCGATCTCTGCGGAAACGCTCAACCCGCAGCGCCTGGCCGATCTGAAAAAGCTCGGAGACCCGGTGGTGGCCATTACCGGGCGGCGGGCCGAAACACTCAAGGCGCGGGCCTATGACGGCGATCTTGCACGCGTTTCAATTCCCGCCGATGCAGACATCACTTGGGTGCAGGCGGTTGCTGATCCCTCTGACGATCTGAACGCGCCGATGAAAGGGCCGTTGATGACCGAGCGCCACGGTAACGCCAATTTGCACCGCATCGCGATTGCGTTGGCCAAGTCCGCGCGCATTCTTCCTGCCGCGGTCGTCGTGCCGGTCGAAGATGGCCGGGCCTTTGCGGTATCGCACGGCCTGACCTGCATTGACCACACGCGCGCCGCCCCGCATCTGGCGGACCGCAGCGCCCTGCACGAGGTGGTTGCCGCGCGTCTTCCGATGGAAGTATCCGAGGCCGGCCGTCTGCATGTTTTCCGCCCCGAAGATGGCGGAGAAGAACATTACGCAGTCGAAATAGGCCGCCCGGATCGGGACAAACCAGTGCTGGCCCGATTGCATTCCGCCTGTTTCACGGGCGATCTGATGGGCAGCCTGAAATGCGACTGCGGTCCGCAATTGCGGGGCGCACTGGCGCAAATGGGGGCCGAAGGGGCTGGCGTTCTTCTGTATCTGAACCAGGAAGGGCGTGGTATCGGGCTGGCCAACAAGATGCGTGCCTATTTTCTTCAAGATCAGGGTTTTGACACGGTAGAAGCAAACCACAGGCTGGGTTTCGAGGATGATGAGCGCGACTTCCGACTCGGGTCGGATATCCTGAAATCTCTGGGTTTCAACTCGGTGCGCCTGCTGACCAACAACCCTGCCAAGATCTCGATGATGGAACGCACAGGGATCGCCGTGACCGAGCGCGTTCCTTTGAAAGTGGGTGAAACCGCGCACAACAGGGGATACCTGGCCACGAAAGCCGCGAAATCCGGGCACCTGTTGTGACCCCAGACGATCTTGTGCTCACCCCGCGTGGTGTTCGCTTTCGTGGCAGGACGTTCCCCTGCTCGATTGGAAAAGGCGGATTGAGCAACACGAAACACGAGGGCGATGGGGCGACACCTACCGGATGCCATCGAATCGTCGGCATGCTCTACCGGCCCGACCGGCTGGTCGCCCCCAACTTCTGGGCGATCCCGATTGGGCCGCAGGACTTGTGGTCTGATGACGTCGAAGACAGCCACTATAATCACTTGGTGCTTGCCCCTTATGCGTTCAGTCATGAGAAACTGCGCCGGGCTGATCCGCTTTATGATCTGGTCCTGTTGACCAACTGGAACTGGCCGAATGCCGTTCCCGGCAAGGGATCGGCGATTTTTCTGCATCAGTGGCGCAGGCCCGGCTACCCCACCGAGGGCTGCATTGCCTTCCGTCGGGACCATCTGCACTGGATTGCAGGGCGAATTTCCCTTGGAACGCGCCTGATTATTCCTGAGGCTTGACCCGCTCGCCGAAAATGGCCGACCCGATACGAACATGGGTCGCGCCCAAGGCGATGGCCTGCTCGAAATCACCGCTCATCCCCATCGACAACCCCTCAAGCCCATTGCGGGCTGCGATCTTGGCCAAGAGGGCGAAATGCAAAGTGGGTTCTTCATCGACCGGCGGGATGCACATCAGCCCGCGTACCGGTAGATCCAGCGATCGGCATTCCGCGATAAACCCGTCCGCATCCGCAGGAAGAACGCCTGCCTTCTGGGCTTCTTCCCCCGTATTGACCTGAATGAAAAGGTCGGGGCAGTATCCCACTTCTTGCGCCAGCCGCGCCAGGGTTTTGGCCAGTTTGGGGCGATCGACCGAATGGATCGCATTGCACAGTTCCATCGCCTGCCTGGCCTTGTTGGTCTGCAACGGGCCGATGAGATGCAGATCGACGGCATCGAACTGCTCTTTGAAAGCGGGCCATTTGCTGGCCGCCTCCTGCACGCGATTCTCACCAAAACACCTGTGGCCCTGCTCCAGCACCGCCTGAACTCGCTCATTCGGTTGTACTTTGGATACAGCGATCAGTTTGACGGAACCGGCAGGGCGGTCCGATCTGGCTTCGGCATTTGCAATGCGTGCGGTGATTTCTTGCAACGACATGGGGCCCTCAATCTGTCTTTGGCGCAGAAAAACACCAAGTCGACGCAAAAGAAAAGGGCGAGTCCGAAGACCCGCCCTCAAACCTTGCGGTTCAGATCAGCTTAGAAGTTGAACTGAGCACCGAAGTCAGCAACGATTGTGTCGCTTGCGCAGCTGTCACAGTCGTTGCGGCCGATACCACCGCGCAGCGATGCACCGCCACCCAGGTCGTAGATCGCACCGATAGCAACCTGCTGAAGGTCAGCAGAGGCGTTACCGTCACCATAGGTGAACAGCAGGGTGGTTGCAGCGCCCAGGTTGTAGGCGGCCGACAGACCCCATGCAGTACCGTCGGTCGCTGCAACATTGGTTGCGTCGTCCGCGACAAACAGAGTACCCGAGAAGTCACCCCATTCGCCACCCAGGGTCAGAACGGTCAGGCTCGGATCGCTGCCTGCACCTGCGTCGGTCTGACCATAGGCCAGAGCGGCAGTGATGTTGTTGAAGGTGTAGGTTGCGCTGATGTCCCAGCGGTCTGCGTCAGCGGTGGTCGAAGTGGTACCACCAGCTGCAACAGTTGTAACCTGCGCTTGGTCATAAGATGCACCAAACGAGAAGTCACCAACCGAATACTGGAAGAACACAGCGTTCGAACCCGAACCGGTCGACGAGTAACCCAGGAAGCTGTAGTCAACGCCCGAGTACTGACCTGCGAACAGTTCCAGACCTACTTCGTTGCCGTAGTAGTTTGCCAGGTTGTCAAACGAACCTGCGACGTTACCCGCGTCAACACGCAGACCGCCGTAGATGACCGAGAAGCGTGCGCCGTTCAGGCCGGCCGAGTTTGCTTCACCGGTGCTGCTGTTTTCGTCGGCTTGCAGACGAACACGACCTTCAAAACGAACGCCGCCGTCGGTTTCTGCGATGCCGTCGATGTTCAGACGGAAGCGCGAGACCAGGATAGCGTCGTCAGACTGCGCGGTCGAAGTTGCGGAGACGTCATCGGCTGTACCCATCAGGCCGTCTGCACCAGGTCCGTTAACGGTTGTGGTTGCGGTACGGTCTTCAACGTAGCCGATACCAAAACGGCCGTAACCGCTGAAGTTAATCTCAGCTGCCGCAACGCCTGCGGTCGCGATCAGCGCCGTCGATGCGAAGAGAACTTTTTTCATCTTGTTTCCCTCGGTTTCATTCAAAAGAGTTATCTACTCGACACATGCCTCGGCATATGTCTCAGCACGGACACCGTTTCGCTCTTTTTGCCCCCATTGCGCAAGCTTGGCATAAACCCGGTCACGTCATTGGGGTCAGATTGGTGCAAGGATGCCACAGTTCGTTTTTGCCCGGATCAGGCTGACACGCTTACATTTCAGAAGAATAGGCTTGTTGCAGCGAGGGTCCTTGGCTAGGAGTATGCCCTGAATACTGCACAACAAGTGAAACAGGACCTGCTGACAATGCGCCTGCCTACGATTTTGGGATTAATCATGCTGACCACCACTATTGCGGCATGCGGGCAGAATCGAAGCACTTCGACATATTCCCCCAATCCCGCCAGCGGTAATTCCGATGAACGCGAGCTGAACGATCCTGAACGAACAACGCTGTGGGACATTTTCGATCGCAGCACGGCCGAGCAGACCACCAATGTAAACCGGTACTTGTGGGCAGCTTCGCTGGACATTTTGAACTTCTTGCCTGTGCAGGAGGTCGATCCGTTTACCGGAGTGATCGTAACAGGTTACGGCACTCCTCCGGGCGGAGGACGGTCATACAGGGCGACCGTACACATCAGTGATCCGGCGCTTGCGGCCCGGTCTTTGTCCGTCGCCCTGCAATCCAGCGGGGGCGCCCCGGTAAGCGCGGCAACAACCCGTGCGGTGGAGGATGCGATTCTGTCCCGCGCGCGTCAGCTGCGCATCGCGGACAACAAGTTCTAGCACTCCGCCGAAAATCACACTAATACCACGCCGGGTTCCTACCCGGCGTTTTCATTCACGAAGGACCGCACAATGTCGCGCTATTCGGCCACCGAAATCGAAGCAAAATGGCAAGAAGCCTGGGACAAGGCAGGAATCTTCACCGCCAACCACAAGGCGGACAAGCCGAAATACTATGTGCTTGAGATGTTCCCCTACCCGTCCGGCCGAATCCATATGGGGCATGTGCGAAACTATACGATGGGCGACGTCATCGCGCGGCACAAGCTGGCCACCGGGCACAATGTTCTGCACCCCATGGGCTGGGACGCGTTCGGGATGCCGGCGGAAAACGCTGCCATGGCGATCGGCGGCCACCCCAAAGAGTGGACTTACGGCAATATCGCCGACATGCGCGCCCAGATGAAGCCACTGGGCCTGTCGATCGACTGGTCCCGTGAATTCGCCACATGTGATCCGGAATACTATGGCCAGCAGCAGGCGCTGTTCCTCGACATGCTCGAGGCCGGGCTGGTCTATCGCAAGAATGCCGTGGTGAACTGGGATCCGGTCGACATGACCGTTCTGGCCAATGAACAGGTGGAAAACGGGCGCGGCTGGCGCTCGGGTGCTCTGGTGGAACGGCGCGAGCTGACGCAGTGGTTCTTCAAGATCTCGGATTATTCCGAAGAACTGCTGAACGCTCTGGACACGCTGGAAAACTGGCCCGCCAAGGTTCGGCTGATGCAGGAAAACTGGATCGGCAAGTCGCGCGGCCTGCAATTCGGGTTCGAGCGCACCGATGGTGGGGAACCGATCACTGTCTACACGACGCGCCCCGACACGCTGCTGGGCGCGTCCTTCGTTGGGATCTCGCCCGATCACCCGATCGCCAAACAGCTTGAGGCCGAAAACCCGGAAGTCGCTGAATTCGTTGCCGAATGCCGCAAGGGCGGCACCACGGAAGAGGCCATCGAAACCGGCGAAAAGCTGGGTTTGGACACCGGCATCCGCGTCAAGCATCCGTTGGACCCGAACTGGGAACTGCCGGTCTGGATCGCCAATTTCATCCTGATGGATTACGGCACCGGCGCGATCTTCGCCTGCCCGGCCCATGACCAGCGCGACCTTGATTTCTGCCGCAAATACGATCTGCCGGTGATCGATACGTTCTTTGCGCTGGACGACGACACACCGGTCGACAAGATCGCCTTTGTCCCGCCAAAGACCGAGAAAGTCCGCTGGGTGAACCATTTCGCAGGCCTGACCGAAGCAACCGGAGAAGAGGCGATCAACACCACCATCGATTTCGCCGAAAAAGCCGGTTGGGGCGAAGGGGTCACGAAATACCGCCTGCGCGATTGGGGCCTGAGTCGTCAGCGGTACTGGGGTTGCCCGATTCCCGTGGTGCATTGCGAATCCTGCGGCGTGGTGCCCGAGAAAAAAGAGAACCTGCCGGTCCGTCTGCCCGACGATGTCACGTTCGACAAACCGGGCAATCCGCTGGATCGCCACCCGACCTGGCGCGATTGCGCCTGCCCAAACTGCGGCGCTCCGGCCAAGCGTGAGACCGACACGATGGACACGTTCGTGGATTCGTCATGGTATTTCGCCCGATTCACCGCTCCGCGCGCGGAAACACCCACCGATCTGGCCGAGGCGGAATACTGGATGAATGTAGACCAGTATATCGGCGGGATCGAACACGCGATTCTGCACCTGCTGTATTCGCGGTTCTTCGCCCGCGCGATGAACATCACCGGGCATTTGCCGGACAAAGCCATCGAACCCTTCGACGCGCTGTTCACCCAAGGCATGGTGACGCACGAGATCTACCAGACCCGCGATGCCAACGGTCGTCCGGTCTATCACCTGCCCGAAGAGGTGACGGACGGAAAACTGGCTGACGGCACACAGGTCGAGATCATCCCATCGGCCAAGATGTCAAAGTCCAAGAAGAACGTTGTCGACCCGGTCAGCATCATCTCGGCCTTCGGCGCAGATACCGCGCGCTGGTTCGTGCTGTCCGATTCGCCACCCGAACGGGACGTGGAATGGACGGCTGCGGGGGCCGAGGCCGCGTACAAGCATCTCAACCGTGTCTGGAACCTCTGCGACAAGATCGGCGCCATGGACCCGAATGCCACGGGTGAAGGCGATGAGGAACTGCTGCGCGAGATGCACAAAACCATCCGCGACGTGACATTGGGTGTTGAAAGCTTTGGCTTCAACGCGGCCATCGCCAAGCTTTATGCCTTCACCAACACGCTGGCGAAATCCAAGGCAGGTGCTGCGGCCCAAAAGCAGGCCATCAAAACGCTGGCACAGATGATGTCGCCGATGACACCGCATCTGGCGGAAGATATTTGGGCCCATCAGGGCGGCGAAGGCCTTGTGGCCGTTGCGCCATGGCCCGTCGCCGACGAGGCGATGCTGGTTGATGACACCGTCACCTTGCCGATCCAGATCAACGGCAAGCGTCGCGCGGAAATCAGCGTGGCCAAGGATCTGGACAAAGCCGAGGTTGAAAAAATTGCGCTCAGCACCGAAGCTGTTCAAAAGGCGCTGGAAGGGAATGCGCCGAAGAAAGTGATCGTCGTTCCAGGCCGGATTGTGAATGTTGTCGTTTGATCGCAGAACGTTTTTGTTGATGCCGCTGGCGCTGGCCGCCTGCGGCTTTGAGCCCGTCTATGCACCTGGCGGATCGGGTTCGGCCTTGTATGGCCGCGTCGAGGTGTCGGCGCCCAACACCGTGGAAAGCTATTTGCTGGTGCAAGATCTGGAACAGCAACTGGGGCGAAGCGCCGGGTCGGTGAACGATTTCAAGCTGGACGTTCAGGTTTCGACCGTAACGCGTGGCGCAGCAATCACCACCACAAACGAAACGCAACGCTACACCATCAACGGAAGCGCGCAATACACGCTGCGGTCCAACGCAACCGGTCAGATCATCGCCTCGGGCTCGGTGGCGGATTTTGTGTCATATTCTGCCGCAGGATCGACCGTTTCCACCTTGGCGGATGAGCGCGATGCCAAGAGACGGCTGATGATGATTCTGTCGGGTCAGATCATGAACCGTCTTTACGCCACACCGGGCCTGGCTGCATGAAGTTGGGCCCGCGCGAGGCTGAGGGGTATTTTGCCAAGCCGGACGCGGACAAGACAGGGCTGCTTATCTATGGCGCGGATGCGATGCGGGTTGCGCTCAAGCGGCAACAGGTGCTGGCCGCTCTGCTTGGCGCCCAAGCCGAAGAAGAAATGCGCCTGACACGCATGCCCGGTGGCGATCTGCGTGGTGATCCCGCCCTGCTGCTGGACGCGGTCAAGGCGGTCGGCTTCTTTCCCGGCCCACGTGCCGTTTTCGTGGAAGACGCAACCGAAACCGCGGCGCCGGCAATTCTGGCCGCACTCGAAGATTGGGCCCCCGGAGACGCCCAGATCATCGTGACCTCGGGGCAATTGAAACCCAGCTCGAAAATCCGCAAGGCGTTCGAAGGCCACCCTGCCGCCTACGCAGTCGGCATTTATGACGACCCGCCCTCACGCGCCGAAGTGGAACGGGTTCTTGCCGAGTCGGGTATGAAAAACGTGCCCCGAGATGTCATGTCTGCAATCAGCGAATTGGCCGTCAGCCTCAGCCCCGGTGATTTCGCCCAAACGATTGAAAAACTGTCTCTTTACAAGCGCGGTGACAGCGCTGATTTGACGATCGAAGATATTGAGGCCTGCGCCCCGCGCTCGACCGAGGCGGCGCTGGATGATGTTCTCAACGTCGTTGCCGAAGGCCGCGCCGGTGAGATCGGGCCGCTGATCCGGAGGTTGCAGGCGCAGGGCACCAACGGCGTGACTCTGTGCATCGGAGCGATGCGGCATTTTCGGACACTCTATGCCTGCGCGTCCGATCCCGGCGGTGCTACGCAGGGCATCGGTAAGCTGCGTCCACCGGTTTACGGCAAACGGCGTGACCGTATCCTGCGGCAGGCACAAGGTTGGGGCGCGACCAAGCTGCAAACCGCACTGACGGTTCTGACCGATACAGATTTGGCGCTGCGGTCGGCCGGGCAGACAGCCCCTGCCATGGCGCTGGTGGAACGCGCGATGATCCGATTGGCGATGTTGGCGCGATCCCGCTAGGTCACTCAGCCTTTTCCAGCCAGTCGGCGGCAGACCGACCGGCCCAGCGCCCGGTCGCCAGGCAAGCCGTGAGCAGATAGCCCCCGGTCGGGGCCTCCCAGTCCAGCATTTCCCCAGCGCAGAACACACCCGGCAGGGCCGTCAGCATCAGCCCGTCATCCAGCGCTGCCTGTTTGACACCACCTGCGGTCGAAATGGCTTCGTCCATCGGGCGAAGGCCGACATGCCGGACAGGCAGCTTTTTCAACATGCTCACTTGCACGGATTGAGGGTGGCCACCGCGTTTTGCCATTTCATGAAACAGGGCGATTTTCTGAGCAGACAGGTTCAGCGATTTCCTCATCCACTGGGACAGCGTTGTTTTCGACCGTTTCGCGGACAACCGCGCCAGCAGAGCCTGTTGGTCCAGATCAGGCGTCAGATCAGCAAACAATGGTGTCCCCGCGCGCAAGGCCGGTGTCAGCTTATACAGCCCTCCGCCTTCCAGACCGGTTCTGGAAATCGCAGCCTCTCCTCGGCTCTCCAAATCACCTGCCATCCATCGGATCGATTTCAATGCGGCCCCGAAATGGGGCTGCATATGTGGGCTCCAATCAACGGAAATGGCTGAGTTTGCGGGTTCAAAGGGTGCCAAAGCCACGTCTTTTCCGGCCAATATCTGCGCCCAGTGACCGTCCGAGCCTAGGCGGGCCCAGCTTGCACCGCCCAGTGCCAGCACGGTGACATCCGTCGAAACACTGCGCCGCCCGTCCGGAGTGTCAAACACCGGCGCATCACCGTCCCAGCCTGTCCAACGCCAGCGGGTCCTGATTTCGACCCCGGCCTTGCCCAATCGTGCCAACCAGGCCCGCAATAAGGGCGAGGCCTTCATTGCTTGGGGAAACACGCGCCCCGTCGAGCCGACAAACAGCGTCTGCCCCAACCCGCGCGCCCAGTGCTGAACAGCTTCGGCATCAAAGTCAGACATGATCGGACGCAACCAATCTGCCGCTTCACCATAGGCGCGGATCAGGTCATCACGCGGCTCGTCCTTGGTCAGGTTCAGCCCCGATTTCCCGGCCATCAGGAACTTGCGCGCGACCGAAGGTTTGGCCTCGGCCACCAACACGGAATGCCCGGCTGCGGCGAGCTGTTCGGCCGCCATCAACCCGGCGGGGCCTGCTCCAATCACCACTGCCTGCGCCATTCGCACCCTCTTGCCTTCGCCCGTCGCAGGCGCAAGTTTCACATCATCATGACGAACAGCGATCCAATCTGCCCGCTTTGCGACCGCCCGATCCCCGAGGGGGGTGGCAGCCTGCATCATCTGATCCCAAAACTCAAAGGAGGCAAGGGCGGACCTACCGTTCTGCTGCATCAGATCTGCCACAAAGAGGTGCACGCCACCCTGACCGAAGCCGAACTGGCACGCAGTTTCAACACGGTCGAGGCCCTGCGTGCGCATCCAAGGCTCGAGAAATTTCTGACTTGGGTTCGCAAACGCCCACCCGGATTTCGTTCGAAAGTTCCGGGCAAGCGGCGCGGGCGCTGATCAACCTGGCAGGATCTGGTCCCCGACAATATCTGTAAGAGGTTCGGACAGGCCTTCGATCACGATACCCTGAAAGTCCGGTACATGCACGAATTGTGCGCCCGCAACATGTTGGAATTCCAACGTCGTATAGGCGCGTTTCCACAGCCATTCGCGGTTTTCAACAGCCCAAAGGTCAGGATTGGGCGGGGTTTCGTCGGTAAAGGCATAAAAATGCAGGTCAAAGCCGTAAGGGGCGACCTCCTGCATCGACAACAACGACATGCCCTGGGCGCGCCAGAACGCGTCTTCGGCGGCAATATCGCCGGTTCGAAGGGTAATCTGACCGATCCGAGCCTGCGCAAAAGGCGCGTCAGGGTCGGCTGCATGCGGCGGTCGGTTGCCTTCGAAATCATGTTGCAGCAGCTCGATGACGAACCCTTCGGGATCCGCAAGATGGCACATGTAGCCGATGTCCAGAAACTGATTCGGCGTGCTCACTGGAACGTCAAACCTGCGCAGATGAGCCGCAGCAAGATCGACATCCGGCACGGTGATCCCTATCTTCCAGTAGCGCTGCCCCTTGTCATGGGTGTACCCTCCTCCACCCGGCAGCAACAAAATATCTGCGTCTGCACCGTCATAGCCGACACGGTGGCCGGTTTCTGTTCGGCCAACGGACATGCCCAGAATGTCGCGATAAAACGCGGCCAGCCGATCCGGGTCAGCGACCCGCAGGCGCAGTGCAGACAACCTCATAAACACAACCTTGCGATTCCCGCCGCGATCTCGGGGTCGGCGTTCACGCTGTCGGCAACCAGATCGCGTGCGGTTTGCATCAGGTGATCGGGATCGACAATCCGGTCCACCAGGCCAAATTCATACGCCTCTTGCGCGGTGATTTTCTGACCCGCCATAAAGATCAACTTGGCCCTTGCCGGTCCGACCAGAGCCGCCAGCCGCGCGGGGTCGGACGGTTGTGGCAGAAACCCCAGCTTCATCACCGGATAGAAGAACTTGGCCGACGGCACGGCAATGCGCAGATCGCAGGCCAGTGCCATACCGTTGGCCCCGCCTGCCAAAGTGCCGTTCAGTGCGGCAACGGTCAGACAGGGCAACGCAGCAATGGCGCCGGACAGCCTTTCCCAGACATCCGATTTGGCCAGACCGGCGCGCGCTTCGTCCAGATCTGCCCCGGCGCTGAACACTTTGCCCGCGCCCGTCAGGATCAACGCCTTGGCCTCTGTCGCGGATTCGGCGATCTCGGCCAGTTCCGCCAGCATGGCCCCCGTCAGGGCGTTCGCCTTGCCGGGATTGTTGATCGTGACGGTCCACAGGCCACCTTCTTTGGTCAAATCGATCATATCAGCCCGGCCCGTTTGCGAATGTCTTCAAGCCGCAGCGAAATTTCAGTGCCAAGAAACTCATCGGCATCATCCGAGCACATCCACAACAGCGCCCGTGCGGGCCAGTCCGCAGGGATATGCACATCCCAGTCCAGCTGACTGACGGGATTAATGCCGCTGGCCTTGATCGACCGCTGCATATCGGTGGCCACCGTCCCCGGTGACAGGCCCATTGCGCGAATACCATTATGGGCTTCTTCTAGATGCAGACATTCCGTGAGCATCTTGGCCCCGGCCTTCGAGGCGCAATAATGGCTCCAGGCTTCGACCGGGTTCGACGCTGCACCGGACGAGATCGTCAGAATGCTCCCTCCTCCCGCAGCCCGCATCACCGGCAACGCCGCGCGCATCCCGTAGAAAATACCTTTCAGGTTGATGTCGATGGCCTTGCTCCACGCCTCGGTGTCAGCATTCGAGAGATGAAAGATCGGATCGATCACACCCGCGTTGCCGATCAGAACATCCAACCCACCGAACCGGTCCACGCATGTGGCCACGGCTTGTTCCACCTGAGCGAAATCGCTGACGTCACAGGCCAATGCGATGGCCTTATCGCCCAATGCGGCCGCCAGAGCGTCAATCTGATCCTGACTGCGAGCCACCAATGCGACATTGGCGCCGGCTGCGGCAAAAACGCGCCCTGCCTCGGCCCCAATTCCTCGGCTGGCCCCGGTTATTAGAACAGTTTTTCCCTGCATTTGCCCTTCCTCACGCATTGCAATCTCTGTCGGCTACAGCCGTAACGCGTAAACGGGGAAAGGGTCCAGCCCTTGCCCCCTTGACGATACCCGCCACAAAACCGACCATGCGCCACAAATTGATCAAGAAGGGTTACCTTATGTCCGTTTTCCTTCGCCGCAGCTGCGGCGCTGCCTTGGCTTATGCCGTTGCCACCCAAGGGGCGTTTGCCGATCTGTCGGCCGATGACGTCTGGTCCGATTGGCAGAGCTATTTCACCTCGATGGGTTACACCGTCACAGGAGACGAAAGCACTTCGGGCGACGTCACCACGATTTCCAACATGACACTTTCAGTGGCCCTTCCCGAAGAGGACGGACAGTTTCAGATGGTCATGCCGGAAATGACATTGACCGAAAATGGTGACGGGACCGTTACCATTGACCTGCCGGAAAGCTTTCCCATGGAAATCACCGGTCAGGCCGAAGACGAAAACTTCGCAGCCACTGTCACCTATTCCCACAGCCAACTGAACATGGTCGTGTCGGGCGCACCGGACGACATGACCTATGACTACAAGGCTGACAATCTGGGTGTGAAACTGGATTCGATTGAGGTCGATGGTGAGGCGCTGCCCAATGATGTGTTTGGCATCGATGTCCAGGCAAGCGATCTGTCCGGCAGCTCGCGGATGCAGATCGGCGACAATCGGAACATCAGTCAGACGTTCAACGCAGCCACGTTAACTTATGATCTGAACTTTCAGGATCCTGAAAGCGGCGAAAACGGGTTGATCAACGGTCAACTCGATCAACTGGCATTTGAGGGCAACAACGTCGTCCCGCCGGATTTTGACTTTTCGGACCCAGAAGCCTTTTACAAGGCTGGTTTTTCGTTTGACGGCACCTTCACCTATGCCGCAGGCAGCACGGATCTGAGCGGGACCAGCGAAGGTCAGGCGTTCTCGATGAACAGCACGTCCGAAGGCGGGCGTTTTGCAGCCAGCATCGATGCAGAGCGTATCGTCTATGACATTGACCAGAACAGCACGAAAATGGCCGTTACCACGGCGGGCCTGCCGTTCCCGATCGAACTTTCGATGGCCAAGGCGGGCCTGAACTTCGAATTCCCCATCCAGCAATCGGACGAGGTTCAACCCTTCGGCTTTGGGCTGAACCTGACCGATTTCACCATGTCGGACGTATTGTGGGGCATTTTCGATCCTGCGGGCGCGCTGCCGCGTGATCCGGCGACGATTGCGCTGGATGCGACGGGAACCGCGAAAGTGCTGATGAATATCTTCGATCCTGAAATCGACGTCGAATCCGACGAAGCGCCGGGGGAACTGCACTCGCTGAAGATCAACGAACTGCTGGTTTCGCTGGTTGGCGCCAAACTGACTGGTACCGGTGATTTTGCTTTCGACAACACCAATACCGAAGAGTTTGATGGCCTGCCCAGCCCAAGCGGCGTGGCGAACCTTCAGCTGGTTGGCGCCAACCAGTTGATCGACACTCTGATCGGCATGGGAATCATCTCGGAAGAAGACGCGCTGGGTGCCCGCATGATGATGGGTCTGATGGCAGTTCCGGGCGAAGAGCCGGACACACTGAACTCGAAGATCGAGTTCACCGAAGACGGCCAGATCCTGGCGAATGGTCAGCGTATCAAGTGACAATCAACGGAAAGGGCCGCGCAACATGCGGCCCTTTCTCTGCCCTGCCAACCCTTGCCCAAACCTCTGAAACGGCACGGGTTCACCGCGATACTCAACGCACAATCTGGTCACAGGTCTTGCGAGACGGGCGGTCCAAGGCTAGGTCCTTGGCAATCAACCCGGAGGCCTCATGACCTGCTCACCAGAAGAAATCAGCCATCATTTGCTTGACGTGGCCCGCAAGGCAGGCGCGGACGCGGCGGATGCCATCGTTATCGACGGATCCTCTGTTTCCGTCGAAGTGCGGGGCGGCGCGCTGGAACATGCCGAGCGCTCGGAAGGGACTGATTTGGGATTGCGGGTGTTTCTGGGCAAACGATCCGCCATTGTGTCCAGTTCCGACAGCCGCCCTGAAACCCTGCGCGCCATGGCGGAACGAGCTGTCGCAATGGCCAGGGAGGCCCCCGAAGATCCGTTTTCCGGGCTGGCTGACAAGGACCAGCTGGTCACAGACTGGAACATAGAGTCACTGGAATTGTCAGACCCCGCCCCGGCCCCGTCTGCCGAAGCCCTAATGCAGGATGCCCTGACGGCCGAGGCCGCAGCGCTGGCCGTCGCCGGCGTCACCCAGGTGTCGGATGCGGCCGCAAGCTATGGAACCCACCATGTGCATCTGGCCGCGACAAACGGGTTCACCGGCGGGTACGCGCGCAGCAGCCGGTCGGTTTCCTGTGTTGCGATCTCGGGCGAAGGCACGGGGATGGAACGGGACTATGACGGCGACAGCCGGACGTTCCAATCCGACCTGCGCAGCGCGGAAGAAATCGGGCGCACAGCAGGTGAACGCGCCACGCAACAGGTTGGTGCGCGCAAACCTGAGACGGGAAGTTTTCCGGTTCTCTTCGACGAACGGATCTCGTCTTCGCTCATCGGCCACCTTCTGGCCGCCAGCAATGGCGCGGCGATCGCACGGGGCGCATCTTGGATCAAGGATTGTTTGGGGCAGGACGTTCTGCCTGCGCATCTGTCCCTGATCGAAGACCCGCACCGCCCGCGCATTTCGGGCTCGCGTCCCTTTGATGCCGAGGGTCTGCCGACACGACGCCGGGTAATCGTGGAAAACGGCGTTCTGACCGGCTGGACGCTGGACCTGTCAAGCGGGCGAAAACTGGATATGGCGTCCACGGGAAATGCCGCGCGTGGGGTCTCGGGCCCGCCATCGCCCAGCAACTGGAACCTGAGCCTGACACAAGGTGACCAAAGCCGCGCCGACCTGCTGCGCGATATGGGAACCGGGTTGCTGGTCACATCCATGATCGGTTCAACGATCAACCCCAATACCGGTGACTATTCAAGGGGTGCATCGGGCTTCTGGGTCGAGAATGGTGAGATCACGCATCCGGTCAATGAATGCACCATCGCGGGCAATCTGCGGGACATCCTGCGCCGGATCATCCCGGCGAACGATGCCCGCCCATACCTGTCGCGCGTGGTTCCGTCGCTTCTGATCGAAGGAATGACACTTGCCGGCAACTGATCTGCCCCTGCTGATCGAGGCGGCGCTGGAGGCCGGCAAGATCGCCACGCGCTATTCCGGCACGCAAGCACAGCGCTGGGACAAACCCGATGGCGCCGGCCCAGTGACCGAGGCGGACCTTGCCGTGAACACGATGCTGGAGGAGCGGTTGTGTTCGGCGCGACCGGGCTATGGCTGGCTCAGTGAAGAATCCGAGGATTCCACCGACCGGCTGGACCGCAACAGCACTTTCATAATCGACCCGATCGACGGCACCCGGAGCTTTGCAGAAGGCGCGCGCACCTGGGCACATTCCATAGCCGTCGCCGATAACGGCGTGGTGACGGCGGCGGTCATTTACCTGCCGATGCGGGATTTGCTGTACACGGCGGCCCAAGGTCAGGGCGCGTCTCTCAATGGTAAGACGATCACGACCTCGGACACCGCAGAGCTTTTGCAATCAGAAATTCTGGCCGCCAAGCCGAACCTTGACGCACGGCATTGGCGCAATGCGCAGGCGCCAGAATTCGAACGCGCGTATCGTCCGTCACTTGCCTATCGCATGGCTTTGGTTGCGCAGGGGCGGTTCGACGGCATGCTGACCCTGCGCCCCAGTTGGGAATGGGACATTGCCGCCGGCGACCTGATCATCCGAGAGGCCGGCGGCGTGTGTTCCGACCGTACGGGTCAACGGCTGATCTTCAACAACATGCATCCCAGGTTGAACGGCGTGATCGCCGCCAGCGCCTCGATTCATCAGCAACTGTCGGCACTGCTGGATCCGGCCGGGCCGGGAATTGGAACATGAGCAAACCGCGCTCACTCAGCCTGGCCGCCTACAGGGTGTTGTCATGGGGGTTGCGCAACGGGGTTGCGCCGCAATCCAACCTGCCGCGCCCCAAAGGTGAGTTGCTATGGATCCATGTTGCCACACCGGATCGGCTGCGGGCTGTGACCGACTTCTGCCGTCGGCTGTCGCAGGTCAGGGCCAAGCTGAATTTCCTGCTGACAGCCCCCCCGGATGAGGATCTGTCCAACTGGCCGGACAGCAGGTTCCCTTTGATCAACCTGCCACAGGAACAGAGTGCCGCCGCCCGCGAGTTTATCGAATACTGGCGTCCGAACATGGGGTTGTGGGTCGGTGGCGATCTGATGCCCAACATTGTCACGCGCGCTGACGAACAGGCGATCCCGCTGGTCCTGTTCGACGCCCAATTCAGCGTCACTCTGTCCCGGAACGCCCGTTGGCTGCCGGACATCACACGGGTGACCTTTGACTGTTTCCGCAAGATTCTCACGCCATCCGCCGAGACGGCTCGACAGATCCGCCGCCTCGGAATCCAATCCGGAAAAGTTGCGGAATCACCGCCTTTGCGGATCAGCCCCAACCCTCGGCCCTGGCCAGAAGACGAACTTATCGAGACCACTCATACACTTGCCGGGCGCCCGGTTTGGCTGGCGGCATGGGTTCAGGACAAGGAGTTCATCTCGGTTCTGACAGCCCACCGTCAGGCACTGCGGATGCTGCATCGGCTGGTTCTGGTGTTGCACGTGGCAAACGAGCCGGAAGTCTCGCCGCTGAGACGGCGGCTGGAATCGATGGACCTGCGCTGCGTCAACTGGGATGAAGGGGACATGATTGAAGATACCACGCAGGTCGTCCTGACATCGGACCCCGAAAACCTGGGCCTGTGGCATCGCATGGCACCAGTGACCTTCATGGGCAGTTCACTGGAACGCGGCGCGGGCGGTCAGGATCCGTCCGAAGCAATCGCGCTGGGGTCTGCGATCATGTTCGGACCATATGTGCATCGCCATCAGGAATTCTATTCCAGCCTGCAACAGGTGAACGCCGCCAAAGAGGTTAAAACGGCAACCGAACTGGGCGACGCCGTTGTGCAGCTTCTGGCGCCGGATCAAGCTGCCGACATGGCGTTGGCGGGATGGCAATTGTTGACCGAAGGCGCACCGCAGGCTGACGCCCTGATCGAAATGGTGCAGGATATTCTGGATCAGCGGAGTGCGGATCATGCGGGCACCTGATTTCTGGAACACGACCCCGGACCAACCGGATCTTAGGGCGCGTATGCTGGCACCGTTGGGGCGCCTGTATGCAGCGGCAACCGCCCGTAGGATCGCCTCGGAATCCGGCGAAAAGCCGGGTGTGCCCGTGATCTGTATCGGCAACCTCAATGCTGGTGGAACCGGTAAGACACCAACGGTGATCTGGACCCTTGAACAGCTTCGAGGCGCCTGGCACGAACCACATGTCGTCACGCGGGGGCACGGAGGCTCTTTGGATGGGCCGGTGCAGGTTGATCCGGCCCGGCACACGGCTGCCGAAGTAGGAGACGAGCCGCTGCTTCTGGCGATGTTTGCCGAAGTCTGGGTTGCCAAGGACAGGGCGGCGGGCGCACGGGCCGCCGCAGCGGCGGGCGCCACGGCAATCGTGCTGGATGACGGTTTTCAAAACCCCTCGGTGGCCAAGGATTTCTCGATCATTGTTGTCGATGCTCAACGCGGGTTCGGAAACGGTTTGTGCCTGCCTGCCGGGCCACTGCGGGAACCGGTCGACATCGGGTTGAAACGGGCCGACCTTGTGTTATCTCTGGGCGATGAGGCCGCGCAAATGGCTTTCACCGGTCAGTGGGGCGACAAGTTGTCTGTTCCCCATGTCACCGGAGCAATCGAGCCCCTGCAAACCGGCATGGACTGGACCGGCACACGCGCTTTGGCATTTGCCGGTATCGGCCACCCCGAGAAGTTCTTCAAAACCCTGCGACAGCTGGGCGTAGACCTGGTCCGCGCCGAAGCCCTGGACGACCACCAGCCTCTGACTCAGGCACTGATGGCCCGTCTGGAAAACGAGGCGCGCCAACTGGGTATTCAGATGATAACGACCGAGAAAGACGCCGTACGTCTGCCCCCGGCTTTTCGGAGCAAAGTGATCACTCTGCCGGTGCGTCTGCGAGTCGGCGAAACTGACAAAGTCCGGGATATGCTGCTGAATGCAGCACCGGCACCAAAATAGGCCCGGTCGGCCCCTACAGGGCCAACCGGAAAAGGGTTTTTAGCCGCCCAGTTCGTCTTCGATCAGCTTTTTGAAGTCAGCGTAGGACTGGTTGTCGACTTTCTTGCCGTTCACAAGGAACGACGGGGTCGACTGAATACCATCTCGTTCGGCGTTTTCCTGATACCACGCAGCCAATGTCCGCGCCTTGGTACCGTCTTGCAGGCAAGCCTCAAGCTGGTCGCCATCGATGCCGGCCAAACGACCGATCTTGCGCAGCTCGTCCACGATCTCGGCCGGACCACCTGCGCGTGTCCATTCTGCCTGCCCTTCATAGATCAGGTCTGTGATACCGAAGAACTTTTCGGGGCCAGCGCAGCGTGCAACCATCGATGCCCAAAGGCCGTAGCGGTCAAAATACACCTCACGATAGGTAAACTTGACCTTGCCGGTGTCGATGAAGTCTTTCTTGAGCTGCTTATACGCGCCTGTGTGGAAGTTTGCGCAGTGCGGGCAGGTATATGATGCATATTCGATGATTTCGACAGGTGCATCCTCGGCGCCCTGCACCATCTCGACGATCGTCGAAGTATCCAGGTCTGCCTCCTGCGCTTCGGCGGCACTGACCAGTGGAATGGTGACATTGGTGTTCGACCCTGTCAGCCAATAGCCGCCAGCGGCCACGGCGACGGCCGCACAGATTACGGTTGCAATACGGCTCATTTTCAGCCCTTTCTCAGCGTTTCTGTTTGGATAAAACGTTGCGCCCGAGACGTTCAAGAGCCGCGCGCAAATCTACATCATGTACATCGCGTGACATTTTGTCGGCCTCGGCGGCAATGTCAGGCGCAATCTGGGGTTTGGCTTGCTTCGGCTTGTGGTCGAAACTGGCCTGCCCCTCGGCAAATCCGGTCGGAGCGGTCTGGGTGATACGGACACGGCTGATGGCGTTATAGCCATAGACCGCGTTTACCTTGCCGCGCAGCTGTTCCTTCTGCATTTCCAGCATCGGAGCCTGTGGCCCGGTCGTTAACACAGTTAGGGTGGCACCAAATCCGCCCTTGCCATAACCCACTTTGACCGGGCGCGCGATGGCAGCGGTTTCCTGGCCGACAATCTCGGCCCAGTGGGTCAAAAGCCGCGACACGGCAAACCCCCGGCTTTCCCCGGCGCGCCGGATCTGATCGTTCAGCAAGGATGCGGTGCGTTTGAACCCGCGGGTCGAAGAACGTCTGCGTTGCATCTGGTTTCCTGCTCCTACACCTCTATTGTACTGGGCAGGCCACCATGTGCCAGCAAAACCCGACCGGGAGTTGAATAAAACTTGCGTGACTCTGCTGAATTCACCGTCAGTGATGCGTTGCTGGAATGGTACGACCGGCACGCCCGCGAAATGCCATGGCGCATCGGTCCGGCAGATCGCGCCGCCGGGATGCGCCCCGACCCCTATCGGGTCTGGCTGTCCGAAGTGATGTTGCAGCAGACAACAGTTGCCGCCGTTCGCGACTATTTCCTGCGCTTCACCACCCGATGGCCTACGGTTCAGGCTCTGGCCGCCGCACCGGACGATCAGGTCATGGGGGAATGGGCCGGGCTTGGCTATTACGCCCGCGCCCGCAATCTTTTGAAATGCGCCCGGGCCGTCACGCAAGACTACGATGGCCGGTTTCCCGACAGCGTTGAAGCGCTGCTGAACCTACCCGGCATAGGCCCCTATACCGCCGCTGCGATCTCGGCCATCGCGTTTGATCGGCCTGAAACCGTGCTGGACGGAAACGTCGAGCGTGTCATGGCCCGGCTCCATGACATTCACGATCCGCTGCCCGGCTCCAAACCCCTGCTGAAGGAAAAGGCGTCGACCCTGACCCCGGCCACACGTCCTGGCGATTACGCGCAGGCGGTCATGGATTTGGGGGCAACCATCTGCACGCCAAAGTCGCCGGCATGTGGCATTTGCCCCCTGCGTGACCCCTGTCAGAGCCGCGTCGCAGGCACCCAAGCCGACCTGCCACGAAAAACACCCAAAAAGCCCAAATCCACGCGCTATGGGCACGTGTATGTTGCGCAAAGCGCAGACGGGGCCATGGTGCTGGAACGCCGGCCTGACAAAGGTTTGCTGGGCGGAATGCTGGGCTGGCCCGGATCAGAGTGGAACGATGCCCCGGCCGAACGGCCTCCGTTCCCGGCGAATTGGAAGATGTTGCCGGGCGAAGTCCGCCATACATTTACGCATTTCCACCTGATTTTGCGGATCTGGACCACGGATGCCGCCGATCACGACGTACCCGAACATCTGACAGTTGTAGACAAACAAAGCTTCAGGCCCGGCGACCTGCCAACCGTGATGCGCAAGGCCTATGATCTTTGGCGAGGACAATAAGTCCGCTGTGCAAATCTTCGGGCCATGGCTAGGATATCTCCGTAAAGTCGGAGCAGAAAAGATGATCGCAACAGGCACATTGTCCCGCTGGCAATCTGCATCCCCTTTCTGGGTGTCGCTGCTGCTGATTCCGCTGGTCTGGTTTTCAGCTGCCACCGGTGGATGGTCACTGCTGCTGGTTCCTGCCGCAACCTGGTGGGCTTTTGCAGTGCTGGACCGGATCACCGGGCTCAACACGCAAAACGCCGACCCCGATACGCCGGACACGGCGCTGCAATGGTACATATTACTGACAAAACTCTGGGCCCCGATCCAGTTCGTCACCCTTTTTGGTCTGATCTGGTACACAACCCACGGCACCCATCTGTCAACGCTTGAGAAAATCGGCCTCTTCTTTGGCATGGGCGTCATTTCGGGCACGATTGGGATCAATTACAGCCACGAGTTGATGCACCAGAAAAGCCGTATGGAACGCTGGCTGGGGGACATCCTTCTTGCCATGGTGCTGTATTCTCATTTTCGGTCCGAGCACCTGTTGGTCCATCACCGCCATGTTGGCACCCCACGCGATCCGGTAACGGCGCGCTACAACGAAGGTTTCCATCGCTTCTATCCCCGCGTTCTGTGGCAATGCTGGGTTTCGGCCTTCAACGCCGAGCGCAACAAGCTGGCCCGCATCGGCAGACCGTGGACAGATCGTTCAAACCCGTTCTGGCGGTACTGGGCGCTGCAAGGTGGGATGCTGGCACTGGCCGGCCTGATCGGAGGATGGTCCGGCGTGGCGTTGTTTCTGCTTCAGGCTGGTGTCGCGATCTGGCAGCTCGAGCTGGTCAATTACGTCGAACATTACGGCCTGACCCGAAAACACCTGGGCGACGGACGGTACGAGCATGTCCTGCCACACCATTCCTGGAATGCCTCGCAGAAAGCTTCGAACTGGTTGCTGATCAATCTTCAGCGCCATTCGGACCACCATTACAAACCCAATCGCCGGTTTCCGCTGCTGCAACATCACGCGTCGGGCGCAGCCCCACAATTGCCCTATGGCTATCCCGTCATGACCGTGTTCGCTATGATCCCTCCGCTTTGGCGGCGGGTAATGAACCCGCGCGTTCGCGCGTGGCGACGCCACTATTATCCCGAGATCACCGACTGGCACCCCTACAACAAATCTTTGAACCCCATGCCCAAAGCGTGACCGCAGCGCGCACTGGCGCGCTGCTTGACCCAACTGTCAGCACTGCATCTGCGATCCTGTTCTGACGGGCGGGAGGCCCTCAGCTTTTCATCACCCAGACATCCATCGGCGCCTCGACCCCTCGCACGGTTTGGTCGCGGCAGGCACCAAAACCGGCCATGACCTCCGGAGCCTGCGGGTTTTCTTCCTCAACCCGCAAACGCACGGCATCGCTGACAACGATACGCGCCTTGAAATCACGCGTCAGTGCCTCAAGCTTGGCCGCCACATTGACCGCATCGCCAATCACCGCGAATTCCAACCGGTTGGCGCCGATATCCCCAAGTACGACCGAGCCGTAATGCACCCCAACGCCGACATGGATTTCGGGCTCTCCCACCCTGCGACGTTCCAGATTCCAACGGTCGATCACACCCACCATCGCACGCGCGCAGTCCAGGGCATTGCTCGCGTCCAGGGGCGTCGGCACCGGAGTGCCGAAGGTCGCCATCAAACCGTCGCCCAGATACTTGTCCAAGGTCCCGTGGTGCCGGAATACCTCGGTTTCCATACGGGCATGAAACCCGCGCAGAACCTCGATCACTTCATAGGGATCCCGCCCGGCGGCGTATTTGGTGAACCCGACGATATCGATGAACAGAACGGCCACATCTTCTTTGCGGACCTGTTTCAGCGGTTCATCGTTCTGGCTCAGCTCATCCACCACATTGGGCGAGAAATACCGCGACAGGTTGGCCCGTTCACGTTCCAATCCTGCGTTGTTCATCAACAATTGATTGAGACGCCGCATCGAAATGCCCAGCGTTACCGCGACCATTATGAATACGATCACTTGCTGGATACGTTGAGGGACCATGAAACTGTTGGGGTCCAACAGCTCGGCAACATCCGGATAGCCCTGCAAGGCCTCTGCAACCTTTTCGCTGATCCCCGGAATCGGCGTTGCCACCCACGAGGCAACGATCCAACCGATCGTCCACATCAATGCCGTCCACGAACCGATGGCAATGACGGTTCGCCAGGAATAAGCCAGGGTTCCAGCCGCCAGGATGACGAAAAAGTACTGAAAATTGTCGAACCGGTATTGCATGGCCAGAGGGCGAACATCGTCACTGAACGGGTTGGGCACGATCATTCCAAGGGTCATGATCAGCAAATCCACGAAGATCAAAAGAAGCTCGACCCGCGATTGTCCCACCCGACCGGAACGGCGGATCAGCCAACCGTTGGCGCAGATCAGCAGCAGAATGAAGTGATACCAAAGCACCTCCCATTGCGGGTTCAGGAAAACCAGAAGAACCCCGGTCAGCGCCATCGCCACCCAGCGCGCGCGGACGGCCAGTTCCAACCCTTCTCGCTTGTGCCGCTCCAACGCGGCCTCGGTGTATTTGTTGTCCAGATCGAACGTGTCAGGTTCCGTGAAAAACAGACTGCGGCGGGGCTGCGCGGTTGTCTCGGTCATGGCCGTGATCTTTCTTGCAGTGTCAGGGTCAACAACATGCAATCACTGTTGATCCGAAAACAAAAGACCCCGCCGTAGGATCGGCGGGGCAAGGCGTAGTGCCTTGTGTCAGGCCACAGGCACCGGCGGTGTTCTTTGTATCAGTTCATCTCGGCCCGGATCTGCTGGCGCAGAACGTCGATCGGAACCGTTTTGCCGTCACGCTTGAAGCACCAATAGGTCCAGCCATTGCAGGATGGCGCATTTTCCAGATGGGCGCCCACCTGATGGATCGAGCCTTTGACGTTGTCACCGACCAATGTGCCATCGGCCCGGACCTTGGCTTTGTGGCGCTGGTTCATGGAATACAACTCTTCGCCCGGGCGCAGCATGCCACGTTCGACCAGTTGCCCGAAGGGCACGCGCGGTTCGGCGCGTTTGCTGGCACTAACTTCCAGAGCCTCACGATCGAACTTGCGGACCTTGGCAATACGCTTCTCGGCCACCTTGCGGTAGCTTTCCTCGCGCTCGATCCCGATGAACTCGCGACCCAGCATTTTGGCGACTGCACCGGTTGTACCTGTGCCAAAGAACGGATCCAAAATCACATCGCCCGGATTGGTCGAGCCAATCAACACGCGGTGCAGCAGCGATTCCGGCTTTTGTGTCGGGTGTGCCTTGTCGCCGTTTTCATCTTTTAGACGCTCATGCCCGGTGCAGATCGGCAGCACCCAATCGCTGCGCATCTGCACGCCTTCGTTCAGAGCCTTTAGCGCCTCATAGTTGAAGGTGTATTTCGCGCCTTCGCGTTTGCTGGCCCAGATCATCGTCTCATGCGCGTTGGTAAAGCGCTTGCCCCGGAAATTCGGCATCGGGTTCGACTTGCGCCAGACCACATCGTTGAGGATCCAATATCCTGCGTCCTGCAAAGCCGAGCCTACACGGAAAATATTGTGGTAAGAACCGATCACCCAGATCGCGCCGTTGGGCTTCAGCAGACGGTGTGCTGCCTTCAACCATTCGCGCGTGAACTGGTCATAGGCACCAAAGCTAGAAAACTGGTCCCAGTGATCATCAACCGCATCCACCTGAGAGTTATCCGGGCGGTGCAACTGGCCTTTCAGCTGTAAGTTATACGGAGGATCGGCGAAAATCAGGTCAACCGACGCCTCGGGCAGACTGTTCATCACTTCGATGCAGTCACCGGATAGAATCGTGTTTAAAGGGAGCGCTTTTGCGCCCTTTTTTGTGGTCGTTGTCATATCACTGCCTCAAGTATCCACGGCGCTTTTGCGCTCATTTGGTTGAGACAAGGATGAGTCAAAGACGATTCGCCGTCAATTTCTTTTTTGAATCAGCGACTTACGATTTACTCTTGATACAAGATATTGTGCACTGGCTTGAACGAACGTCTATGGTGTGGGGTCACGCCAAGATTTTGCAGCGCTTCCTTGTGTTGTTTTGACGGATAGCCGGCGTTGGTTTCCCATCCATATCCCGGATGCTGTTGCGCCAAATCCACCATCACCTGATCGCGCCAGTTTTTCGCAAGGATCGAGGCGGCTGCAATCGACACCGATCGGGCATCCCCCTTCACGACGGCCTGCGACGGGATTTTCAGGCCGCGTGGAATCATATTCCCGTCGATCAGCAGGAAATCGGGGGCCGGCGACAGTGCCTCAACCGCGCGCAGCATCGCCAGATGCGATGCCCTGAGGATGTTGATCTCGTCAATCTCGGCGACCGAAGCTTCGGCCACGGCAAACTCGGCGCTGTGCCGGATCTCGGCATCCAGGGCGGCCCGACGTCTGGCCGTCAGCTTCTTGGAATCATTCAACCCTTCGGGGATGGCCTGTGGGTTCAGGATCACCGCTGCCGCGACGACCGGGCCGGCCAAAGGGCCGCGCCCGACCTCATCCACGCCCGCGATGCGGCAATGGCCCCGGCCCAGCAGCGCCTGTTCAAGTTCGAAATCTGGTTTTGTCATGCCTTTGGAAAACCGTGTTTCACACAGCGCCGCAAGAAAAAAAGAGAGGGCAGCCCACACCGCCCTCTCTCACACGGCGCTTCTTTGGCGCCGCTCCTGCTCAACCGGTGTTACTGGTAAACGACACGGTATCCTTTCTGGCGCAGGCACGCGGGTTCGTATGCCCGCTTGACCTTTTGCCCATTCCAGAAACCGACTTTGCACTCTTGCGGCAGGCTATTGGCATGTTTGTAGTGCTTCTTGAGGCATTTCGGCCCAAGCAGCGGATGATCCTGTGAATACCCGTTGAATGTGCGCAGGCAGCGCTGGGGCAGATCATAACGCGCCACGCGCGGCGGCAGAGGGCGCACCGGCTGCGGCGTGTAAGGTGCCGGGGTATAGGTTTGGTGGCGAGTCGCCCGATCCTTTTTCTTTTCCTTGTTGTAATAGTGAACCCCGGCCCCGATGATCGCGATGGCGGCCAGCCCGCCAAGAATGTCCTTTGCGTCCGCAGCCCGTGCCTGAGACGCAGACACCCCGGTTATTGCAACCGCGGTCGCAACGATGAATGCGATGAATTTCTTATGCATGATGCGTGTCCTTCATAGTGTTTGGGCGACCGTGTGACGGAGCGCGTCCTGATTGCCCTGACACTGGGGGCGACCGGCCCAGACAAGCAATAACGGCCCGGTGTTATCGGATATCAGAACCCGCAAACCCCTTGGGTTATTGAATATCGCGGCGACTCGTGCGCAGGATGCGGCCTATGAAACAGATCCTCTCTTCTCTGACCTTTGCGGTCCTGATATCGCTTGGCTCTGCTGCGTCTGCGGCGGATTGCTATGCGGATTACAAGGCCAAGAAAGACAACCCGCTGCGTTTGCATTATGGGGTTATCCAGGTCTCGAACTGCGACAAGGGCCAGGCCCAAGCAGAAATCGCCCAGCGCCTGAGCGCGTCAGGCTGGACCTTGCTTGAAGTGCAGTCCGTTTTCGGGCCGGAAGGGTTGGATCAGAGGAAAGGCAATGCCGGACAATTCTATCTCCGTTTCTGACGCACGCCGGTCGGGGGTCCGTCTGGTTGTGCTGGGCGTCGCAGCCATTATCGCCATTCTGATCACCGCTGCCGTTTTCCTGTTCTGGACCCTGCCGGACGCGAACGCATTCAACGCGCGGGTCGAGCGATTGTTCATCGAGACCGATCTGACTTCACAGACCGAGATTCGCCTGCTTGAAATTCTGGCCCAGTCCGGCACCGCCTTCGCCGACACCCTGTCCAGCTATCGGATGGTGATCTATGTGCTTCTGGTTTTTGCCTGTGCCATGATGGCCTCGGCATTGGTCTTTCTGGTTATGCTGGTACTGCTGAACCGACGCATGGCGCAAATCGAACGCACCGGCATTCAGGTGACTTCGTTGCTGATCAGCCGCGAGGAAAACGCCGTCTACCTCAACAACATGGATTTCAAACTCACGCCTGCCGCCATGGAAACCTTATCGGTTCTGGCTGAATCGCGACTGGATGATGAGGTTTTGTCCGGCGCCCAGATCGAGGCGATGATTTCCGGCCGTAATGAAGCCGATTGCGACGAAGCCGCAGGCGCGACGCGGATCAAACGGTTGCGGGATGCGCTTGGCAATCAGATGGTCAGTGAACTTCTGGTCAAAAACATCGCCAAAAAAGGGTACATGCTGTCCATCGAAAAAGACGTCATACAAATGGTCTGAACCTTGCTGCATGACCGTATGCGTTGGCACTTTTCCCTTCTGCGCCTCTTGGAATGTGGGATGCAAAGCCCCATTCTAGAAAAACCCAGGCAAGGGAGGTCGCATATGAACGTCCACGCCGCACCAAAAATCAATGGGTATGGAATATCGGTTGAATCGCTGAATGGCAGAATTGCCATTTATCGCAATGAGGTGCTTTTGGCTGAAAGCACAGATGCCAAGGTGATGTATGAAACGCGCCTGCCGCCCACGATCTATGTTCCCCGCGCGGATGTCTGTGTTGATTTGAGCGAAGAAACAGACCTGCAAACATTCTGCCCGTTCAAAGGCACTGCCACGTATCACGACATCAATCTGGGGTCCGAAAACCTGGCCAATTCTGTCTGGGCCTATGAGGAAGCCCTGCCCGAAAGCGCGGCCATTCAAGGCTGTATCGGCTTTGTGCCCGGCGCCTATACGAAGATCGATCTGGGCGACAACCGCCTTCGCGAACCTGAAGACGGCAACATCAGCGGGCCCCTGATTGATTGGTTGATGCGTGGTGCTTCGACCGCGGCAACGCCCGAAAGCTTTACCGAAGCGCTGGCCGAAAAGATGCTGGAGCATGGCATCGCAATACAAAGGCTGAGCATTCTGGCCTGGTCCCTTCACCCCCTGATCGCGGGAAAGCACTATATCTGGGAAAAAGATGAAGAAGAGATTCTGACCCGGGCTCCGACATACGAAATCTATGATCACCCAGCTTTCATCAACAGCCCCTTGCGGCATGTCTCGAACGGCCTGGGTGGCGTGCGGCAAAGGTTGAATGATGAAAACCCGCATAACAGCTTCCCGATCATGGAGGACCTGCGGGCCAAGGGCGCAACAGATTACGTGGCCATGCCCTTGCCGTTTTCCGACGGGCGCACCAATGTTCTGACGCTGACCTGCGATCACCCGGACGGGTTTACCACCGAAAATCTGGGCCTTGTCTTTGAATGTTCCTCGGTAATCGCCCGTTTCTACGAAGTGTTCATGCAGCGCGAAAACGCGCAGGTCCTGCTGGAAACCTATGTCGGCAAACGCACCGGCGCGCGCGTATTGGGCGGCGAAATCAGGCGGGGTGACGGGGATGAGATCGACGCCGCCATCATGTTCTGCGACCTCCGTAATTCAACGAGCCTGGAAGAGAAGCTGGGCCGGGGCGAGTATATCAATCTGCTGAACGAGTTCTTTGAAACGGTCTCGGGCATTGTTCATGACAACAACGGAGAAGTCCTGAAGTTCATTGGCGACGCTGTGCTTGCCGTCTTCCCGGCAACGGACGAGGATGCCAGTACGGCCCGCACCAATGCCCAGCGCTCGGCGATCAAAATCGTCGAAACTTTGGGAGAGCTGCGCAAAGAAGGTACGGACAGGCATTGCGACTGTTCGATCGGCGTCGCGTATGGGCGTGTCACCTACGGCAATGTGGGATCTCGCGAACGGCTTGATTTCACAGTTATCGGTCAGGCCGCAAACATCGCCGCACGTTTGGGCGAGTTCGGCAAGTCGCAAGGGCACCGCATTGTCGTTTCAGAAGACATCGAACCGGCCTGTTCCAATGCTGTACCGCTGGGAGACGTCAATCTGCACAATGTGTCCCGTCCCGTCAGATCATACGCTTTACGAACCGCAGCCGATGAGATTCTGAACGGTTGAGGCCTGTCGTTTGCAGTTCTGAAGAAACCCGCATTGCCTTGATCAACGTGACGCCCTTGCGATCATGCTTCACCGATCACTTCGATCCGGAGGCGTTCTGCTCAAACGGCCCCCAACAAGATCAATGCGGTCTGCGCCGGCGAGATCGTGCTCTGAAGTTGCGCAATCTGACTTCTGGCCAAATAGGTGTCGGTCAGTTTCTCAACAGACTTTGGGTTCGAAAACTGTGCCAGGTCATCCGAGCCGGTCAGTTTGAGCAACCTAGCCTTGAACTCGACCAGTTGTTTGTCAATGTCCAGCTGCGCAAAGGTTGACGGCAGTCCAAGTGCCGTTTCCATCATGCTGCGCAAAGGGGGCAACCCCATAAGATCAAACCACTTTGTGTCTGCGCTTGAGGTCCTGTTGGCAAGATCCGAAAGCTCTCGATGTGCATAGAGCGAAATTCGCATCGTTTCATCCGACTCGCCAACGGCGATTTCAAACCTGGCCGTCAAATTGGCCTGGGCGATTTGCTCCATGTCGGACGTCCGCGCGGTTTTTCGGACAGCTCCGGGACCAAACCCAAAGGCGTCAGAAAATGCCCGGTATCGCTTGTCGGCCAAACGATTGGACAACGCGTCATCCGCCTGTGTCCCATCCTCAAGGATTTTGCGTATGAAAAACCGGTTGTCCAAATCTCCTTCCAAGCCGAACGCACCCAAAGCGACCTGCAACAACCTGCGATCCGAAACCAGCTCTTCAGCGGATTGGATTTTCCCGATGTTGTCCAGAAAGTACTTTGTCTCTCTTTCATTTGCAGCTGACGACGAAAAACTCTGGAACTGACTTTCATAGGTACGTTGCAGGAACCGCCAGCCCACGATTCCGCCGCTTGGGATGACGGGTTGGAATGTCATTGCTGGTAAGCCATCAGCCGCTCTTCTCGCGGCAGAAGCGAGCGAAGCGATTTGAGGCACTTGTAATAATGCTCTGCAACCAGGGCATCCGTGGCTTCGGCCAAGACCCGACGGCTATCTGCATCCGTAAAAACCTGGCTCAGCTCTTCCACGCGGCGCAACAGTTGCTGACGTGCTTGGCAAGGTTCGATGTCCCCTGACAATACAAGCTGCGCGGCATAACAGACGCGGCGCACCGGCGTATTCACCTCATCCGGATGAATCGCGTCCCGCAATCGAAGTACATTTGCCTGGGGCGTCATAATCGAAAACCGGCCGCGGCGATCGCCGTTCTCAACTACGACCCCGTTGATCAGAACCCTTTCTTTCGGGGCAAGCTTTAGGACCAGACCGCTCATCAAGTTGCCCTCATCTGGCGCAACCCGCGCAGTACGGCCGTGTTGATTTCCACCAACGGCTCAACGGTTGCGCCGTCTCCCAGAACGCGGCTGCTGTGTTGTTCGGTGAATTCGGCAAGGTAGAAGATCCTGGCTCTCAGGTCGTTGGGCAGGGCATTCTCGGAATCGGCAACGCCGGTTGCGAGCACCCCCCATAGCCGCCGGTTTTCGTGCACGGCCTGAACAAAACCCGAAAAATCCGTTGCCTTTTGTGCTGTTGCTGCCTTCAGGCGCCGTGTGATCCTTGAAATCGCTTCGTATTCTGTGTCTCGAGGCGTCCGAGTCGGCGCGGTGGTTTGCGCATAAGTTTGATGGGCTAGGGTTTGCGGTGTCACTTGAAATCCTTCCAAAGGGCCGTCATCAGGCAGTCATTGATGGGGCGCGAAGAACGCGCCCCAACCGATTTCGCGAATTAGCGGAACAGCGACAGAATCGACTGCGGTGCCTGATTGGCGATCGAAAGCGACTGTGTTGCCAACTGTTGCTGAACCTGAAGCGCCTGTAGCCGCGCCGAAGTCTCTTCCATGTCCGCGTCGACCAGAGACCCGATACCTGACTTGAACGAGTCGGACAGGTTCGAGATGAACTCTTTCTGAGTTTCGATCCGGCCTTGGGAGGAACCGAAAGCAGCTGATGCATCGATCGAAGTATCGATCAGCGATTCAACGGCGGCCAGGGCAGCGGTCGCACCCGCACCGGTCGATACATCAATGCCGGCCAGCGCGCCAAGACCACCTGCGCCGGCGTTCACGAATTGAGCCGAGAATGAAATGTCAGAGCCCGTACCGTTGGTGATGGACAGGGTTCCTGCTGTACCCGAGTCATAGTCGACGGTCAGACCGGTAATCCCAAGCTCTTCAATCTTCGATTTCAATCCAACGGCAACCAGATCACCGGTTGTTGTCGCGGCGGCGTCTTCGGCAGACACGGTATAGGACACGACCTGATCGTTGATCGCGACGACAACCTTGTCGCCGGCGGCAAATGCACCGCTGGATTCGTCGGTGACCAGCGCGGTCGCAGCAGTCGCGCCGTTGTCGATGGTTGCGCCGACGCGATCGTTGCCTGCCGATGCGCCGGTCGAACCGTCAAAAACCTGCTTGGTGACATAACCGCCGGTTGACAGGTTCTGCCCTGCAACGGTGATCGACGATGCGGTCACGGCCCCGGTATTGTCACGATCCAACGACGCCAGAACCGAAGCGGAACCAGCAGAGCCGTCAACCAGGTTCAGGCCATTGAACTGCGCTGCGCTGACAACGGACGCAATCTGATCTTTCAGAGCAGTCACATCATCATTGATTTTACCTCGATCAACGTTGTCTTCCTGCGCGGCGACGATCTTGCCTTTCATCTGGGTCAGCAGATCAGTGACGGTTTCTGCGGCATTCCGGGCAACGGCGACGGTCGATTCGCCAAGCGCGAGGCTGTCCTTGATGGCGTTGAAACCTTTGACGTCCGACTCCATCACTTTGGAAATCGCCCATACTGCCGAGTTGTCCTTGGCCGTTGCGACATCCTTGCCGGTCGAGATCGCGTTCTGGGTCATCGCCAGGTTTTTGTTGACCGACTTGAGAGTTTGCAGCGCAACCATCGCGCCATTGTTTGTCAGAATGCTGGACATAGCTTTCATCCTTTTCGTTCGGGCCATTTTGCCCATGTTCACCCCGCACTATTTGCGGGCATTGGTGTCTTTCTGACCTGTGCGACGCGCCGCGTGGCCGTTCGCGCCACCTGTTGATCTCAGGTGCAACACCACTTTTGAACTCGATCCCCTAACGGAGTGCTAAAGCGCCCGGCCCAGAAATTTCGGATTTGAATCAAAATTCTGCCTATGCCCGCTTTTCCAGCTTTGCCGTGCTGCGCACCGCGAATTCACTTCGCTGTCCGTCTGCACCATAGGTGCTGAATTCCTGCCGAACGCGCCGCAATTCAGCCATTCGGCTGGCGACCGCCCGGATGCCTTCAGCCGCGCTGTTCAGCAGCGCCTGATTGCGCTCGGCTTTCTGTTGGACGCGAATCAGTGCCTCACTTTCCAGCACCTGAAGATCATTGATTGCCCCGATCAGCTTTTCTTTTTCAGGCACCATGCTGGACAAACGGTCCAGATCCCCCTGCACAAGTGCTGCACGTTCCAAATCCAGGACTTCTTCCAAAGACTTGATCAACGCTTTATCGGCCTTAGAAGTCATCGGTTTTCTCCATCAGTGACTTGAACAGAATTTCGGAAAGGCCCACGCCGCCGGACCGGGCCAGTTGCTGCGCCTGATGTTCAACAAGCATCGAAGAAAACTGATCCTCACCGGCGCCACCGCCAAAGGACTGACGGGTCTTTCCCAACCCGGCAGATTTCAGCATTTCGGCCAGAAACGCGGCCTCCAGCTCTATGGCGGCGTTTTTCAGCCGGGTCTGGGGTGACTGTAATTGAGATACGTGAGGAAGGGTGGAAACCTTCATGGCATTCTCCGAATTTGCTTCGAACTTTCTCGATCAAAGGTGAAAGCGGTTAAAATAAACGTAACTTCCTACAGGCAGTGTTCCGACCAGTCACACGGAGCCGGAGCAAAATGCCCAACCCCCTAACGCTGGCGAACGCAACGCCGACCACAACCGAGAAAGCCGTCACATCTCGTAAGGCTCCGGGCCAAAACACTGGCTCGGAGAGCTTTCAGGATATCCTCGGGCAAGAGGTTGGTGCCACCGGCCGCCCTGAAGGCGAAAACGCTGCCATCAATGCCGAGCTGAAAATTGTCGAATCAAAGCCCGAACCTGTGCCGGAGACAACGGCCGAGGCATCTGAAACGGCCCATCCCACCCCGATTTCAGAACACATCGGCGAACAGCAACCCCCTTCTGCATTCCTGGAAACCCCGGACCTGGACGAGGTAAAGGTGGTGCCGGTTCAGTTGGCGGAGGTAAATCAAGCACCCTCGGAAACACTGAAACAACCACCGGTATCAGTACCAAAAGGTTTGCCCACACAAAGCGACACGCCTTCCCCGGTTCCGGCGCTCTCGCAGAAGGCGCTGGGTCCGACGTCCCAACCTGTGCAAGTGACAGCCATGACCGAAATCGGCCAGATGTTTGATCAGCTTGCAAAGCCCACAGGCACGGTCGAACAAACGGGGGCCGTCCCCTTTCCGCTGGACCCTGAAAAGAAGCCGTTGCCCGAAGTGAACATTCCGACGCCCAAACCGTCAGCGCCTGACCGGGCGCCCTCGGTGGCGCAGCTTCAGCTGATGGCAACTGCCGTTGAAGCCGAACCCGTGGCACCCGTTATCGAAGCTGAGGCCCTGCCGGCCGCCAGAGAGGAACCTTTGCCGCTGACCTCGCGTGAGTCCGCGCCTCAAATTACGGTTCCGTCCACTGCTGCCCGAACGGAAATCGCCCGGTCGATTGCTGGTCAGCTGTCAGCAGCTGTCCAGACTCGTATCGGATCAGGAGCAACGGAAATAGCGCTGAATCCGGAAGAGCTTGGGCGTGTGTCGATTGTTCTGAACGGTCGGGAGGACGGCCTGCAAATCACCATTGCGACCGAGCGCCCGGAAACCCTCGAATTAATGCGGCGTCATTTGTCCGTTCTGACAGAAGAGTTTCAGAAGCTGGGTTATGGGGATCTGAGCTTTGACCTGGGAACCTCTTGGGGTTCTAGCGCACATCAAAAGGATGCAAACGACGCTGACACACAATCCCCTTCACATTCTGAAGCTGCGCCGCATGAACGGATCGATCACACAACTTCCCAAACACAGTATCTGGCCTCGGGCCAAGGCATCGACATGAGGTTTTGACCAATGATTACGCCTGTCAACACCGCGCAGCCCTTTGCGGATCAACAAAAGGCCGGGGCATCTCAGAAATCCGCGATTACGTCCGACTTTGAGACTTTCTTGCTGATGCTAACGGCGCAGGCAAAGAATCAGGATCCGCTGGAGCCGATGGATTCGACCGAATATGCGTCTCAGTTGGCGCAGTTCTCGATGGTCGAGCAACAAGTCCAGACCAATGACCTCTTGTCCAACCTGGCCAACGCATTGGGCGGCACAAAACTGAACGAGCTTGCAAGCTGGGTGGGCATGGACGTCCGTTCGACATCAGCCTTTCACTTTGCCGGCCAGCCCGTGACATTGTTTGCCCAGGCCGACCCTGATGCGGACGCGACGAAATTGGTGATCCGCGACAGTGACGGCACGGTGATCGATAATGTCACCGTGCCCACGACAACTGAGGAGTTTGTTTGGGCCGGAGTGGATTCCTCAGGCAATCCATTGGCATCAGGCAACTACACCGCAACTCTGGAAAGCTACAAGGGCGACAAGTTGCTCTCCGAAAAACCTGTCGCCGCCTACAATCGCGTCGTCGAAGCACAGGTTGGCGACGATGCTGTTTTGCTGACCTTGCAGGGCGGTCAGGTGGTTCCCGCAACTCAGGTCACCGCAGTCCGAACTGGTGCTTGATCTGTCGGGCGGGACGGGCCAAACCTTGGCAAATCGACTCGCCATAAGAAGTGATGGAACCTCTGCCCGACCTGCCTGCCCCCCCTCGTGATCTGGTTGACCATCTCCACGCGCAAGGATTGGTCAACGCGCATCCCCGGTTCGAGACCTTGTACGGCGGGCGCACCAACAGGGTGTGGAAGGTCAAGGGCCGCGACAGTGACAAAGTCCTGAAACTCTACAGCACAGCGTTGCGCAATCCTTTGTTTCGCAATGATGCAGAGTTGGAGGCCCAATGTCTGAAGGCGCTTGGCACCACGGGCTTCGTGCCAAGGCTGCGGGCCACAGGGCAATACAAAGAAGCCCGTTGGGTGTTTTACGACCACGCCCCCGGAGCCCCCTGGCGGCAGGATTCAGCCCAGGTTGGCGCCTTGCTGCGCAAGCTTCATACCCTGCCCATTGCCGTCCAGGCGCCAGCCGGATGCAATGGCAGCGCAGACTTGCGCGCTCATGGAAAAAGAATTCTGCAAGGCTGCACGTCAAACGGGCGCGACGAACTCGCTGATTTGCAACCTTCAAATTCGGTCGCACCCACGCAACAGACGTGCCTGATCCATGGCGACCCCGTGGCAGGCAATATCCTGGTGGCGACCGGTGGTCTGACCTTGATCGACTGGCAATGCCCGGCCCAGGGCGATCCCTGCGAAGACCTTGCGCTGTTTTTGTCGCCCGCTATGCAGCAGCTTTACCGAGGCTCACCGCTGTCGAAGAAAGAGGAAGACCAGTTTCTTTCGGCCTACGGCAGGCCCGAAATCGTCGCGCGCTATGAACAGCTCAGGCCATGGTATGCGTGGCGCATGGCGACGTATTGCCTCTGGCGCGCTGAAAATGGTGCGCCCGATTACGCGACAGGTTTGAACTTGGAAACCGCAATTCTGTAACACCCCGCCTCATCGCAGGTCGGCCAGTGCCAGCATGGCGTAGGCTGGCGGCATGAGCACACGGCGCCAGCGACCCAAAGGAAACCGACCCGGTGTTTGCGTCATCACGACCGGCAGCCCGGAGTCCTGCCCCAGAACCAACCGCGCCAATGCTCGACCGCAATACGTGCCCATGGCGACGCCGTTGCCGTGATATGCAAAACCGGCGAACATCCCCGGTTGATCTGGAACGGGGCCGACAAAAGGTGTCAGGGCCCGCGACAGGCACACCAAACCGGACCAGATATGAGTGACCTCGACCGTCGACCAAGCAGGAAACATATGTTTGAAATCCTGCTGAACCTTTCGCCGAATGGCTGCTTCAGCCTCGGCCGATGACCGCAGGCCGCCCCTCATACCAAACAGAAAGCGCCCGTCCGGCATCAGGCGGAAATAGTGCAACAGATTGCGCGTGTCATAGCACATCTGATCCGATGTCCATCCCTGTGCCATCTGTTCGGTTTGGCCAAGGGGTCGCGTTACCATGACGGTCGACTGGGCAGGCATGTATCGTCCGCACATCCAGGCCGGGATATCCTCGCTGGAGTAGCCGTTGGTACACACCAACACCGCCTGCGCTTTGACTGGCCCGCTCTGCGTTTGCAACACAAAGCCGGACGCCGTTTTTTCAACGCTCAGAACTGGGGAATTCCGGAACAGATGCGCGCCCATTGCTTCGGCAGCTCGGGCAATCCCGAACAGGTATTTGCGGGGATTCAACCCGAAACCAACCGGCGAAGTGTATCCACCATGAAACGCGCCACCCATGCCCTTCGCGGGCAGGTCTCTGGCTTCGTGCAGGGTTCCCGCCTCGTCGGCATTGCGGCGCAGCATGTCCATCGCCCGCCTGGAATGCGCCAGCTGGGTTTCCCCGTTGGAGTGGGTATCCGCATCGATCTGATGCTGTGCCAACAGATCAGCGACCAGTCGGACCGCTTCCTGTTCCGCTGCCGCATAGTCCAAAGCAGCATCGCGGCCAAATCGGCGCTGCATGGATGCGTGGCCAAGTTTTGAGCCGCCAAGACAGCAAAACCCGCCATTTCGGCCCGAGGCACCCCACCCCGGTGCGCCGGCTTCGAACACCGCAACCGAAGCATCTTCAGCCAAATGCAGAGCAGCCGAAACGCCTGTAAATCCACCGCCAATAATGGCCACATCCACATGCATGTCGCCCTGGAAGTTCGGCCAATCCGGGCTGGCAACAGTTTCGTCCCACCAACAGCCGTCGCGAGGTTCGCTGCCATAGGCGTAGTCTGGAAAAATCCGCTTCATTCGGTGCGCGCTGCGGCCATTTCGTCCTGCTGCTGACGTACCATCGCGCGTTTGGTCACAAGCGAGGCCGTGATTACCCCGACCGTCACCACAGCGATCATGATCGTCGACAACGCGTTGATTTCCGGGCTGACACCAAGGCGCACAGCCGAGAATATCTTGATCGGCAATGTCGTCGCCGACGGCCCCGAAGTGAAGGATGCAATCACCAGATCATCAAGTGACAAGGTGAAGGCCAGCAACCAGCCCGAGATTACCGCAGGTGCGATGATCGGCAGGGTAACAAGACGGAAGGCTTGCGCGGGCGAACACCCAAGGTCCAGCGCAGCCTCTTCCAGCGACCGGTCAAAGGTGATGAGGCGCGAGGATACGACAACGGAAACGAAACACATCGAAAAGGTCGTATGCGCCAGAACGATGGTCAGAATACCCCGATCCAGGCCGATGCCGATAAACAGCAAAAGCAGCGACAGGCCGGTGATCACTTCGGGCATGACCAGCGGTGCATAGATCATGCCGGAAAACAGTGTCCGACCAAAGAAACGCCCGCTGCGGACCAGCACATAAGCGGCGGCCGTTCCAAGAATTGTCGCCAGCGTCGACGAAAAGACCGCGACCCGGATCGTGACCCAGGCGGCATCAAGGAACGCTTCGTTCCGCAGCAGCTCTCCGTACCATTTCGTCGAAAACCCGGCCCAGACCGTGACCAGCTTGCTTTCGTTGAAGCTGAAGACGATCAGGATGATCATCGGGATGTACAGAAACGCAAAACCCAGCGTCAGCGAAACCGTGTTGAACCAGCTCAATCTGTTCATCCCTCGGCCTCCGCCTGTTTCTGCTGGTTGCGCTGGAACAGCACGATGGGAATGACAAGGATCAGCAGCAGCACAATGGCCACCGCACTTGCCACCGGCCAGTCACGGTTCGAAAAGAACTCTTCCCACAGAACCTTGCCGATCATCAGCGTACCGGAACCACCCAGAAGGGATGGGATCACGAATTCACCGATCACAGGGATCATCACCAGGAAACACCCTGCAATGATGCCGGGCTTGGATAGCGGGATGGTTACCAGCCAGAAGGCCTGCAAACGCGAACACCCCAGATCCTCGGCCGCTTCGATCAATGATCCGTCCAACCGCTCCAACGCAGAATAGATCGGCAGGATCATGAAAGGCAGATAGGTGTAGACGATGCCGATATAGACGGCAGTTGACGTGTTCAGGATCGTCAGCGGCGTCGAGATGATACCGGTCCACAGCAAGATCTGGTTGAGGTACCCTTCGTTCGACAGAATGCCCATCCAAGCGTAAACCCGGATCAGGAACGAAGTCCAGAAGGGCAGGATGACCAGCATCATCAGTGTCGGTCGCCATTCCTGAGGCGCGCGGGCCATGCCGTAGGCAATGGGATAGCCCACCAGCAGTGTCAGGAAGGTCGAAATCAAAGCGATCTTGACGCTGGACAGGTAGGCTTTCCAATACAGGTCGTCCTCGGTCAGCCAGACATAATTCTCCAGATCAAGCTGGCTGAAAAACTCCTTTATCCCCGCCCAACCGGCAGACAGGTCCAAAGTCGGAGCATAAGGCGGGATGGCAAGCGCGGTATCCGACAGCGAAATCTTCAGAACGATGAAGAACGGCACCAGAAACAGTGCCAACAGCCAGACGTAAGGAATGGCGATCAGAACGGCGCGGCGCATCAGTTGGCCAACAGAACCGCAGCCGTGGCTGTCCAGGACAGCCAGACCGGGTCTTCCCAGGTGAAAGAACGGCGCGAGATGCGGCGGGTGTTGGCCGTCTGCGCCTTGATGATTGTGCCGTTTGCCAATTCAACGTGATAGGTGGACAGATTGCCCAGATAGGCAATGTCGTGAACCTTGCCCTGCACGGCGTTGACCGCATCGACGGGCCGTTCGGCAGAGATTGTCACTTTCTCGGGGCGGATCGCCAGATGGCAGGGCTGGCCGTCTGAGAAACCGGCAGGCGAAGATGCCGTGAACGGGGCCTGACCTTCGGCCCAATCGATCTGATAGGCGTCCTCTCCGGATGGAGTCGCGCGGCCTTCGATTATGTTCACATCTCCGATGAAGTCAGCGACATAAACAGATTCAGGGTTTTCATAGATGCGATCCGGGGTGGCCACTTGCTTTAACTGGCCTTGATCCATCACCGCGACGCGGGTGGCGACTGTCATCGCCTCTTCCTGATCATGAGTGACGATGACAAAGGTGGTGCCGGTCTTTTCCTGGATATCCATCAATTCGAACTGGGTATCCTGACGCAGCTTCTTGTCCAACGCGCCCAGCGGTTCATCCAGCAGCAGAAGCTTGGGCGCTTTGGCCAACGAGCGCGCCAGTGCGACGCGCTGCCTCTGACCGCCCGAGATCTGATGCGGTTTGCGACGGGCGAACTGTTCCAGCCGGGTCAGGCGCAGCATCTCTTCGACCCGATCTTCCAGATCGTGCTTGGGCATGTTGTCTCGGCGCAGACCGAAAGCGATGTTTTCCCAGACACTCAGATGCGGGAACAGGGCATAGGACTGGAACATCATGTTCACGGCCCGTTTGTTCGGCGGGATGGGGTCAATATCCTGCCCGCCCAGCAGGATATGGCCTTCGGTCGGGGTCTCGAACCCGGCCAGCATCCGCATCATCGTTGTTTTGCCGCACCCAGAAGGGCCTAGCAGGGCAAAAAACTCACGTTCGAAAATATCCAGAGACAGGTTGTCGATCGCCGTGAACTCGCCAAAGCGCTTGGTCACGTTCTGGAACTGGATCAAGGGTTTCGCCTGTGGGTCATTCCACGGCGCAAAAACGTCAGAACTCAAAGCAGCCCCCGCATGGTCAGTTTGGACAATAGTGCGGCGGGGCGATCGCCAGACCGCCCCGCGCTTTTGACCGGATCAGGTGCCTGACTTGATCTTGGTCCAAAGACGGGTCACGACCCGCTGTGTTTTCGCGGGGTACGGAGTCGTGATGTACAGGTTCTGCATCGTGGCTTCATCCGGATAAATTGCCGGATCGCCGATCACGTCTTCCTCAAGAAACTCCTGAGACGCCTTGTTGCCGTTGGCGTAGTATACGTAGTTGGACGCAGCAGCCATGTTGTTGGCATCCAGAATGAAATTCAGGAACTTGTGCGCACCTTCCGGATTCGGCGCGTCGGCAGGAATTGCCATCTGGTCGAACCACATCAACGACCCTTCTGCGAACGGGTGGTATTCGATGTTCACACCGTTGTCGGCTTCGGCCGCGCGGTCCCGCGCCTGCAAAATATCACCGGACCAACCCACGGCTACGCAAATATCGCCATTGGCCAGCGCGTTGATGTATTCCGAACTGTGAAACTTCTGGATGTAGGGGCGAACGCTTGTCAGAACGTCTTCGACCTTCTTGATCACTTCCGGGTCATGGCTGTCGGGGTCTTCACCGATGTACTGCAAGGTCATCGGTATCATTTCGGCTGGCGCATCAAGTAAGTGAACGCCACACGAGGCCAACTTTTCCATATTTTCTGGCTTCAGAACCAAATCCATGCTGTTCAGGGCCACGTCGTCACCCAAGACTTCCCTGACCTTGTCGACGTTCACGCCGATGCCCGTCGTTCCCCACATGTAGTTGATCGAGTAGGCATTGTTCGGATCATATCCTGCGGTACGCTTCTGAATCACGTCCCACAAATTTTCCGCATTCGGCAACTTGGCCATGTCCAGTTCCTGAAACGCGCCCGCCTGAATCTGGCGTTGCAGGAATGTGCCCGACGGCACCACCACATCGTATCCCGAACCACCGGCCAGCATCTTGGTTTCCAAAACCTCATTGCTGTCGAACACATCGTAAATCAGGGTCAGACCGGTTTCTTCCTCGAATTTGCTTAGCAATTCTTCGTCGATATAGTCGGACCAGTTATAAACACGCACCTCTTCGGCGAATGCCGCCGAAGTCCCCAATGCGATGACCGCTGTCATGGTCAGCGTTTTGATTGTCATATTCTTCTCCCTGCAAGTGTACGGCTATTTTCCCGTTTTTTTGGATTTGATCAAGTTTTGCGTTTTCCCTCGATCCAGCGTATGGTTTCACGAGGTCTGTCACCTGACAAGTCAGGGTTAGTCGAAATGGGAAGAACCGATTGGATTTGATCAAAAATAAGGCATCTGCGTCGATAGTCGACAAAGGGAAACAGCCCGCGCATGAGCAGGTTTATCAAACGCTCAGATCACAGATCCTGTTCGGCGAATTGGTTCCGGGCCAGCCTGTCACGATCCAGGGCCTAACTGATTCGCTGGGTGTTGGCATGACACCGGTGCGCGAAGCCATCCGCCGGTTGATCTCGGACGGGGCATTGGTGTTCCAAGGCAATCGGCGTGTAAGTGTGCCGCTGCTGTCCCCGGGCGATATCCAGGAAATGATCTTTGCAAGAACCTCAATAGAATCAGAGCTTTCAAGGCGCGCGACGTCGAATTTGCAGGCCGAGGATATCGATCATCTTGAGCGGCTTGATACGCATTTGGACCGTATGATCGCCGACGGGGATGTGGGCGGATATCTGCGTCTGAACCAGGCGTTCCACGAAACGCTGTACTCTCATGCAAACGCACCGATTCTCAGTGATCTCGCCGAAAGGCTTTGGTTGCGGTTCGGCCCTTCGCTGCGTGTCGTGTGTGGTCGATTCGGGACTCAAAGCCTGCCGGATCGACACAAGGATATCATTTCCGCTTTGCGCGAAGGCGACGCCGAAAAAGCGGCAAAGGCAACGGCTCAGGACATCGAACAAGGCATGGAATTGATGTCGGACGCCCTGACTTCCGCTTAACTCAGCCTGATTCGATTGACAGCGATGAATTTGATCATATTGTGATCCGCAACCGCGTTCTTGTAGGAGATTCTCCGATGTCCACCATAACCAACCATATGCCGACCGCCGAATTGCAGGCGCTGGATGCGGCGCATCACATCCATCCTTTCTCGGCCAATGGTGCGCTGGGGCAGGAAGGGGCCCGCGTGATTACACGCGCCAGCGGGGTTTACCTGACCGACAGCGAAGGTGAGGAAATCCTGGACGCAATGGCAGGACTTTGGTGCGTCAATATCGGTTATGGCCGCGATGAGCTGGCCGATGTCGCGGCGCGTCAGATGCGCGAACTGCCCTACTACAACACCTTCTTCAAGACGACCCATGTGCCCGCAATCGCACTGGCGGCCAAAATCGCCGAACTGGCACCAGGTGATCTGAACCATGTCTTTTTCGCAGCTGGCGGGTCCGAGGCAAACGACACCAACATCCGCCTCGTGCGCACATACTGGGCCGAGAAGGGGCAGCCGGACAAAAATATCATCATCAGCAGGAAAAACGCGTATCACGGGTCTTCTGTCGGGTCGGCTTCGCTGGGCGGCATGGCAGGTATGCATGCGCAGGGCGGCATTCCGATCCCGAACATTCACCACATCAACCAACCGAACTGGTGGGCGGAAGGCGGCGACATGTCGCCCGAGGAATTCGGCCTGGCCCGCGCGCGCGAGCTGGAAGAGGCCATACAGGAGCTGGGCGAGGACCGTGTCGCGGGCTTTATCGCCGAGCCGGTTCAGGGTGCAGGCGGCGTGATTGTGGCGCCCGATACCTACTGGCCGGAAATTCAGCGCATCTGCGACAAATACGATATCCTGTTGATTGCAGACGAGGTGATCTGTGGGTTCGGCCGAACCGGCAACTGGTTCGGATCGCAAACCGTGGGCATCAAACCGCATATCATGACCATCGCCAAGGGGCTCAGCTCGGGCTATGCGCCGATCGGCGGGTCCATCGTGAATGATGAGATCGCCGAAGTGATCGGCGGGACGGAATTTAACCACGGGTACACCTATTCCGGCCACCCCGTCGCTGCCGCCGTGGCGCTTGAAAACCTACGCATTTTGGAAGAAGAGAAGATCGTCGAGCATGTGCGCGACGTTGCAGCCCCCTATCTGAAACAGAAATGGGAGGCCCTGGTCGATCACCCGCTTGTGGGTGAGGCGAAGATCGTCGGAATGATGGCCTCCATCGCTCTGACACCCGACAAAGCCAGCCGCGCCAAATTCGCGTCCGAGCCCGGAACGGTCGGCTATATCTGCCGTGACCGTTGCTTTGCCAACAATCTGATCATGCGTCATGTGGGCGACCGCATGATCATCTCGCCGCCGCTGATCCTGACCCCGGCAGATATCGACGAGATGTTCGTGCGGATTTACAAATCTCTGGACGAAGCACAGGCGGAAATCATCGCTCAGGGACTGATGAAAGCCGCATCCTGAGATCAGAAAAAGGTTCTATTAAGGGGCGGCCCGTCTGGGTCGCCTCTTATCGTTCACCGCAACCGCTCCAAAAGTGTCGCAGTTGGATAGCCGTCCGGCACCAAGCCCTGCGCCAGTTGGTAGGCGCGAACCGCATTGATGGTATTCGGCCCTGTACGCCCATCGATACCCTTTGTATCGAACCCCGCATTGGTCAGGCGGGTTTGCAGTTCTTTCTTCTCGGTGAAGCTTAGCGCCCGCTCCCCTCGGGGCCAGTCGGACTGAAACGGTGCGCCACCCGCAAGCCGGTCGGACAGGTGTCCGATACCGATCACATAAGCATCGGCCCCGTTATAGGCCTCGATCACGCTGAAATTGTCGAAAATCATCAGCGCCACGCCATGCCTCCCGGCGGGCAAAAGGATTGCGGCTTGCCCGTGATCCAGGACCGGTTTGCCGTCACGCCCCACCACGCCACGCGCCGCCCAATCTGACGGCAGCAGGGTGAAGTCCCGTTTGGCGGTGGCATAGTCGAACTCTTCGGGCAAGCGCACCTCGACGCCCCAGGGCTGCCCCTTTTTCCAACCGTGTCGCGCCAGATAGGACGCGGCCGAGGCCAGCGCATCCGTCGGATCATCCGACCAGATGTCTCGCCGACCATCGCCATCGAAATCAACTGCGTGATCCAGATACGAAGTTGGCATGAATTGCGTGTGCCCCATCGCACCTGCCCAGCTGCCCAGCATGTTTTTGGCGCTGACATCGCCTGCCTGCACGATCCTCAGCGCGGCGATCAACTGCGTTTCAAAGAACTGCGCCCGCCGTGCATCAAAGGCCAGCGTCGCCAAGGAACTCAGCGTCCGGTTGCTGCCACGATAAGAGCCGAATGATGTTTCCAACCCCCAGATCGCCGTGACCACTTCCTTTTCTACGCCATATACCGCCTCGATTTGCTGCAACACCTGCCGATGTCGTTGCATCGCGGCACGACCATTGGAAACGCGCGTGTCCGAGACGGCGGAATCCAGATACGCCCAGATCGGTTTCGAAAATTCGGCCTGATTGCGGTCTCGTTTCAGGATGTCCTCGTCAAAGATCATGTCCGGGAACACCCTGTTCAATGTTCTTTCCGATATACCCTGCAGCTTCGCGCGCTCGTGAAACGCGCCGAGCCAGGCCTGAAACCGTGCGGTCACGGCCGCGGACACCCGCAAAGCCTCAACCGTCGGGCGCGGGACCGGACGGATCGAAACCGCCACATCCGCCGAGGCCAGCTGTATCGTTTTGCCGGACACTGCACTGTCTGGCCAAGTCGTATTTTCTGATATGTCCGCCTGCACCATGGATGCCCACAATGCGACGGTCATGACGCCGCCTACGCATTTTTGCATTCCGATTTTTCCTGATTACTGCTCGACCTCAGGGTAGCGCAAAATCGGCGAATCACAAAGTCTCAGGCGTCCTCATCGCGTTCTTGCGCGTCGCGCGCTGCGCGGATTTGCGCCAAAACTTCGCGCAGCATGGGCACCCGGTAAGGTCTAAAGCTTTGATCTGTCACGGACATGTCCTGCATGCGATCCAACCGGAAGACGCGAAAATCCTGTCTCAGGTGGCACCAGCCGAGCAACACATTTGATCGATCCATATAGACGATGCTCAGCGGGTTGACCCGTCTTTGTGTGGCATCGCCCTTTGCATCCGTATACGAGAACTCGATCGCGCGTTCGTCCCACGTCGCCTGCCGTAAAATGGCCACGTCGATTGTCGGCGCGGGCGGGCGATTGAACCGCGTTGCCGCCAGAACCGCGTGGCTCAGCCGATGAGACTGACGCTGTGGCAATCGCCCCTGCAATTTCCGCAGGGCGGCGCTGGCTGCATCTGACAAGGCCGGGTCACCAATCACCTGAACTTCGCGCAGGCCAAGAACCAGGGCCTCAAGCTCGTCATCGGTGAAACCCAATGGCGGCAAAGTGGCATCTTCAATCAGGGTGAATCCAAACCCTGCCTCACCGTCGATAACGGCCCCCAGACCACGCAGCGCGTCAATATCCCTGTGTATCGTTCTGGCAGAAACACCCAGATCCTGCGCCAGTTGTTCAGACGTTCTGGGCGATGGGCCAGAACGCAGGGCTTGCATCAGTTGGAACAATCGGGCGGTGCGGGACATGATGAACCCTAGCCTATCCCTAATGACAAAAACTGTCATCAGCTCGGTTTACTCATCCGGCACGTCAAATATACGGAGCCACGCGATGCTGACCCTTCTCACCTATCCTTCCGCCTTCGGACTGTTCAGCGCCAGTCCGTTCTGCGTCAAGACAGCCTTGATGCTTCAGCACTCCGGTCAGGTCTGGCAGCGTTCGGACATGCTTGACCCGCGCAGGATGCCGCATCAAAAACTGCCAGTGCTGCGCACGCCAGAGCGGTTGATACCGGACAGCGATCTGATCCGCGATTGGCTGGAACGGAAGGGGGCGGAGTTCGATCAGGGGCTTTCGGATGTGGAAAAAGCGCAATCCCGCGCGCTGGTACGAATGGCCGAAGAGCATCTGTATTTCCACATCGTTCTGGACCGCTGGGGCAATGACGAGGTCTGGCCAATCCTTCGCGAAACCTTTTTCACCGGAATTCCGACCCTGATCCGAAAGCCGGCGTCCAATGCGATCCGAAAATCCGTTCTGAAAGGAATCAGGTCACAAGGGATCGGCCGGTTCTCGTTGCCTGAGCGCCTGGACCGGGTCGAACGCGATCTCGAGGCGATCTCGGCCCATCTGTGGCAATCCCGCTTCCTGCTGGCGGATCAACCGACTTCAGCAGATATGAGCGTCGGCCCAATGCTCGCCGCCATGCGCGCAACGCCTGCCGATACCCCACTGACCCGAAGGATCAAACAAGATAATCTGTTGAACAGTTACGTAGACCGGATGGAACAGGCGATACCGATTGCATGAAACCTTTTGATGACCCCACAGTCGCCTCGGCCTTTGAAGCCATGCCCCCGCAAGCACGCGCGGGGGCCCTGGCGCTTCGCGATCTGATACTGAATACAGCAGAGTCTCTGCCCACCGCCAATCCATTGCGAGAAGAGCTGCGCTGGGGCCAGCCCGCCTATCTTGCCCCCAAAGGGTCAACGATCCGGCTGGGGGCTCACAAATCCGCGGATTTCGCACTGTTCGTGCACTGCCAAAGCCGATTGATCGGTGATTTCACCACGGCCTTTCCGGGCGAGGACCGAATTGACGGGAACCGGGCCATTCTGTTCGATGACCCGAGCCAGATCGATGAAACCCGCCATGGCTGGCTGATTGCCCGGGCGCTGACCTATCACCTTTGACGGCGCTTGCGTTCGACCTTGCGCTTGATCTTGTCCTTCTTGCGCTTGGTGCTGGCTGCCTTGCGTCGCGTCGACCGCTTGGCGGGCCCGCGCCCGCGCGGCAGGGCCTGATCGTCGATGGACAGCAGTTCCAGCTCCAACCCGCCGGTCACAGGTGTCGCCTCGGTCAGCCTCACCGTGACCCGCTGGCCGATGGCGATGATCAGCCCGGAATCCGAGCCCATCAGCGTTCCGGCCTCTCGATCAAAATGGAAGAATTCGCGCCCCAAAGACCGCACCGGCACCAGGCCATCCGCGCCCGTTTCGTCCATTTTCACGAAGGCCCCGAACCGGGCAATGCCACTGATCCGCCCGGTGAATTCGTTGCCCACACGTTCGCTGAGATAGGCCGCCAGATAGCGGTCGGTCGTATCGCGCTCGGCCATCATCGAGCGGCGTTCGGTATCCGAAATATGCGTGGCCGTTTCTTCGAGCCGGGCAATTTCATCCTCGGTCAGCCCGTCCTTGCCCCAGCCATGGGCCGAGATCAGCGCCCGGTGCACGATCAGGTCTGCATAGCGCCGGATGGGCGAGGTGAAATGCGCGTAATTACGCAGCGCCAGCCCGAAATGGCCGAAGTTTTCCGGGCTGTAATAGGCCTGCGCCATCGACCGTAAGGTGCTGAGATTGATCAGCTCGGCATCCTCGGTGCCGGCGGCGGCATTCAGCAGCGCGTTCAGGTGACGGGTCTGGAGCACCTGCCCCTTGGCCAGATTCAGCCCGGCGGCCTGCGCCGTCTCGCGCAGGCTTTCCAGTTTTTCGGGCGCGGGTTCTTCGTGCACCCGGAACAGCAGCGGGCTGCGCTTGGCGATCAGCGTCTCGGCGGCGGCCACGTTGGCCAGGATCATGAATTCCTCGATCAGCCGGTGCGCGTCCAGCCGGTCACGGAAGGCCACGCTTTCGACCTCGCCCTTGTCGTTCAGAACGATCTTGCGCTCCGGCAGGTCCAGCTCCAGCGGCTGGCGATCAGCACGGGCCTTTTTCAGCGCGGCATATGCAGCATAAAGCGGTTTCAGAACGCTCTCCAGCAACGGCCCAGTGCGGTCGTTCGGATGACCGTCGATGGCCTCTTGCACCTCGGCATAGTTCAACGAGGCTGCCGAGCGCATCAGACCGCGCACGAACCGGTGACCGATCTTGTTGCCATCCGCGTCGATCTGCATCCGCACCGCGATACAGGCGCGCGGCACGCCTTCGTGCAGCGAACACAGATCACCCGACAGACGGTCGGGCAGCATCGGCACGACGCGGTCGGGGAAATAGCTGGAATTGCCGCGCTTGCGCGCCTCGCGGTCCAGCGCGGTGCCGGGCCGCACATAGGCGGCGACATCAGCAATGGCGACCCAGATCACATGACCGCCCGGGTTTTTCGGGTCGTCATCAGCATGGGCATAACAGGCGTCGTCATGATCGCGCGCGTCCGAGGGATCGATCGTCAGTAAAGGCATATCCCGCAGATCCTCGCGGCCTTTCAGGCCGACAGGTTTGGCCTTGTCGGCCTCGGCAATCACCTTGTCGGAGAAATCATCCGGGATGCCGTGCTGATGGATCGCGATCAACGAAACGGCCTTGGGCGCAGTAGGGTCGCCCAGCCGTTCCACGATACGCGCGCGTGGCAGCCCCATGCGGTTTTTCGGCCCGGCTTGCTCGGCCTCGACCAGTTCGCCATCCCTGGCGCCCAGCGCAGCGCCTTCGGCCACCAGCCATTCGGTCGATCCGGCCTTGTCGATCGGCACGATCCGCCCGCCTTCGGCCCCTTTGCGGAAGATACCCACGATTTTCCGAGGGTTCGTTCCGATACGGCGGATCAGGCGGGCTTCGTAATTGTGATCTTCCTCATGCACCACGGTCAGACGAGCCAGAATGCGATCACCTTCGCCCAGCGCCGGGTCGCTGGCGCGAGCAATGATCAGAACGATGGGCTCGACCCCCTCGCCATGCCATTCCAGCGGCCGCGCGAACAGGTCGCCATCGGCATTCGGCGCCTTTACCTGCAACACGCTGACCGGCGGCAGGCGATCCGGGTCGCGGTAACTGCGCTTGCGCTTCTCAAGATGGCCTTCGGCCTCAAGCTCTTTGAGGATACGTTTCAGATCAATCCGATCCGCGCCCTTGATGCCAAAGGCTTTGGCGATATCGCGTTTTGAGGTCAGGGTGGGGTTCGCCGAGATCCAGTCCAGGACCTCCTGCTTGGTAGGGATGCGAGTCATACGTCCGGCCTAGCACGCGTTTGCGACCGCGTCATGACCAAAAAGCCTCAGGGGTCAAGATCGGCAACCGTATCCACATCGCGCAGTTGATCAAGCAATGACACCCGACCGCCAGAAATCGAGGCCAGCGTGTCAGCCAATGCGTGTTCTGTCGACCAGCGCACGTTTTGGAACAGACTTGCCGGCAAGGCTGCATATCGTTGCGCGCCGACCAGCCAATAGCCACCATCCGGGGCTGGCCCAAACACCATTTGAGAACACCCCAATGCGTTGAAAGCACGGGCAATATGGCGGCGCGAAATGCCCGGAATGTCCGCACCGATCAGGCAAACCGGGCCCTTGGGCATCCCGCGCAGCATCCGCCCCATACGATCCCCCAGGTCCCCACGCCCCTGCGCGGCGCGCGGCAGGTCAGCGGGCCATACCCGGCTGTTCAGACCCTGCTGATCGGGTGAGACGGCCAAAACGATTCGCCAACGGGGATCACGCAGCCGCCGGATCAGGGACCGGGTCTGGTGCCGAAACCACCACGCCGCCGCGACCATGCCGATTTCTCGTCCAAGCCGCGTTTTAACGCGGCCCGGTTGAGGTTCCTTCACCATGATCACCAATGTGCGCTGCATGGATCAGGCGAAATAATCGGTCAGGATGCGGCTATAAATCGATTTGAGTTGCTGGATCTGGGCCACCTCGACGCACTCGTCAACCTGATGCATCGTGCGACCGACCAGACCGAACTCTACAACCGGGCAATGGTTCTTGATGAAACGCGCATCCGACGTACCACCGGTCGTCGAAAGCTCGGGCGTTGCGCCTGTTTCCGCCTCTACCGCCTTGGCCACCAGATCCGACAAGGGCCCCGGCGGGGTCAGAAAGCTTTCGCCTGAAATCTTGATTGCGACATCTATTTCAACGCCGAACCGAGCGGCCACCTGATCTGCTTCCGACTTCAGCCAGTCGCTCAGGCTGGCCCCGGAATGCAGATCATTGAATCGAATATTCACCGTTCCCTTGCACTGCGCCGGGATTACGTTAGTGGCCGCATTCCCGGCGTCGATTGTCACCACTGCCAATGTCGAAGCATCGAAGTGGTCCGTGCCCTGATCCAGTTCGTGCCCCGCCAGCCGATCCATCAGCCGCGCCATGGCTGGCAACGGGTTTTTGGCACGATGCGGATAGGCCGAATGCCCCTGAACACCGGTGATCGTAAACCATGCGGTCATCGACCCCCGACGGCCGATCTTCATCATTTCACCCATCTTGTTCGGGCAAGTGGGCTCACCCACCACACAGACAGACATATGTTCATCGGCGCCGTCCATGTAATCCAGCAAGGCGGTCGTGCCATCCAGCGCGTCGCCTTCCTCGTCGCCGGTGATCGTCAGGATGATGGCTCCGTCAGGCGGGGTGTCGCGCACGAAATCGATTGCCGCCGCCGCAAACGCCGCAACGCCGGATTTCATATCCGTTGCCCCACGCCCATACATCACACCATCGCGTATTTCGGCCCCGAAAGGCGGCATCGTCCATGCGGCTTCGTCGCCGACCGGCACAACATCAGTATGGCCGTTGAACCCGAAACTGCGCGGATGGCCTTTCTGGCCCCATCGTGCGAACAGGTTGCTGACGCCACCACGGTCGACACGCGTGCATTCAAACCCCGCATCCGCCAGCTTCGATCCCAGCAGAACGAGCGCGCCGCCCTCGGCTGGTGTGACCGATGGGCAACGGATCAGATCGGCTGTCAATTGGACGGGGTCGGTCATGCAATGGCCTCTGGAACGGTGTCTTTCGCGGGTTCGCGCACAGATTCAACGAATTGGCCGGTTTTCCAACCCCAATTCGCAAAAATATCATTTCACCCGACTGAGCAGATATCAAAGCGATACCCTGACAAATCATGGCGGTTTACCCGGCGACCATCTTGCCGCCAGCCGCGCAATCGCGTTACAGGGCCGCGAAACAGGTGAATGAAAATGAAGCGCGCATTCTACGCACTGATCTGCCTGACTTTCGCCGTCCTAGCGCAGCAGAGCATGGCACAGTCCCTCACGGTCACGACGGTGACCCGCCCCCCGTTTTCCTATGTCGAAGACGGTGCGGAAACCGGCTTTTCGATGGATCTGCTCGCCGCGCTGGCAGAAGCGCTGAACTGGGACTATTCCATCAATCGGGTGGATTCATTCTCGGATATGCTGGAGGCGGTTCAGAATGGGTCCGCCGATCTTGCAGTCGCCAATATCTCGATCACTGCGCTGCGGGAAACGCAAATGGACTTCAGCCAGCCGATCTTTGAGGCGGGCCTACAGATCATGGTGCCATCGGAAGCCGCGCGCCAGCCTTCGCTGCTGCATGCGCTGCTCTCAAAAGAGCTTTTTATCGCCATCGGCCTGGCCTTCGCCATTCTGTTGGGCGGCGGCATGTTGATGTGGAGCTTTGAGCGCAGTGCTCAACCCTATTTCGACCGCAAGCTGAACGAGGCATGGTTTCCCTCGTTCTGGTGGGCGCTGAACCTTGTCGTGAACGGCGGGTTCGAAGAGAGGATGCCGCGCACGCCTTTCGGCCGGCTTCTGGGTGTCATTCTGGTTGTTTCGTCACTGTTCATCGTGTCCGTTTTCACGGCCCGCATCACCTCGGTCATGACGGTGGATGCGATCTCGGGCAGCGTGAATTCGGTGAATGACCTGTATGGCAAAAATGTCGGGACAATCTCGGACTCGACCGCGGCAAGTTTTCTGAACCGGCGTGATATTGAATTCACCGGCTATCCCGGGCTGGAGCAGATGCTGGATGCGTTCCAGTCCAAACAACTGGATGCTGTCGTATTCGACGCGCCGATCCTGTCTTACTATGCGGCCCATGAAGGCCGGCGAACGGCGTCGATGACAGGCGGCGTCTTCCTGCGCGAGAACTATGGCATCGCTTTCCCGACCGGGTCGCCTCTGGTCGAGGATGTCAACCAGGCCCTGCTTTCGTTGCGTGAAGACGGTACTTATGACGAAATCTATCGCAAGTGGTTCGGTATGCGGAACTAGGCCGGCGCCTCGTCCCCGAAGAACGGTGTCATCTGCGCGACGATCACGGCGTTTTCATCCAGGGCACGCTGCATCAGGGCACGTTCGTCAGGTTCGATGTCATGTCCCTGTGCCTCACGCTCGGCCAGGGTCCCGTAGCCGGTGACATCCAAAGGCGCGGTGTCGGCCTGCTTCAGAATAGCCACCGTCTCGCGCACGGCCTCGGCTTCGTCCACGCCGCTGGCGTAGCAGATCAGTGCCGCCCCCGTCGCACCGTCCGGCAGCCCGTCGCCGTCCTTGCGGCCGATCTGGACCAGAAGGGTATAGACTTGCTGACGAGAGGGCTTCTTTTGCTTTTCCATGGGCCCTGCATTACGCGCGGTGTTTTGGAGGGTCAACTGCTTCCATCGATCCAGGCTTTGAGCGTGGAATCTTCCGCAGCCCCCTGCCCGGCCCACAAGCCTAGAGGATTTGAAGGAATGCGACTCAGCAAAGCCCCTTCCCCATTTTCGCCCAAAAATTGAGCCGCGCTTCAACTCCATTCCTTAAGTTGAATCGGGCACATTTTTGCCACATTTTGACCTCAATTTTAGCCATTTCCTGCTGAGTTCGACGCGTTTCCTGCCTTTCACAACGGTGAAGAGAAGCCAACCCTAGGATGGTGCCACTGCGTAAGTCATTTTTTTACAGGAGAATTAAAATGAGTGTTCTGTCCAAGTTAATGATGACAACTGCAAGTGTGATTGTGCTTTCCGGGGTACCTGCTGTCGCCGTGCTGTCTTTTGTGACGCCAAGTGCAGCTTACGCCCAAGACGGCGGTGGCGACAACGAAGGCGGCGGCGACAACGAAAGCGGCGGCGACAACGAAGGCGGCGACGATAACGAAGGCGGCGACGATAACGAAGGCGGCGGCGATAACGAAAGCGGCGGCGACAACGAAAGCGGCGGCGACAACGAAGGCGGCGACGATAACGAAGGCGGCGACGATAACGAAGGCGGCGGCGATAACGAAAGCGGCGGCGACAACGAAAGCGGCGGCGACAACGAAGGCGGCGACGATAACGAAGGCGGCGACGATAACGAAGGCGGCGGCGATAACGAAAGCGGCGGCGACAACGAAGGCGGCGACGATAACGAAAGCGGCGGCGATAACGAAAGCGGCGGCGACAACGAAGGCGGCGGCGATAACGAAAGCGGCGGCGACAACGAAGGCGGCGGCGATAACGAAAGCGGCGGCGATAACGAAAGCGGCGGCGATAACGAAAGCGGCGGCGACAACGAAGGCGGCGGCGATAACGAAAGCGGCGACGATAACGAAAGCGGCGGCGATAACGAAAGCGGCGGCGATAACGAAAGCGAAGGCACGGAAACCAACGCAGGAAACTCAGAAGTTGACGCTATGCAGGGTGAAAATCGCTGACCCACACAGAGCGTTCGTCTGAGCCAGGACACAATCTCAGGACAGGCTCTGACCAAGGTGCGGTCACATACGCGTAACACCCCAAAAACTGGAAAGGCCGGAGCGGGTCAGCTCCGGCCTTTCTGTACAACCGGGGCGATCAGTCCCGCAGCAATTCGTTGATGCCGGTTTTCGACCGGGTCTTTTCATCCACCCGCTTCACGATCACCGCGCAATACAGGCTGATGTTGTTCTTTGACGGCATCGAACCCGCGACGACCACGGAATAGGGCGGGACTTCGCCATATGTCACTTCGCCGGTTTCCCGATCCACGATCTTGGTGGATTTGCCGATGAACACGCCCATCCCCAGAACCGAGCCTTCGCGGACGATGCAACCTTCGACCACCTCGGAGCGCGCGCCGATAAAGCAGTTGTCCTCGATGATGGTCGGGCCGGCCTGCATCGGCTCCAGCACGCCACCGATACCTACGCCGCCCGACAGGTGGACATTTTTGCCGATCTGCGCGCATGAGCCGACGGTCGCCCAGGTGTCGACCATGGTGCCTTCATCCACATAGGCGCCAAGGTTGACAAAGGATGGCATCAGCACCACGCCCGGCGCGATATAGGCCGATTTGCGGACAACGCAGTTGGGAACCGCGCGGAACCCGGCCGAGCGCCATTGATCTTCACCCCAACCAGCGAACTTGCTGTCCACCTTGTCCCACCAGCCGCCGTCCTGCGGACCGCCTGTCTGAATTTCCATGTCCTTGATGCGAAAGCCCAGCAGAACCGCCTTTTTGGCCCACTGGTTCACGTGCCAGTCGCCGTTTTCCAGCTTTTCGGCAACACGCAGCGACCCGCTGTCCAGCGCGTTCAGCGTGTCTTCGATCGCTTCGCGTTGTTCACCTGCCGTGGCAGGTGTGATCGTGTCGCGCGCCTCCCAGGCGGCTTCGATGGCGGCTTCCAGTTGCGCGTTGGACATGGGGCGTCTCCCTACAGAATCTGTTCATGTTGGTTTGGCCTATACGCAAGCCGGGCCCATGGCGCAATGCGACGAACACGGGCCGTTTTGCGTCTGAAAGGCCCGCAATCAGCTGGCGCGGCGTATATGTCGGGTCAGAATACCTTTTGCCGTGCTCAGGTCCTTCCGCCTGAGTGCCTGAACAAGTGCGGCGTGATCCTTGTCAGTTTGCTGCACCCATTTCGACCGCCAGTGCGCAAACAAGTGGCGTGCGCTTGCGATATGCAGATCGTCGATGGTGTGCAACAGACGGGGCAGCCCGCAAGGTGTCAGGATGGCGCGATGGAATGCTCTGTTCAACGCCTCCCATTGGGGCATCGTCTGCGCCTCGTCACAGGCGATGCGTGCGCGGTCGATCTTGTCCAACGCGACCGGAGACATGTTCTGCACCGATTGCTGCAACGCCAGTGTTTCCAGCGCCACGCGCATTTCGATGACCTCTCGCACCTCTGCCGGGTCCAGCGCCGTGACCCGCATGCCCCGGCGCGGCTCGTGCCGGGCCAGTCCATGCGCCTCAAGCCGCAACAGGGCTTCCCGCACCGGAACATGGCTGGTGTCGAAGGTGCGGGCAATATGATCCTGCCGCAGCTTTTCCCCGGCGCTCAGCTCTCCGGTTATGATTTGCTGGCTGAGGTTCTGGTAAATCGTGTCCGAGATCGTAGCGGTCATAAATTATAGATAAAATCTACGACAGCTATCCTCAACCAGATAATTCACCCCGCAAGCGGGTCCGGCGCGACATTCGCACCACACACCAGAACGGCCACGCGCTCGCCCGGTTCGGGCCGATACACGCCCGAGGTCAAGGCTGCCAACGCCGTGGCGCCCGCCGGCTCCACCAGAATACGATGCGCCTGCCACAACGTCTTCTGAGCCGCCGCGATGGCATCATCCGACACCAGGACCGACGTCATCCCCTGTGCCAGGTCGAAACAGATCTGCCCAATCCGGCGCGCGCCAAGCGCATTTGCCGCGATGCCGGATACGGAAACATCCACCGGCTCACCGGCCTGCAACGCCGCATTCAATGCACAAGAGGTCTGGGGTTCGACCGCCACGACCTTGCGCGCTCCGTCAAACCAGGCCAACGCCCCGGCGATCAGCCCACCCCCGCCCACGGCGACCAACACCGTATCTGCCTGTAGGCCCTGCGCATCCCATTCCGCAAAGCAGGTCCCCTGCCCCGCCACGGTAGCCGGCGCATCATAGGCGTGAATCTGCATCGCGCCGGTCTCCGCTTCATGCGCCTGCGCCTGTGTCAGCGCATTGGCGTATTCGCCGGGCACAACGCTCAGATCCGCGCCGGTTTGCCGGATCAATGCAATCTTGGATGGCCCCGCCAGTTCGGGCACGAAAATCTTGGCCGGATAACCAAGCGCCTGCGCCGCAAAGGCCGCCGCTGCACCATGATTGCCACCGGATGCAGCCACGACACCTGCATCGGGCACGTCGAGGCTCAGCAACGTATTGAACGCACCGCGCGCCTTGAAACTGCCCGTGTGCTGCATGTGCTCCAGCTTCAGCTCAATGTGATGGCCCGGAACTCGGCTCTCGATCACCGGCGTCACCTGCGTATGCCCGGCGATACGATCCCGCGCCGCTGATATTTCGCTCTTCCAATTCATTCTTGTCTTTCCGTGACTGGCACTCTGCCCGCGAACCCTATAGCTGTTTGGAAAACACGCAAGCAGGGATCGATCACCCATGAGAGAAGACCGCCACAATCCGTTTCGCGATGCGCAGACAGATCGTTCGACCGCGAGCGAAGTGCCGGACACGCCGCAAACGCGATCGTCCGCCTATCGCCTTGCCTTTGCCGATGAGGAATTCCTGTGCCGCGACGAGCTGCGCCCGGTACGTCTGCAACTGGAACTGCTGAAACCCGAGATGATCATGAGTGAGCGCGAGATCACCTCGACCATCGTGATGTTCGGCGGCGCGCGCATCCCTGAACCATCGCAGAAACACACCGCACGAACGGAAACGCTGGCTGGTCTGTCGGCCTATTACGACGAGGCGCGCGAGTTCGCGCGGCTGATGACCGTGAAATCGAACGAGACCGGCTGCCGTGAAAACGTGATCGTCACGGGCGGCGGCCCCGGTGTGATGGAGGCAGGCAACCGTGGGGCACAGGACGCGGGCGGATGCTCGATCGGGTTGAATATCGTTCTGCCGCACGAGCAGGCCCCGAACCTTTATGTGACGCCGGATCTCAGCTTCAACTTCCACTATTTCGCCATCCGCAAGATGCATTTCCTGATGCGCGCCCGCGCCATCACGATTTTCCCCGGTGGTTTCGGCACATTGGACGAGCTGTTCGAATCCCTGACCCTGATTCAGACCGGCCGGATGGACCGCGTGCCCTTCCTGCTGTTTGGTCGCGAATTCTGGGAAAAGGTCATCAACTGGAAAGCGCTGGCCGATGCCGGAACCATCTCGGACGAGGATCTTGACCTGTTTCGCTTTGTGGACACGGCGCAGGAAGCGGTCGAGATCATTGAAAACTGGGAGCCCGCCCCGCCCCGCGACGAAATTCCGGGGCGCTGAACCATGGCGCCCAAGACCGGAGAGATGCTGCATCTGCGCGGAAATGCCCTGAGCAAGGGCGAACCCGTAGCGCTGCCACTGACCCAAAGCAGCATGTACCACCTGCCGGGCACCCCGGACGGGCAGGCGAGTTACGGCCGGGTGGACAACCCGACCTGGGTGCATCTGGAGCATGTTCTGTCGCATTTGGAAGACGCGCCCTGCCTCAGCTTTCCCTCGGGCATGGCAGCGATTTCCGCAGCACTGTTTGCCACCGTAAAGGCCGGATCACGCCTGCTGATCCCCTCCGACGGCTATTACGTGACGCGCCTATTGGCCGATCGTTTCCTGTCGCGGCTGGGCGTGATCGTTGAGGAACGCCCCACCACCGCCTTTGCCGACGGCGGTTTTGACGGGTTCGATGTGGTCTTTGCCGAAAGCCCCTCGAATCCGGGGTTGGACATGATCGATCTGACCGAGGTGGCGGATCGGGTGCGCGCTGCCGGGGGCATAACCATTGCCGACAATACGACGATGACTCCGCTGGGTCAGCGTCCTCTCGATCTGGGCATCGATGTGGTCGTCTCGTCCGATACCAAGGCGATGGGCGGGCATTCCGACATGCTGATGGGCCATGTGGCCAGCCGCAACGGCGACATCATGGAACGGGTCGAGGAATGGCGGAAAGTCTCCGGCTCGATTCCGGGGCCACATGAAGCATGGCTGCTTCATCGCGGACTTGAAACGCTGGACGTTCGGTTCGACCGGATGTGCAGCTCGGCCGAAGTATTGGCCGAACGCCTGACGGCACATCCCGCAGTGAAACAGGTGCGCTATCCCGGGCTGGCCAACGACCCGTCGCATAAACTGGCGCAAGAACAGACCACACGTTTCGGATTTCTGCTGTCCCTGACGCTGAACAGCGAAGACCGGGCCGAAGCCTTCATCAACAATTGCTCGCTTCTGCGCCCAGCCACGTCATTCGGAGGCGTCCACAGCTCGGCCGAGCGGCGCGCGCGCTGGGGCGACGACGTTGATCCGGCCTTCATCCGCCTGTCCGTCGGATGCGAACCCGTGGAAGAATTGTGGCAAGCTATCGAAGCCAGCCTGAACGTCGTGTGATTACTTTTTGGGCTCACGCAGTTCTTTGAACACGTAGATCGGCAGCACAACGCTGGCGATCAACGCCCCCAGCCAGACCAGCAATGTTGCCGCCAGCAGGTTCGAAACCCCGCCAACGGTCAGCCCGGCTGCAATCAGGTCGGTCACGAAAAGGCCCACGAAGGTTACGATCAGGGCGATCCCACCTTTCAGGGCGGGCGCTTTCTTTTCGCCCAGTTTCAGGATCAGGGGTTCAGCCACGACCTGTACGACGGTGAAGACAATCACCACCACGATGAACGAGATCGGCTTGATCGCAAATCCCGACAATATCAGCGCGGCAAGCAACAACCCAATGGCATTCCCGGCCATCAGGGCCAGGGCGGATTTTATTCTGCGTGACATGCGGCGGTCTCCGTCATTCGACAAGTATAAATATGCATATACTATCAGGTCTTCGGGATTTTACGAGACAATTCAATCGCCTCTTCCGTTTCAACCATTGAAATCAAATGGTAGAACACCTTCATCGTGATCAGACCCGCCCCTGACCTGTGAGAGTGAGATGAGCGACGACCCCTACACCGTTCTTGGTGTCTCGAAGGACGCCAGTGCAGCCGAGATCAAAAAAGCCTACCGGCGTATCGCCAAGGATTGCCATCCGGATCTGAAACCCGGCGATGCCACGGCCGAGGCCAAATTCAAGGCCGCCGCCGCTGCTTATGATCTGTTGAAAGATCCTGAAACACGTGCGCGTTTCGACAACGGGGAAATAGACGCCTCGGGTCAGGAACGCCCGCAACAGCAGTATTACCGGGACTATGCCGAGGCTGCTGGAAACCCCTATCGCGGGCGTCAGGCGGATCCCGACGACATGTCAGACATCTTTGCCGAGTTCATGCGTGGTCGCGGCGGTTTTGGTGGCCAGCGCGGCCACCAGTTTCACGCACCGGGTCACAATCTGAACTATTCACTGCAAATCAGCTTTCTGGATGCCGTGTTCGGCGCCAGTCAGAAATTGACCTTGCCGGATGGAGACCGGATCGAGGTCAAAATCCCGGCCGGGATCACCGACGGCCAGACCATCCGGTTGCGCGGCAAAGGCGCGCCGGGATATGGCGAAGGCCCTCCGGGTGACGCACTGGTGACGGTTTCGGTCGCCAAGCACCCGGTTTTTGAACGTCAGGGCGACGACATCCACATCACGCTGCCGATCACAATCGACGAGGCCATTCTGGGCGGAAAAGTCCCGGCCCCTACCATAGACGGCGGTGTGAATGTCAACGTCCCGGCAGGCACCAGCAGCGGCAAAACGCTTCGGTTGCGCGGAAAAGGCGTGAAAAAGCGCGGCTCGTCCGCCCGTGGTGATCAGCTGATTGAGCTGACCATTGCGACACCCGACAAGATCGATGATGAACTGAAGCAGTTCATGGAAATCTGGCGTCAAAAGCACCGCTATGATCCGCGGAAAGGAATGCAGCTATGATCCTGACCGAAAAGGAACTGATCGAAACGGTCACCCGCCTGACCTCGGACCGCCTGACCGAATACCTGGCGGCGGAAATCGTGATTCCGGAACAGTCGGATCAAGGGCTGGTTTATCAAAATATCGACGTCGCCCGTCTGGAACTGGCCTGTGAGTTGCACGAACAGTACGACATGGAGGCGGATGCGCTGTCGATGATGATCTCACTGATCGACCAGCTGCATGGGCTGCGGGCCGAACTGCGCGAAGTTCTGAACGCGATCGAGGCGCAACCCGAACCTGTGCGGCAGCAACTGGTCAAGGTCATCGGTACAGCGCGATTCCGTCGCAGATAACGGGGTTTTGGACTCGAAACATTTGGATTAGAAGGCCGGCTTGATCCTTTGACAGGTGGCGCCATGACCCAGTCCAGATCCGAATTGCTGATGCCTGCGGGCAATCTGCGCAAGCTGAAACTCGCTGTCCTTTACGGGGCGGATGCGGTGTATCTGGGCACGCCCGATATGTCGCTGCGCACGAAATCCGAGTTTTCGCTGGAAGAGGTGATCGAGGGCGTCGAGTTCTGCCACAGCCATGGCCGGCGCGCCTATCTGACGCTGAACCTGTTCTCGCACAACAAGGACATCCCGAAGCTGGACGAATATATCGACACGGTCCGCAAAGTGCAGCCGGACGGGTTGATCATCGCCGACCCCGGCGTGTTCCAGTACGTGCGGGACCGCGCGCCGGAACTGCCAGTGCACATCTCGACCCAGGCCAATATCTGTTCATGGCTGTCGGTGAAGTTCTGGCAGGATCAGGGCGCGGAACTGGTGGTTCTGGCGCGCGAGGTTTCCTACCCCGAACTGGTGGAGATCCGTGAAAAATGCCCCGACATCAAGCTCGAGGCCTTCGTCCACGGTGCCATGTGCATGACCTATTCGGGCCGCTGCCTGCTGTCGAATTTCATGGCGGAACGTGGCGCCAACCAGGGCAACTGCGCCAACTCCTGCCGCTGGAACTATGCGCTGAAACTGCGCCTGAAGGACGGCACCCATCAGGAGTTGCGCATCACCGAGGAAAACGCCGACCTGTTCGAATTCCTGCTGGAAGAAGGCTGCCGCCCCGGCGATCTGATGCCGATCGAGGAAGACGACCGCGGTTCCTACATCCTCAATTCGCGCGATCTGTGCATCATGCCCAAGCTGGACGAATACCTGAAGATCGGGGTCGACAGCCTCAAGGTCGAGGGGCGCGGCAAGTCGGAATACTACGCCGCCATCGTCGCGCGCGCCTATCGCATGGCCATCGACGATTACTATGCCGACCCCCAGAACTGGGACCCGAAACCCTATATGCGCGAGTTGGAGACCGTGGGAAACCGCGGCTATACGCTGGCCTTCCACGAGGGGCGTCTGACCAACTACGCCCATGATTACGAGCACACGGCGTCCATCGCGCAATGGGAATATGCCGGGATCGTCACCGAAGTGGCCCAGGATGCCTTTCTGGTCGAGGTAAAGAACAAGCTGGAACCGGGCGATGTGCTAGATTTCGTCTCGCCCATCTCGCGCGAGACGGTTCTGCTGCGGGTCTATGATTTCGAACGCGCATCCGATGGTGCGCGGATGAACGCAGTGCATGGCAGCACCAAAACAGTGATCCGCCTGCCCTTCACCCTGTTCGACCACGAGGATATCGACGATCTGCGCGCCCGGTTCCCCGCCTATTCCGTTCTGCGCAAGGAACGCGCCCTGACTGACGAACACTGGAGCCGCATCCGCTTTGACAAGCTGGTGCAGGGTTTGGAAACCTCGGGCCGTGACAACCCTGGCGCCTATGCCCGCCGTCGCGACGCCTTGGTTGAAAAGATCGGCGAAGACGGCAACGAACGCCGTTTCAAAACCAACCGCATCGGCACCGAGGGTTGCTGTGGCAAAGGTTGCAACGGCTGCTTGATTTTCTGGCAGGACGACAAATACGCGCTGGCCCGTGAAGTTTTGTCAAAGCGCAAGCAGGGCGAACAACTCAGCCGCCGTGAGGCGACGGAACTGAAGCTGCCGGGCGCACAACAAGCCTGAGCCGGCTCAGTCGCGTGTTCGATACTCTTCCGGCACGTAAAACGTATAGTCCCGATCTGCCACCTGTTCGTGGCAGACATGGCAATAGGCCACGGCACCGGCGCGGTCGCCCATAGTGTCCCCAAAGACCGAGCCGTCCGGCAAGACCATGATGTAACGCCAATCCGCCGTGTCCGGGCTGGCACTTTCTGCCAGTTTCTCCATTACGAACATGGCACCAGGATGCACGTGGCCTTCATCCGTCACGGTCATGCTGTCCTTGGCAAGAACCGACCCCATGGGAAGTTCTTCACCTTCCTGCAACGTCGCGTAGTTATGCGCCATGCGATTGGCATAGCTGTTCACATACCTTTGCCCGTGGGTTGCCGAAATATAGGGCGCATCGTTGAAAATCGGCCAGCTTTGGTAGTTGAGGATCAGGTCCAGTTGCGCCACGGCGTAGCCACGCGCCATGCGGCGATTGAGGGATCGGTAGTGTTCCAAAGCCTCTTTTTTGCTCAACTCGGCAGGGTTTTCGATTGCAATATGAGCGTCCTGGCCGTCAGCAAAGGCCAAGCTTGAACCCGAGACGATAGCAAGCGCAGCGGCACCAAAACGGATGATCGAAAAAGAACTTGCATTCATAATCGTGGCCCACCTGAAATTCAGTTCACCTGAGCGCTTTCTGCACCACTTGGAACAGTCTAGCGGAATCGCAAAAACTTGCCATCTCTGACCCGGACACCTCACCGGCTTGTGCATCGAATTGAAGAGGCAAATTCAGCGACGGGCACGAGAAATATAGCAAATTATGCATGTGGTTTCAGCATCTGAAACATTAAGTTTGAACAAAACAATTGTGACGTGCAGACAAAGCCAGAAAACACTTAAGGCGCGATCCAATCAAGCCTGGCCCAGATGGACCAAACCCTATCGGCTCAGACCCGTTTCGGCCTCGATTTGTTTGCGTGATTTGCGCGCCCGTTCGGTCGCCGACTTCAACTGACCGCAAGCCGCCATGATGTCCTCACCGCGTGTCTTGCGGATGGGCGAGGCATAGCCGGCCTGATAGATGATGTTTGCGAAGGCGCGGATGCGGTTGTTCGAGCTGCGCTTGTACGGTGCGCCGGGCCATTCGTTGAACGGGATCAGGTTGATCTTGGCCGGAATGTTGTGTCGCTTGATGTGATTGATCAAACGATGCGCATCTTCGTCACTGTCATTCACACCATCCAGCATCACATATTCAAACGTGATCCGTTCAGAGTTCGAAGCATTCGGATAGCTGGCCAAAGCGGTCAGCAGTTCCTCGATATTCCAACGTTTGTTGATGGGCACAAGAACGTCGCGAGTTTCGTCCGTAGTGGCGTGGAACGAGATCGCCAGCAAACAGCCGATTTCTTCGGCGGTGCGCGCGATCTCGGGCACCACGCCCGAGGTCGACAGAGTAATCCGCCGGCGCGACAGAGAAATGCCCTCGGGGTCCATGGCGATCTTCATCGCGTCGCGCACGTTTTCGAAATTGTAAAGCGGCTCGCCCATTCCCATCAGAACGATGTTCGACAGCAGGCGGGTTTCGTCCTTAGGTGCGCCGGGGGTTGGCCATTCTTCAAGATCGTCGCGCGCCATCATGATCTGGCCAACGATTTCGGCGGATGTCAGGTTTCGTACAAGTTTTTGAGTGCCGGTATGACAAAACGAACAGGTCAGCGTACAGCCCACCTGAGACGAGATACACAACGTGCCGCGATCTTCCTCGGGGATGTAGACCACCTCGACCTCATGCCCGCCGGCGATACGGCACAGGTATTTGCGGGTGCCGTCCTCGGACACCTGACGTGTGACCACCTCGGGGATTTCGATCACGAAGTGCTCGGCCAGTTGAGCGCGATAAGCCTTTGCCAGATTGGTCATCTGGGCAAAGTCGCGCACGCCCCATTGGTAGATCCATTGCCAGATCTGACCGGTGCGCATCTTGGCCTGTTTCTCGGGCGTGCCGTGTTCAATCAAGGTTTCGCGCAAACGGTCGCGCGTAAGGCCGACGAGGTTGATCTTCCCGTCGGGCAGTTTGCGCGGGATGGTCATGACGTCTTGGGTGATCGGCGCTTTAGGCGACATTGGCGTATCTCAAAGGAATCGGGCTTGGGATGCGCCTCTATATAGGAACCTGTGCAAAGATCAAAAGGTTTCCTAAGCCAACAGGCCCGGCACGATGAACATACCGGGCCTTTTTGATCAGTTTACCGGCGGCGGTGTGTAGCAATCACTGGCGTCCAGGGTCTGAACCGGATCTTCCGGGCCACATTGCTCGCCCGATATCGGGTAGGTTTCAGCATTCTTCTCGCAAGCGCTCAGCACAGCGGCGGATGCGACCAGAACCAGAGTGATCCAAGTTTTCTGTTTCATCACGATGTCCTCTCTAAGTGGCTAAACCACTTAGTTCACATTGCCCAACGCGAAACTTTGATGCGGATCAAAACTGGCAGATGACCATACGTCAAAAGCCCCGCGACCAGGCGGGGCCTTTTCAACAATCGGCGCGATAAGATCAGTTGGTGCAGCGCTTCTCAGCGTCTTCAATCGCTGCGGTAAAGCCCAGCAGCGAGAAGGTGTCTTTCGTCTGCGTCCCACGCTCGGACCGGGCGGTCAGAACAGCCTCGGTTCCGCGCTTCAGGGCGGTGATGATCTTGGCATCATCCGCATCCGACGCGGCCCAGGCCCATTCGCCTTCTGTGAACAGTTCGAACTCGGTCCCGTCCACATTCAGGTTCACCGTCGAACCCGCGGCAAACGGGTAGCCGCCAGTAAAGGTCAATTGGCCTTTGACCTCGGCATTCGGGCGATAGAACACAAACAGCAGGATATCGCTGCGCCGTACGGAAACCACACGTCCACCGCGGGTGTTTACGGTTTCCTTGGGTGCCGAGACGCTCCAGCATTCGGTGGGATCGTCTTCGACAAAAACGCTCCAATCCGTTTTTGCAGCAACGCGGTTGGTGCTTGTCGCCTGTTGGGCGATTGCAGATGTTGCTGCGATGCCTGCCATACACAGGCCCGCTATCGTGCGAACGAGCATTGATCCCATTTGTCCAGCCTCCTAGCTCGACCCTTACCTCATACCCATCGGACACGTCTGCGAACCCTGCCGGTTCGTCTATTCGTTTGCGTCTTCCGATGATTGCCGACATACACACACTAACGCAGGTTTCGCCACAGGCGAAAGGGCGATTGGCAGAATTTTGCGCATAAATTTCGGAGGTCCAGATGACGCAGCCCGTACCCATGACAGAACTTTGGCGCGGCCCTCTGCTGGAAAGTCTGCATCTGGGTCATGCGGTTATTTGCGATGACACGGGCCAGATCGTGCGCAGTTGGGGCGACCCGCAATCCGTCATATACCCGCGGTCATCCGCCAAGATGATTCAAGCGCTTCCGTTGGTCACATCAGGGGCGGCGGCGAAATACGGTCTGACCAGCGAACACCTCGCGTTGGCCTGCGCCTCGCATAACGGGGCGGCGATCCACACGGATCGCGTGACGGCGTGGCTGGACCATCTGGGGTTGAACGAGCACGATCTGCGGTGCGGCCCACAGGAGCCCGCCGACACCGCCGCGCGCGACCGGCTGATTTTGGCGGACGACACGCCTTGCCAGATCCACAACAATTGTTCCGGCAAACATTGCGGCTTTCTGACTCTGGCACAGCATATGGGCGCCGGGCCGGAATACCTTGAAATTGATCATCCGGTGCAACAAGCCTGCCTATCTGCCGTCGAAGAAACAACGGCCGAGACCAGCCCGGCATACGGCATCGATGGCTGTTCCGCCCCGAATTTCGCCACATCGCTTTTCGGTTTAGCACGTTCGATGGCTTGGTTTGCTTCAGCCGCAGACCGGTCCGACCGCTCCAGCGATGCAGCGATGCAGCTGGTGGCCGCGATGGTGAAACACCCGGAACTGGTTGCCGGTGAGACCCGGGCCTGCACCGAACTGATGCGCGCCATGAACGGGCGCGTCGCCATCAAGACCGGGGCCGAGGCGGTGTTTGTGGCCATCATCCCGGAAAAACGCATGGGCGTTGCGCTGAAGATCACCGATGGCACCACACGGGCCAGCGAATGCGCCATCGCCGCTATTCTGGTGAGCCTTGGTGTGCTGGAGGCCGATCACCCGGCCACCCGCAAATTCATGAACGCCACGCAATACAGCCGCCGGGGGCTGGAATGCGGCGTGATCAAACCTGCGCCGGGTTTCCCCGGCTAAGGCCACTACATCTCGATCTCGTGCACCTCGGCCACTTCAACCGAGCCTGTGCCGTTGACGACCATCGGACAGCCCTTGGCCATCTCGGTCGCAGCATCGATACTGTCAGCTTTGATCACCGTAAAGCCCGAGGCCGGGTTTGCGCCGCCGTTATCGACCACTCCGTTGTTGCTGACGGTGTAAGACTGCCCCACCGGGTTTCCGGGGATATCGAGGGCGTCTCCCATATCCTGAAACCAGGCGCCCCAGGCGGCCATGGTCGCCTCGATCTCGGCGGGGTCGGTCGGGGTGTGTCCCCCGTGATAAACAAACAAATATTGGGGCATATCGCTCCTCCCTGATGAAACCTTATTTGCACTTCGCTTCGAGTTTGCGCAGCGAAGACGTCCAGCCCTGATTGTGGTTCGCGGCTGCTTCGGCATCGGCCAGTTCGCGGTGGTCCAAAACCAGGCGCGACCCCGTGCCTGTCGCTTTGACTGTGAAGGTGACGTGGCTTTCGGCCCCGCGCTGATCCTGATCGTCATGCCAGCCCCAGGTAAACCCCACCGAGTTTGGAGGGTCGACATGCGTGACGTGGCCCGAGACCTTGTATTGCTGGCCCTCGCCGTTTTCCATGACCGAATACCACGGGCCGGTGCGCGAGAAATCCAGATTGTGTTTAGGCACGTGCATCCCTTCGGGGCCCCACCATTGCAACAACCGGCTGCCGTCACTGATCCATGCAAACAGGTCCTCTGGGCTGACGGGGAAATCCCGTTCCAGTTTCAGGTCGGCCATGAATTCTCCCTTTCGATGATATCACTGAGGCGATCAAGGCTGCTTTCCCAGAATTGCCGTTTGGAGATCGTCCAGTCGGCAATCATACGCAGCCCGTCGGACCGGATGGAGTACATCCGTTGGGTGCCCCGCACACGCTGCTGCACCAACCCGGCCTCACGCAGCACCTTGAGGTGGCGCGAAATCGCGGCGCCGGACATGCCGCGCCCTTCGATCAGTTCACCAGCGGGCAGTTCGCCCTGCTCCATCAGTTGCTCGACAATCGAGAACCGGGTGGCATCAGACAAAGCGGAAAAGGTGGTCAGAAGCGTGCTCATGACTTCTATTTAACACAAATGTTAAATAATGAAAAGCCCTGTCAGGATTCGGCAAAATCCGCGCGACTGTACCCTTGTAGATAAAGCAGTGCCGTCAGGTCGCCGTGATTCACCCGCACATCACATTGTGCGGCCACCGACGGTTTGGCATGAAGGGCAACCCCGGTCCCGGCCCGGCCAAGCATTCCAAGGTCATTGGCCCCGTCACCCACGGCAATCACATCACTTTCCGACAGGCCCCGACGCGTTGAAATCTGCGCCAGCGCTTCGACCTTGGCCTGACGCCCCAGAATAGGACGCGCGACGTCTCCGGTCAGCTTGCCATCTTCCGCCAGCAAAGTGTTGGCACGGTTTTCATCGAACCCCAAAAGCTCTGCCACCCGCGCGGTAAAGGCCGTAAAGCCACCGGATACCAATGCTGTATAGGCCCCGTTGGCCCGCATCGTCGCCAGCAATTCCCTGCCTCCGGGCATCAGGGTGATCCGTTCGCGCAGGACTTTGCCGATGACGCTTTCATCCAGATCCTTCAGCAAACCAACCCGCTCGATCAGGGCACCTTCGAAATCCAGCTCTCCGTTCATGGCGCGGGCGGTGATGTCCTTGACCCTTTCGCCGACGCCAGCCTCATCCGCCAGTTCGTCAATGCATTCCTGCTGGATCATGGTGCTGTCCATATCGGCCAGCAGCATCTGTTTGCGCCGCCCCTGCGCAGGCTGCAAAATCAGGTCCACGCCCATACCCTGCAAGTCTGCCCAAACGTCCCAGCGATTGTCGGGGATGGCGTTCAACTCGAATTCTGCCGCCTCATCCGGGTTGAGCCAGAAGATGTCCCCGCCACCCCACGCATTGCGCAGTGACTCGGGTAATGCGCTGTCCAGCGAAGGCGCTGCCGGATTGGTCAGCAAAGTGGCGACATACATCTTCAATCTCCAAATTTCTTGGCCGGGCGAGGTGATCTAGGGGGTCAACGACAAACGGCCCTGATCGGTCAATTCCCAGCAAGTCTGCCCTTCGAACACCGCGACACCCACCGGGCGCCCATATCCGGCACCTGTGTCCAGATTGACGCGATTTCCATAATGCGTTGCCCGGTCCACCGGAGTATGACCATGCACGATCAGCTTGGGATGCGGACCCCGATGAGCATGAAAATCCTGCCTGATCCAGACCAGGTCGTTGTCCCCCTGCGCGTTGAGCGGCACGCCCGGGCGAATACCTGCGTGAACAAAGGCAAGCTCTGGCGTCTGATGCATCAGAACCAGATCTCGCAGAAAAGTCAGGTGCGATTTCGGCACCGCCGCCTGCGCCATCTGATGCAGATCTTCCAGGCGAATCTGGCCTTCGAATTCCACGCCATAACTGCGCAGGGTCTCGACCCCACCCAGCCTTTCATGCAGCCAATGATACCCGACAAGCAAATGCGGATCGTGACGCGGCGTATCCTCCATGAACCAGGCGAACATGCGATCATGGTTGCCCAGCAGAGTGATCCAGTTCAGGCCCGCATCGCGCCCGGCAATCAGACGCTCGATCAGCCCGCGGCTGTCAGGGCCGCGATCCACGTAATCACCCAGAAACACGATCTGGGCGTCCGGGCCGCCATCACCCCGGATCAGAGACAGCGCGCGTTCCAGCTCGGCCACCTGCCCGTGCAGATCACCAACAACGTAGACAGGCTGTGTCATAGATCCTCCGACGGTAAGGTTCAGCTTGCTTGTGCCGCAGATTGCAGCCCGAGAAAACAAAGGACCCGGGCCTTCGGTCAACCGGGTCCTGAACTGTTTCTCAAACTCAACAGGCCTCGTCAGGTGACATCAAATTCCAGCGGCTTGATCTGCGTGAACAGACCCGTTTCCGCCAGCTTGGCGCGTGCCTCGGCCGGAACGGGTTCGTCGACATAAAGCAACGCAATCGCTTCTCCTCCGGCCTCGGATCGACCTAGGGTAAAGTTCGCGATGTTGACGTTGTTCTCGCCCATGGTCTGCCCCAAAGCACCGATGATGCCCGGCACGTCTTCGTTGGTGGTGTAGAGCATATGGGCACCGACCTCGGCGTCGATATTGATGCCCTTGATCTGGATGAACCGCGGTTTGCCGTCGCTGAACACAGTGCCGCCGATAGAACGCTCGCGCTTGTCGGTCACAACGGTGACTTTGATATAGCCCTCAAACGCACCCGATTTGTCCTGATTGGTGGTCGAGATCTTGATCCCACGTTCCTTGGCGACAACCGGGGCCGACACCATGTTCACCTCGGGGTTGAACTTTTTCATGATCCCGGCAACCACCGAGCAGTTCAACGCCGCCAGATTCATTTCAGCGGCCACACCATCATACAGGATATTGATCGCCTTGACCGGCTCATCCGTCATCTGGCCGATGAAGCTGCCCAGATGGCCGGCCAGCTTGATCCACGGCCCCATCACCTTGGCTTCTTCCGCCGTTACACTGGGCATGTTCAAAGCGTTCTCGACCGCACCTGTCAGCAGATAGTTCGAGATCTGCTCGGCCACTTGCAGCGCCACATTCTCCTGCGCTTCGGTCGTTGCTGCACCAAGATGCGGCGTGCAGACCACGTTGGGCAGATTGAACAGGGGGTTGTCCTTGGCGGGTTCCTCACCGAACACGTCAAACGCGGCGCCCGCAACGTGACCGGATTGCAGCGCCTCGGCCAAGGCCTCCTCATCGACCAGACCACCCCGAGCACAGTTGATGATGCGCACGCCTTTCTTGGTCTTGGCAAGGTTCTCACGGCTCAGAATATTGCGGGTCTGATCCGTCAGCGGCACGTGCAGGGTGATGAAGTCGGCGCGGGACAGCAACTCGTCCAGCTCTACCTTTTCCACGCCCATCTTGGCGGCTTTCTCTTCGCCCAGATAGGGATCATAGGCGATGACTTTCATCTTCAGGCCAAGCGCGCGCTCGCACACGATGCCACCGATGTTCCCCGCACCAATGACGCCGAGCGTCTTGTTGGTCAGCTCGATCCCCATGAACTTGGACTTTTCCCACTTGCCCGCATGGGTCGAAGTCGAGGCCTCGGGGATCTGCCGCGCCACGGCAAACATCATCGCAATGGCGTGTTCGGCAGTGGTGATCATGTTGCCGAATGGCGTGTTCATCACGATCACACCTTTTTTCGACGCCGCTTCCTTGTCGATATTGTCAGTGCCAATTCCAGCGCGGCCGATCACCTTCAGCTTGTCGGCTTTTTCGAGAATGGTCGGCGTGACCTTGGTGGCCGAGCGGATGGCAAGACCATCATACTGGCCGATCACCTCGGCCAACTTGTCCTTGTCCTTGCCCAGATCGGGCATGAAATCCACGTCGATGCCGCGATCACGGAAAATCTGAACGGCGGTTTCGCTGAGTTTGTCGGAAACGAGTACTTTGGGAGCCATGTTTGTGGTCCTTGAATGTATTGAGAGGTCCGGGCCGATGCGGCCCGGTGGAGATGGGATGCGATCAGGCGGCTTCTGTCTGCGCCGCGATTTCGGCCTCAAAGGCCCATGCTAGCCAAGGCAGCATCGCTTCGATGTCCGAGGTCTCGACCGTACCGCCGCACCAGATCCGCAAGCCCGCAGGCGCGTCGCGATAGGCACCGATGTCCAGCGCGATATTCTCGGACTCCAGCCGCTTGGCCACAGCCTTGGCAAAGCTTGCGCCGTCCTGAATTCGGGCGTCGGTGAATTTCAGACAGACGGATGTGTTCGACCGCGTCGCAGCGTCTGCGGCCAGGTTTTCGATCCAGTCGTTCCGGTCGCAGAACGCATGCACTGCATCGGCATTGGCGTTCGCGCGGGCTGTAAGGCCCTTCAGACCGCCCACCGAGCGCGCCCAATCCAGTGCAAACAGATAATCCTCAACCGCCAGCATCGACGGCGTGTTGATCGTCGCCCCGGTAAAGATGCCTTCGATCAGCTTGCCACCCTTGGTCAGGCGGAAAATCTTGGGCAGCGGCCATGCAGGGGTGTAGCTCTCCAGACGTTCAACGGCGCGCGGCGACAGGATCAGCATCCCATGCGCGGCCTCACCGCCCAGAACCTTCTGCCAGCTGAAGGTGGTCACATCCAGCTTGTCCCAGGGCAGGTCCATCGCAAAGGCAGCCGAGGTTGCGTCGCAGATCGTCAGACCCTGACGATCATCGGCGATCCAGTCGCCATTCGGCACGCGCACGCCCGAGGTGGTGCCATTCCACGTAAAGACCACGTCATTGGCGAAATCGACCGATGCCAGATCCACGATCTGTCCGTAATCGGCGGTCTTCACCTCGGCGTCGATCTTAAGCTGCTTGACCACATCGGTCACCCAACCGGACCCAAAGCTTTCCCACGCCAGCATCTCGACCTTGCGTTCGCCCAATAGCGACCAAAGAGCCATCTCAACCGCGCCCGTGTCCGAGGCGGGAACAATGCCGATCCTGTAATCTGCCGGAATGCCAAGCACCTCGCGCGTGCCTTCGATGGCCGCTTTCAGCTTGTCCTTGCCAACGGCGGCACGGTGCGAGCGTCCCAAGGCGGCATCGGCCAGTTTGGTCAGATCAAATGTGGGGGGTTTGGCGCAAGGGCCCGAGGAAAAACGCGGATTGGCCGGCCGCGTCGCCGGTTTTTGAGTGCTCATCTGTATTACCCTTCCAGATACACGCCCCTCGTTGGGGAGGGGTGTCCCACGCACAGAGCTATGGGCCCTTCGCACCCGCAGCAAGCGAAAAAGACGCTTTGCTGGGTAAAAACGACATCCAAAGAGGGCACAAATCAGAACATGAGTTTCCGATTGGCGAAAAACCCCGCCGAAACTCGGCGGGGTTGTTGCTGTTATTCCGCGGCGTCTGCGTATGCGTCCATTGGGGGGCATGTGCAGACGAGGTTTC